>JANYEA010000031.1 GCA_025363385.1 Bacteroidota bacterium | reverse complement strand
TCAACAGAAGAAACAGAAGGAAGGGATTATTCAATGATGTTTTACAAAGAATGATTCATCAAATTCCACATCCTTACAACTACCTAAAAACACTTTGCGTTTATAATACCTAATCCTAATAATTAATATACTTAGTATACCTGGAAATAATTTTAAAATTGTAATTGGTAAATTATTTTTTGTGGTTTGCATAAAGAAGTCTTTAGATTTTAATTTATTTGCATGATTTATAAGAACTTTCGCATTTCCTTTTCATTGTAGTTAAATGATAGTAACTCAATCCCTCACAGCCAACGAATAATACTCCACCTACAACGGTCCAACCTAACGCTCCCCAACCAACACAACCTAATACTTCTACTGAAAATTGTGCATTTGCGTCATCAATGCAATCTTTATATTGTTCAATACAATTATTGGGATTCAGCATAAATGTTGTAACTATTGGCTGTAATTGATTTAAAGAAATCTTATTTGATTTTTTAAATAGAGGATACCATTGATTTTTTGAAACTTTTTTGAAATCATATTTTCTAATAAGCTGAGATAGACTTGAATTTAGTCTGGTTCTTATATTCCAAAATTCATTTGAATTTTGGAACCCTAAATAATTTGATATTTTCGTTTTTGAATCTAAATTGTTTTCGGTTGACTCTTTAAATAATCTAATAAAATCTTGTTCATCTATATCTTCAATATTCGTTTTCGCAAAAGATTTAGAAACAAGTAAATTCAAATTTGTTTTATAAACGGTGAAATTTGTATCATTTATAATTTTATTTAAAATTTGATCACTTGTCTGTTCAGTTATCTTTTTATTTGTTGTTTTAAAACAACCTAAAATTGAAAAGGTTAAAAGGGATAAAATTGAAATTCCTAATATTAATTTCCTTTTGTTTAAAATTTTAAGTTTCATTTTTAAATAATTGAAATAAATTCCCCTGTCTAACACCATGGTTCAAATGTTCAGCGGTTTTTGAATTGCTATTACTGCAATGTGCCAGATTTCAGAATCCTGCTGGTCTGGGTTTGCTTTGCCAGTTTGGTTTTCGTACCAATAGCCGTCCTTTTTATTTCTGCCTGTGGCCTACAGGTCTGGTAAAAAATTGTGACCAAAACCCAGATTGCGCTAAACATTCACCGTCCTTTATGTCGGAATAAACAAATACTAATTCGTAGGGGTAAATCGAAATGGGGGGTATAAAAACTGGAATAAAAATAATAGGTAGAAATTAAAAGTCATAGCGTTTTCTTTTGGGAAAACACCTTTTTTTGGGAGGGCTAAATCTTTTTAACCACCCCGTCTGTTCGCTCTGCCGCTCCAGCCACCCCTCCAACGCATGCGATGGAGGGGAAATAAAATACAAGCCTAAATAAAATACAAGCAACTATAAAATTATACATCAATAAAAAAGACCAGCTGCAAGGCCGGTCTTTTTTTTAAAGTACGAATTAATTAAAACAGTCCGAATAACATACTGTCTACTTTGCTGATGATTTCTCCAAAATGCTCTTCGTTTTCTGCGAATTTATTTTTATCGCAATCGATAATTAATAATTGACCTTCTTTATAACCATCCACCCAACGAGTGTAGTGTTCATTTAATCGCTTCAAATAATCTAAGCGAATATTTTCTTCATATTCACGTCCTCTCTTTTGAATTTGTGATACCAATGTAGGCACTGAACACTTCAGATAAATCATCAGGTCTGGAGGTTGCACCATTGTTTTAAGTGTCTGAAAAAACTGATAGTAGTTATCAAAATCACGTTTACTCATCAATCCCATTTCGTGCAAATTGGGTGCAAATATATTGGCATCTTCATAAATGGTACGGTCTTGAATCACCGTTTCTGTTCCATGATGAATTTCTAATAACTGTGTAAGCCTGCTATTTAAAAAATATACTTGCAAGTTGAAACTCCATCTTGGCATATCCTCATAAAAATCCATTAGGTATGGATTATGGTCTACGTCCTCGAACTGAGGAATCCAGCGATAATGCTTACTCAGCATTTCGGTTAGTGTAGTCTTACCAGCACCAATATTACCAGCTATTGCTACGTGTTTAGGTTTCTTAAGTTTAGCCATATAGTTGAAAGTACGAAAAAGGTTATGCCATCGGCATTTAAATCAAATATTTTTTAAAACTGTTTCAGAGTCTTTTAGTTCATTCCCATCGCATCGCGAACCAAGCTCAAAGTTGCCCCGGCACTGATACGTGCTTTCTCGGCTCCCTGACGAATGATTTTATGTAGGAGCTCCTTATTTTGCTGAATATCTGCTGCTTTACTTCGGATAGGTTTGATGAATTCCACCATATCTGCAGCCAATTGCTTCTTCATATCACCATAGCGAATAATACAATTACCCTCTGAACTGGCATTAAAATCTGCCTCAAATTTCTGAACCGTATCTACCGAACTTACCTGACCCATCAGGGTAAATAAATTTTCAATATAATCTGGCTTGGCACTATTAGGAGTGAGCGGACCCCCATCAGTCTTTGCTTTCATGATCTTTTTACGGATCTGTTCATCATCATCGGCCAGATAAATGGTATTCATATGATTCTCACTCTTACTCATTTTGCCATTTCCATCTAAACTTAAAATTTTAACCAACTCTCCTCCAAAATTGAAAGCCTGCGGTGAAGGAAACACATCTCCATAGCGATGGTTAAAACGTTCAGCAAAATTGCGTGCCATTTCTAAGTGCTGCTCCTGATCTTTACCAACAGGCACTTTTACCGCACGATGAATTAAAATATCTGCTGCCATTAAAACAGGATAGGTTAACAATCCTGCATTTACATTTTCAGGGCTCAATCTTACTTTTTCTTTAAAAGTGGTTGTCTTTTCCAACTCCCCTTTATAAGCCATGGTATTTAAGTACAGGTATAATTCTGCAATTTCAGGCACATCACTTTGCACATAAAATGCCACTTTTTCTGGATCTAACCCGCAGGCAATATTTTCAGCGATCACTCTATGCACACTGTTCCTCAGCTCACTGGTATCTGGATGGGTAGTTAAACTATGCCAATTGGCCACAAAAAAATAGCAGTTGAACTCGTCCTGCATTCTCACATAATTTCGCATTGCACCAAAATAATTACCTAGGTGCAAAAAGCCTGTTGGCCTGATTCCACTTAAAACAACCTCTTTTGCCATTCGGCGAAGATAAGAAATGCAGGATAAGTTTGTAACATCAACTAAAGACAGCTTTGTAGTAACATTGCAGTATATTTTTTAATGATTCATATCAGCCAGAATAATTACATATTACAATCCCCAATAGAATACCTCAAGGGTGTTGGGCCTTTGCGTGCTGATATGCTTAAAAAAGAGCTGGAAATTTTTACTTTCGGCGACCTGCTCAATCATTTCCCTAATCGGCATATTGATAAAACAAAAGTGAATAAGATCAAGGATATCAGTCCGGATACCGATTATATTCAAGTAGTGGGTAAACTGATGTATTTCGAAACGGTGGGTGAAAAACGAGGAAAACGACTGGTAGCAAAGTTAATAGACGACACGGGAACTTTAGAACTTGCCTGGTTTCAAGGGATTAGCTGGGTGCATAAAAATCTTATTGAGGGATCTACTTATTTGGTTTTTGGTAAAACCGGATTTTTTAATGGGAAGCCACAGATTGTGCATCCCGAAATTGAGTCGTATGTTCCAGCAAAAGCAGAAAGCAGTAGTTTTTTAGAGCCTGTATATCCGAGTACCGAAAAACTGAAAGCAAGGGGTTTAAACGGAAGGCAAATTGGCAAACTTACCTATGCATTGATTTCGATCATGCATCCTGACGAGCTTATTGAAAATATTCCAGAACCCATTTGTCAAGCATTGCATTTGATGAACAGGTATGAAGCCAATTGTCAGATTCATTTTCCAAAATCTGCACAGGGATATCAAAAGGCAATGCAGCGCTTAAAGTTCGAAGAATTTTTTATTGCACAAGTAAGATTAAATTTAACGAGACTTGAACGGCATCGTGTAAGTAAGTCGGTGGTCTTTGAAAAAGTGGGAGACATCTTCAATACTTTTTATGCTACCTATTTACCCTTTGAATTAACGGGTGCACAGAAAAGAGTTTTAAAAGAAATCAGAAACGATACCGGACGCGGACATCAAATGAATCGCTTATTACAGGGCGATGTGGGAAGCGGAAAAACAATCGTGGCATTACTAAGTATGTTACTGGCGGCAGACAATGGATTTCAAAGTTGCTTGATGGCACCTACCGAAATTTTAGCACAGCAACACTATTTTGGCTTGAGTGAATTGTTGAAAGAAATGCCCGTTGAAATTGCCTTGCTAACGGGTAGTACTAAAACGAAAGAACGGCGAAGAATTTTACAGGGCTTACTCGACGATACCATACATTTTGTGGTGGGTACACATGCAGTGATCGAAGATGTGGTACAATTTAAAAATTTGGGTCTTGTAATAGTTGACGAACAGCATCGATTCGGTGTGGCACAAAGAGCCAAACTATGGTCAAAAGCAGTATTGCCTCCTCATGTATTAGTAATGACGGCAACACCCATTCCTCGTACACTGGCAATGACGGCCTATGGCGATCTGGATTATAGTGTGATGGATGAATTACCACCAGGTAGGATTCCGATCACTACTGTTCATCGATATGAAACCGCAAGGGCTTCCGTCATGGATTTTGTAAAAACTGAATTAGTAAAAGGAAGGCAGATCTATTTTATTTATCCACTGATTGAAGAAAGTGAAAAGCTTAGCTATGAGGATCTGATGCAGGGATACGAACAAGTAAAATCTTATTTCCCCGAACCCAAATATAGAATCAGTATGGTACATGGCAGGCAGCCATCAGAACAGAAAGAGACCAATATGCAACGTTTTGTGAGCGGGGATACACAGATCATGGTAAGTACAACGGTAATTGAAGTTGGCGTAAACGTGCCCAATGCATCTGTGATGGTGATTGAAAGTGCAGAAAAATTTGGCCTTTCGCAGCTTCACCAGCTTCGGGGAAGGGTTGGGAGGGGTACTGAAAAAAGTTTTTGCATTTTATTAACTAGTGTCCGAGCAAGCAATGAGGCCCGAGAACGTATCAAGATAATGTGCGCTACCAATGATGGTTTCAAGATTGCAGAGAAAGACTTGGAGTTACGCGGTCCGGGCGATATTGAGGGAACCCGACAAAGTGGTGCATTGAACTTTAAGCTGGCAAGTATTGTTAATGATAAGGCCTTACTTGAAAAAGCCAAAGAAGTAGCCGAAAAATTGGTTGAGGAGGATGCAGACCTAATAATGGCAAAGAATTTGCAATTGAAAAATTACCTTCAATCGCAGAAGGGCAAAAATGGGTGGAGTAAGATATCTTAACTTTTAAAATTAAGTTCTTGAAAACATTGGTTAGAATTTTCATATTATTCCTGTTTTCTTTGATCTTTAGCGAGTCTATTGCCCAGGGCTATTTAGAATTTGTAGAGAACAAAGGTCAGTGGGATAAACAAATTCAATTCAAAGGAAATTTAACTACCGGCGCTTTTGCATTGAAAGCAGATGGGGGTTATAAAATTCTCTTGTATAATCCTGCCGACTTAAAAGATCATGCTGGTCATGCAAATAAAACTGAAAATTCAGGTGGCACTGCCATCAAGAAGATTCAATCGATTTCAAATAAAACAAATTCATCAGTTACAAATACTGCTGGCAATGATTTAAGGGGACATGTATATGAAGTTAATTTCCTCAATGCGAATCCATCACCACTTGCTGTTCCGGATAAACCACTGAATACTTACAACAATTATTTTATTGGAAACGATCCACAGAAATGGGCAGCACGTTGTAAACTTTTTAATGCTGTAACCTATCGTGAAATCTATCCGAATATTGATGTCAGATATTATAGCGATCAAGGAAAGTTGAAATACGATTTTATTGTATATCCAGGGGGAGATCCTAATCAGATAGCACTTTATATTACAGGTGCGGATGGACTAAAAATTAGTGATGGCAATCTCGTTATCAAGAATACGGCACAGGATATTACAGAATTAAAACCCACTTCTTATCAATTAACTAGTATTGGAAAAAAAGATGTCTCAAGTAATTTTGTATTAAAAGGAAATATTGTACGTTTTCAATTAAATGAACCCATCAATCCTAGAGAAACATTGGTGATAGATCCTTTGATATTTTCCACTTTTACAGGAAGTATTGCAGACAACTGGGGATATACAGCCACTTATGATAATAAGGGAAATTTTTATGCGGGGGGAACAGTATTTGATCAGGGTTTCCCAGTAAGTGTGGGCGCATTTCAATCCTCATTTAAAGGTCCGAAAGGTGGAACAGATATTGCGATCATGAAATTTAATGCCTCGGGTTCTGATCGTGTATATGCCACTTATATTGGAGGAACAACTGGAAGCGAACAGCCACATAGTTTAGTAGTAGATGGGAATAATAATTTAGTAATTGCAGGAAGAACCAATTCAATCGATTATCCTGGTAACCGTTTGGGTACAGGAGGTAAATGGGATATTGTACTTTCTAAATTAAATTTTGATGGAACAGGCATAATTGGTTCCAGAATAATTGGAGGGGCTGAAAACGATGGGGTTAATATTCGAGAGAAATCAGATTGTAACTCACAGGCCGGACCTTGTTATGAATCAATTCTGCGTAATTATGGTGATGATGCACGAAGTGAAGTGATCGTGGATGCAGTAGATAATATTTACCTCGCATCTTGTACACAATCTGCTAATTTTCCTGTAGCTAATGCAGCATTTCCAAGTCTTTCACCAAGTGTAGGCGCTCGTTCACAAGATGCCGTAGTATTAAAGTTTAATCCAAATTTATCAACTCCTTTATTTAGTACTTTCCTTGGAGGATCCAATGATGATGCGGGTTTTGTAATTGCATTGAATCCTTCAAATAATGATATTTATGTGGGTGGTGCCACAGCTAGCACGGATTTTCCTGGTGATAAAACTGGAACCATTGGTGCCAGTTATTTCGGTGATGTAGCGGATGGATTTGTTGCCATTTTTAGTAATGCAGGATTGATCAAGAAAACCAGTTTTTATGGTTCTTCTGGGGTTGATATTATTTATGGTATTCAATTCGATAAATTCTCTTTCCCTTATATCATGGGAACCACCACTGGTAATATCACAACTACTCCAGGAGTGTATGCGGAACCAGGCGGTAAGCAATTTATTACAAAGCTTAATCAGAATTTAACTAGTATTATTTTCTCAACCAATTTCGGAACTAACTCAAGTATCCCCAATATTTCTCCAACGGCATTTTTAATTGACCGTTGTGAAAATATGTATGTTTCGGGTTGGGGTGGCGATGCCAATAAAAGAGAAAATTATGTACCTTCTGCAGGTACAAAAGGAATGACAGTAGTAGCTGGTTCCGATGCAGTATCACTTACTACGGATGGAAGTGATTTCTACTTTATCGTATTGTCAAAAGATGCCAGCACCATTAAATACGGAAGTTTTTATGGCCAGGTGGGAGGCACTTTCCCAGACCATGTGGATGGCGGTACCAGTCGTTTCGACCGTAATGGAATTATTTATCAATCTGTATGTGCAAACTGTAGAGGAGGTACTAAATTTCCAACAACGGGCGGTGCATGGGCTCAAAATAATGGATCGCAGAGCGGCGGATTTACTGGATGTAATTTAGCGGCAATAAAAATTGCTTTCAATTTAGCTGGTGTGGGAACTGATCTGGTAACTTCTATAAACGGAAAAGTGGGTGATACCTCAGGTTGTGTTCCATTAACGGTCACTTTTGAAGATTCTTTAGCCATGGGTAAAACATATATCTGGGATTATAATGATGGTTCCAAAAGAGATACTACTGCAGCACCTAAAACATCGCATGTTTTTAATACCGTTGGTTTTTATCGCGTAAAATTAATTTCTATAGATTCTTCTAGTTGCAATATTGCTGATTCTTCTGTAGTAAACATTCGTGTAAGAAATGATGCAGCGATTTTGAATTTTAAACCAAATAAAGTTGGATCCTGTAAATCATTGACCTATGATTTTACAAATCTTTCCATTCCCCCTGTTAGTCCGGCCAAACCATTTACAGCCAATTCTTTTCGTTGGCTCTTTGGTGATGGAAGTTCCAGCATTGCAGGTAATGAAACGGTAACACATACGTATGGCGCAGTAGGAACCTATGATGTGAAACTTGTTTTAATTGATAGCAATTACTGTAACAAGTTTGATACTTTGCCCGTACAATTACATATTGCTGCAAATGTAAAAGCACAGTTTCAAACACCTGATGTGGGTTGTGCTCCTTATAATGCACAGTTCACAAATACATCTCTTGGGGGATTGAATTTTATCTGGGATTTTGGAGATGGTTCAATAAAATCAACACTTACCAATCCCACACATCTATATCCAACTATTGGAACTTATCAGGTTACATTAATCGCAAATGATCCAAGTACATGTAATTTAACGGATACAACAAGATTCACTATTAGTGTGGTATCTAAACCAACTGCAAGCTACTATTATTCACCACAGCCAACGCTTCCAAATACCGCAGTGGTGTTCAATAATATTAGTATTGGCGGTGTTTTTTATAAATGGATTTTTGGAGATGGAGATTCTGTTATAACGAATAGGAAAGACACACTGGTTTCACATATTTATCCTGCTACAGGCGTCTATAATGCTTGTTTGGTAGTATTTAATGCAGGTGGATGTAGCGATACAACTTGCCAGCAAATTTCAGTAACCATTAATCCCGGATGTGATGTACCCAATGCATTTACGCCAAATGCAGATGGCACTAATGATCGTATTTATGTTCGTGGATATGGAATTGCTCAAATGACTTGGCGCATTTATGATAGATGGGGGAATATGGTATATGCAAGTGCAGATCCAACCCAAGGATGGGATGGAACTTTTAACGGAAAACTATTGGCGCAAGATGTGTATCATTACACATTGCAAGCTGTGTTTAGCAATAAGGAAACTTTTGTGAAGAAAGGAGATATTACTTTATTGAGGTGATCGTAGAAATATGAATAGAATTAAAAGAATCATTATTAGTTGCTTCGTTTTTTTAACGCTTCAGGCGAGTGGGCAGGACTTGCATTTTTCGCAATACTTCAATGCACCTTTATTAGTGAATCCTGCAAATACCGGATTTAATCCAGATTATAGTTATCGTGTTGGAGGCAACTATCGAACACAATGGGCTAATGTGGGCACACCATATAACACCATGAGTATCTGGGGCGATACCCGTGTTTTGGAAGATAGATTCGAAAATGGGTGGTTGGGTATTGGCGGTTCTATATTAAAAGACGTAGCTGGTGCCGGAAGCTTAAGCAAAACTGGTGCGTATGGGTCGATTGCCTATCATCAGATGGTAGGATATAATAGTTTATTGAGTGGCGGATTCACCTTGGGTTATGTTCAAAATAAAATAGACATTTCTAAACTAAATTTCGACAATCAATGGAATGGTAAATTTTTCGATATTACGATTCCTTCCAATGAACCCTTTGCTTATAGTGCTGTGGGTTATCTCGATTTAAATATTGGATTAAACTATGCCTATTTTGCTTCCGATAATGTGTATATGAATGCGGGAATTAGTTTATCACATGTAAACAGACCCGAAGCAAGTTTTTTCAGCACTTCAGTTGTGGATAATCGTTTAAACAGGAGGTATACTGCATTTGCAAATGCAAGTGTTAAAATACAAAACCTCTGGATTTTGAATCCCAATATCTATGTAAGCAAAATGGGTGCCAGCTGGGAAACCGTATTAGGGGTAAATGCAAACCGAAATTTGAGTGGGGATGGAGAACAGCAATTGATTGTGGGATTATATTATCGCAATCATGATGCCTTAATTCCTATGTTAGGTTATCAAGTTAACGATCTTAAGTTTACCGTGAATTATGATGCCACTGTTTCTTCATTAGGTAATTTAAATGGCACCAGAGGAGCTTATGAATTATCTATTGTAAAGAGCGGTGTATTTAGCAATAGCTCTTCCGCCATCAAATGCCCAACAGTGAAGTTCTAGGTCAAATAATTTTCTTCTATCTTATTTCGGGTTTTTATTGAGTAAGCAACTTAGTATGCTGCTTAATTTTTATCTTGCAGTACATCAATTGCGAGTTATGAAATATTTACCATTAGATCCTGCCATTTTTATTGAAAATAGAAAGCGCTTTATAAAAGAAATGAAGCCTAATAGTATTGCCATTTTTGTAAGCAACGATGAGTGGCCCTCGAATGGTGATGCTTTGCTTGTGTTTAAGCAGAATACCGATTTGTATTGGCTTTCTGGTGTTGAACAGGAAGATACCATGGTGATTTTATTTCCAGATTGTCCGGATCCTAAATATCGGGAAGTGTTGGTATTGGTTCGCCCCAATGAATTAAAAGAAAAGTGGAACGGAAAAAGATTGCGTTCTAACGAAGCAACCAGAATCTCAGGTATCAAAACCATTTTATGGCTTGATAGTATCGATGCAATGTTACAGACCTGGGTGCACTTGGCAGATACCATCTATTTAGATTCTAACGAAAATGATCGTAAGGATTCTCTGATCCAATCTCGCGATTATCGTTTTATAGCTGAGATGAAAAGCCGCTACCCTTTGCACAATTATGCAAGGGCAGCAAAGATTATGAAAGAACTTCGGGGTATTAAAACAAAAGGCGAAGTGGCTGTTTTACAAAAAGCAATCGACATCACCGACAATACTTTTCGCAAGTTGTTGAAATTTATTAAGCCTGGGGTGATGGAATATGAAATCGAGGCCGAAATATTTCATAGTTTTTTAAGTCAGCGTTCAGCAGGCCCAGCTTATGGAAGTATTATTGCGAGTGGTGATAACGCACGAATTTTACATTATGTTTCTAATAATCAGGAATGCAAATCCGGAGATTTAATATTGATGGATTTTGGGGCTGAATATGGTGGCTATTGTGCAGACCTTACCAGAACGATTCCTGTAAACGGAAAGTTCACTGCCCGTCAGAAAGAAGTGTACAATGCTTGTTTACAAATTCACCTTTATTGTAAAGGGATTTTAAAACCAGGCATCAGTATTGTGGATTATACAGATAAAGTAGGAGATGAGGCAACGAATCAATTTTTAAAGATTGGCTTAATCACAAAAGCGGATGTTAAAAACGAGGACAAAGAAAACAGGGCTTACCGTAAATATTTATACCATGGTATTTCACACCATTTGGGAATAGATGTGCATGACCTTGGAACCCGCACAGCACCTATTAAGGCGGGAATGGTTTTTACCATTGAACCCGGAATCTATATTGAAGAAGAAAAGATGGGTGTACGTATCGAAAACAATTATTGGATCACCAAAAATGGCAACCAGGATCTGATGAAGAATATCCCGATTACTGTGGAGGAAATTGAAAGACTGATGAAAAAATCATAGAACCTGAAAATGAAAAAACAAATCCCGAATCTGTTTACCCTTGCCAATCTTTTTTTCGGTTGCATGGCAATTGTATCCATCATGCAAACAGGTTTAACAGTTAGTTATGATGCGGCTGGTGAAAATTTAGTAGAGATCCCTGAAAGGATTTATATGGCTAGCATCTTCATTGCAATTGCCGCTATTGTTGATTTTTTCGATGGATTTGTAGCGCGTCTTTTAAAAGCACCCTCAGAATTGGGTAAGCAATTAGATTCGTTAGCAGACCTGGTGAGTTTTGGAGTTGCTCCAGGTCTGATCATTTATCAATTTCTGCGATTGAGTTTTTCTCAATTAGAGGGAGGATTGGAAATAAGCAGTTTATTTTTATTGCCAGCATTTATTGTTCCATGTGCCGGGGCCTATAGACTTGCCAGATTTAATATTGATACCGAACAGAACTATGGTTTTAAAGGAGTGCCCATTCCTGCCATTGGAATTTGGATTGCCTCTTTTCCATTAGTGTACTGGTTCAGTAAAGATGCCTGGGTGATTCATTTATTGCGCAATTATTGGTTTTGGTATGCTATCATCATTTTTGCCAGTTATTTAATGGTTTCTACCCTTCCCATGATGGCTTTGAAATTTAAGCAGGTTTCTTTGAAAGCCTTGTTGCCATTTATTTTAATTGCTGTTGTAGCATTGGTTTCATCCCTATTTTTGGGCTGGTTAGCCGTTACACTTAGTTTTATAGCATATACAATTCTATCTTTGTACTATAAATAACCTAATTCAACTTGTATGATTTATCATGTTCAGATCAAAGTAATGCCACTGAAAGACTTGTTAGACCCTCAGGGAAAAGCCGTAATGGGTGGATTAAAAAACCTTGGTATTTCTAGCGTTTCTGATGTTCGTGTGGGTAAGCATATTACTTTGGCTGTGGAAGCTGCAAGTGAAGAAGCGGCTAAACAAGTAGCTCAAGAAACTTGTCAGAAATTATTGGCTAATCCGGTAATGGAATTTTTTGAAATAGAAATGGTCAACTAGCATTATTTCTATGCTATACCTCGTACCAACGCCCTTGGGCAATTTAAAAGATATCACACTCCGCTCCATTGAAGTATTGCAGCTGGTAGACGTGATACTATGCGAGGATACCCGTACTTCTTCTAAATTATTGCATCACTATCAGATCAGTAAGCCCTTATCGCCTTATCATCAACACAATGAGCACAAAATTGTGCAGCATATTGTAGATCAATTGGTGGCCGGTAAAACCATGGCGCTGATTACGGATGCTGGAACCCCAGGTATATCAGATCCTGCTTTTTTATTGGTACGTGAGTGTATCAAAAATAATGTCATCGTGAATTGTTTGCCTGGAGCGGCAGCATTTGTTCCAGCCCTGGTAAATAGTGGTATCCCCACAAACCGTTTTGTATTCGAAGGATTTTTGCCGATGAAAAAAGGTAGGATGACTTTATTAAAACAATTGTCTTTAGAAGAAAGGACGATGATCATTTATGAAAGTCCGATGCGCTTGGTGAAAACCTTAGAAGAATTGGCTGTTTATTTTGGAGCAGACCGAATTTGTTGTGTTAGCCGGGAACTCACCAAAATGTTTGAAGAAAATAAACGCGGAACATTGCAGGAAGTAGCTGCCTATTTTAAAGAAAAAACAGTGAAAGGCGAAATTGTTATAGTAATAGCGGGTAAGGAATCATAATTTCCAAACAATTCCTATCTTAACAATCCAATTTATATACATGAGAAAATACCTTTTATTTTTGACTAGTTGTTTTATTGCATTTTTTGCATTGGCTCAAAAAGCAGCAACCAGCCCAACCATTGCTGAATTAATTCCTGCAGGTGTGGAAGTAACTGTTACCCATAATAGTGTAACGGTGGAAGGGAAAAAGATAGATTATACGGCTAGTACCGGATACCTTAATTTAAAGAACGACACAGGTAAATTAATTGCAAAAGTATTTTTTACGTATTATAAAAAGGAGGGAGAAGAAGCGGGAAAGAGGCCAGTTACTTTTACATTTAATGGAGGTCCGGGTTCTTCTTCTGTATGGTTGCATATGGGTGGTATTGGACCCAAGAGAGTACTTCTAAAAGATGATGGTTTGGCACCGCCACCTCCTTACCAATATATCAATAATGAATTCACCTGGTTAAGTAAATCAGATCTTGTTTTTATTGATCCTGTTTCCACAGGATTCAGCAGGGCTGCACCTGGAGAGTCTCCCAAACAATTTCATGGCTATGAGGAAGACATATCATCGATGGGTTCTTTTATCCGCCATTTCTTATCAAGATACGAACGTTGGGGTTCGCCTAAATATTTGGCTGGTGAAAGTTATGGTACTACAAGAGCCGCTGGGTTAAGTAAATTTTTACAAGACCGTTACCGCATTTATGTAAATGGTATTTTCTTGATTTCAGCAGTGCTGAATTTTGGAACCAATGATTATTATATCGGGAATGATTTACCTCGTGCTTTATATATTCCCTCTTTTACTGCAGCTGCTTGGTATCACAAAAAATTAGCCCCTGCTTTACAACAAGACCTTCAAAAAACTTTGAAAGAATCTGAGCAATTTGCGATAGGAGAATATGCCACAGCTTTATTAAAAGGTGGTTGGTTAACTGATGCCGAGAAAGATGCCATTGCCACTAAGATGAGTTACTATACAGGTCTGAGTAAAGAATTGATTTTGCAAAGTAATCTAAGAGTTGGTGAAGGAAGATTCTGGAAAGAACTTCGAAGAGGGGATGGTTTAACGATTGGTCGTTTAGACGCAAGGTTTACAGGACGGGATTTAGATGATGCGGCAGATAATGTAAGCTTCGATCCTTCTTTTGCAAATATTGATGGATCATTTACGGCAGCAATTAATGACTATTTTCAAAAAGAATTAAACTTCAAAGAAGAGAAAGGCTACAATATTTTTGGAGATGTGTATCCCTGGAATTATAATAATGTGCAAAATCAATTTTTAAATGTAGCGGAAAGTTTAAGAGATGCAATGTCGAAAAACCCTGCGCTGAAAGTATATGTGGGTTGTGGTTATTATGATTTTGCCACACCTTATTTTACGGCACAATACGATATTGAACATATGTTCTTAAGACCCGAGCAACGTAAAAATGTACAAGTGCATTTGTATGAGGCAGGGCATATGTATTACATTAATAAGCCTTCATTAGCACAGTTTAAAAAAGACGTGGATGCTTTTTACAATTGGAGTAATAATGTAAAATAAAAGTTCAGCTGTATCTTTTGTATATCCTATTTATTATTTTCTAAAACAGTTCTATGCGCATACTGGCATTCTTATCGATCACTATACTGGGATTTTTTTTAGTAAGTAAAGTACAGGCCCAGCCCGATCGTTGGCAACAGCATATCAAATATCAGATCAATGTGAACATGAATGTGGTAACCAATCAGTTTACAGGCACTGAAAAAATGGAGTATATCAACAATTCTCCTGATACATTGCAGAAAGTTTTTATTCATCTCTATTGGAATGCATTTCAACCTAATAGTAGTATGGATATTAGGAGTAGAGAGCTCGGAAAAACATTGTTAACTAATAGAAGAGGAGACCAGGTTGCAGATTGGGATTCAAGAGTGCGAGATCGGATCAGTAAACTATCAGATAAAGAAATTGGTTATCAAAAAGTGACGAGCATAAAAGTAAACGGAAAGGATCAACAATTGATTGAACATGAAACCATTCTGGAAGTTCGTTTAGACAAAGCTTTGTTGCCTAAATCAAAAACCATCTTGGACATTAATTTCGAAGCTCAAGTGCCTCTGCAAGTTCGTAGAAGTGGCAGAGATAATGCAGAAGGAATTCGATACAGTATGAGTCAGTGGTATCCTAAAATGGTGGAATACGATTATCAAGGTTGGAATGCCAACCCTTATATTGCTCGTGAATTCTACGGAGTCTGGGGCGATTATGATGTGAAGATCACTATAGATAAATCTTATTTAATTGCAGCTACAGGTGTTTTACAAAATGCCAATCAAATTGGATTTGGTTTTGAAACGCCAGGAATTAAAGTTCCTGCTGCAACTGGCAATACTCTAACCTGGAATTTTACTGGTTCCAATATTCACGATTTTGTTTGGGCTGCAGATCCTACGTATAAACATATCTCAAAGAAAACAGTTGAAGGAGTTGTGCTGAATGTTTTTTATAAACCGGTAGATCCTAGAACAGATAGTACATGGTATAATGTTTTATGGGCCGCAGAAAAAGTGTTGCCATTTATGGAGAAAAAATTTGGCAAGTATCCTTACATGCAATATTCCTTTATTCAGGGTGGAGATGGCGGAATGGAATATGCAATGGCTACTTTATTAAAGAGCTCCGGATTAGGAACAGTGATACACGAATGGATGCATAGTTGGTATCAGCATATTATGGGTACCAATGAAAGCCTGTTTCCCTGGATGGATGAAGGATTTACTGATTATGCAACCGGAGAAGTTTCTGATTATTATTATACCAACTGGGCTTCTAAATCGCCTTATACAAGCGATGCTACCAAAGCAGCTATTGCCAGGATGAATGAAGCCAATAAAACAAAATTACCCTTACATCAAAATGGTAGTTATGAAAGTTATTTTGGTTTAGCTCGTTCAGGTTTTGAAGAACCTATGAGTACCCACGCTGACCATTATAATACCAATTTTGCATATGGCTCAGCTTCATATAGCAAGGGGGCTACATTTATGGCTCAGTTGGGATATATCATTGGCGATAGTGTTCGGGATAAAGTGTTGCTTAACTATTACGACCAATGGCATTTTAAACATCCCAATATCAATGATTTTATTCGTGTGGCCGAGAAAACAAGTGGAATCGCTCTTCAATGGTATAAAGAGTATTGGGTAAATAGCACAAAAACCATCGATTACGCTGTGGGAGATATCAGTGCAAAAGAAGATAAAACTTTAATCACCATAAAACGAGTAGGCAAAATGCCTATGCCTGTAGAAGTAATGTTAACCTTTAAAGACGGATCTAGGGAATTGCATTATATTCCTCTGGATATTATGTTTGGTGGTAAGCCTACTGAAAATACAACAGAACCCAGAATAGTACATACAGAATGGCAATGGGTAAATCCAGAATATAGTATCTCAACATCAAGAGCTATTAAGGATTTAAAGTCGATTGAAATTGATCCATCGCAGCGCCTCGCAGACATCAATAAATCTAATAACAAACTAGTGATTCCGGATTAGAAGTAAGTTCTGTTAGCCCTAGGCTTAAGCCTAGGGCTAACAGATTATCTATTCATTTTTTTTATTTTTTCTCTGCGTGTAAAATGAACTTTTCTTTGAAGTATTCTTCTTCAAAGAATTTATAAATAGGGATCATTTTAGGACGCAATCCGCTTTCTGATATTTCTTGATTTAGGTCACCACCTTTTAAACAGATCAAGCCATTGGGAACATCATGTTGACTCCCTTTTTTAATTAAAGGGCCAGCCCAGTTCCATAAATCTTTTAATGGAGCAACAGCGCGAGACACCGCAAAATCGAATTTTCTATTTTTAATTTCTTCGGCTCTGATATGTTGTGTGCTAATGTTTTTAATACCAGCTCCTTCACAAACAGCTTCCACTACTTTTAATTTTTTGGCAATACTATCTACCAGGTGAAATTGTGTTTCAGGAAAAAAAATGGCAAGTGGAACCCCCGGAAAACCGCCGCCACAGCCAATATCAATGATTTGTGTGCCAGGTTTAAAATTTACAATAGCAGCAATACTAAGAGAATGAAGTACATGGTGCAGGTAAATTCTTTCAATATCTTTTCTGGAAACCACATTGATCTTAGCATTCCATTCTGTATACAATTCTTCTAAAGCGGCAAATTGTGTTAACTGCGCGGGTGTAAATTCAGAAAAATATTTCAGAACTAATCCCAGTTTTTGCGGGGTGCTTTCCATATGGCAGGTATCGTAAAAATGTAAAAAAAGAACATCCAAATATCAAAAAATAAAAACCAAGGCCATAGGTCTTTTTCATTCAATTTCTTCATTGATTTAAAAAGCACAAAGGCTTGAATTAAAAAGCGTAATCCAAATACAGAAAGTGCTATCCACCAATTAAAGAAAATCATCGAAAGGGCCAGTAGCGGGTAAAGCCAAAACAAACTAAAAGAATATAAACCCAATAAAATTTTATGACTTGCTTTATAATATTTTGCCGTGGTATAGTGTCGATATTTTTGTCTCATCCAGGCCTTCCAACTATGCTTAGGTGTGCTAAGTGTATGGGCTTCTGGGTCGATAACAATTCTGGTATTTTTTCCGTTGGCGACCTGATTGATAAAAAGATCGTCATCACCACTTGGAATCTGGTTAATGGATGAGAACCCTTTGTTGCGAAGAAATACTTCTTTTTTATAACTCAGGTTTCTTCCAACTCCCATATATGGAATGCCTGCTAACGCATAAGAAAGATATTGAAGAGCCGTATGAAAAGTTTCAAAGCGAATTAATTTATTGAGTATGCCTGGTTTCTTATGATAGGCACCATAACCCAATACGATCTCAGTATCATCAGCATAACCATCCTGCATTTTCTGGATCCAAAATTCAGAAGCCGGAACACAATCAGCATCCGTTAATAGAACGATCTCATACTTTGCGCTTCGAATGCCCATGGAAAGAGGGAATTTTTTTCCGCTGATCATTTTTGCTTCTTGTGTAAGCTCTACATTATTGATGTTTTTAAAAGTCTTTTTAAATTCATCAATCAGGTAGCGACTTTCATCAGTAGAATTATCATTTACCAACACAAGTTCGTGCGAAGTCTTGAATTGTTGAACTAATGTGCCTGGTAAATTACGCATCAGGTTATCTGCTTCATCCCGGGCACAAATCACTACAGAAACTGGGTGTTCTAAATTGTCTCCATCGTTCTTGGGCTTATAGAATGCTAGTCTTCTGAAAAAGAAAAGATAATAGAGAATCTGGATTGCGATCACTGCACAAAAGCAATAAAACACAATAGTCCACATTAAGGGCGGTATCATCATAGTTGCAAAAGTAACCCTTATGAGCCCTTCGAGCGTGTGGCTTGTGGTTATGTGGAAAAAAGATGACATTTGCAAAATGGCCGCATTATCATTTACCCTCGAAGCTACTCAAGGAAAAGCCAGAGCAGGAACAATTCAAACAGATCACGGAACAATACCTACTCCTATTTTTATGCCAGTGGGTACCGTAGGTACGGTAAAAGCCGTTACGCAACAGCAACTTAAGAACGTTATTAAAGCAAAGATCATTTTAGGGAATACGTATCATTTATACCTACGCCCGGGCACCGAAGTATTAGAAGCCGCAGGTGGGTTGCATAAATTTATGGGTTGGGATTTGCCTATATTAACAGATAGTGGTGGTTATCAAGTGTTTTCGTTAGCAGCAAATCGGAAAATCAAAGAAGAAGGGGTAGTTTTTCAATCGCATATCGATGGAAGTAAGCACCTATTTTCACCTGAATCGGTGATGGATATTCAGCGGAATATTGGCGCTGATATCATCATGGCTTTTGATGAATGCCCTCCGTATCCAAGTGACTATCCGTATGCCCGAAAAAGTATGGACCTCACGCATCGTTGGCTTAGCAGATGCTTTGATCGATTAAATGAAACGCCAGATAAATATGGATATACTCAAAACCTATTCCCAATAGTACAAGGCAGTACTTATCCCGATTTGCGTAAAGCTTCCTGTGAATATGTTGCTTCAAAAGGGGCTGCAGGAAATGCCATTGGTGGTTTAAGTGTGGGCGAGCCTGAAGAAATGATGTATGAGTTCACAGACCTTTGTTGTACAATTTTACCAGCAGATAAACCCCGTTATTTAATGGGTGTAGGAACACCATGGAATTTGTTGGAAGGAATAGAACTGGGCATCGATATGTTTGATTGTGTAATGCCTACTCGTAATGGAAGAAATGGAATGTTATTTACCACACAAGGTGTAATTAATATTCGCAATAAAAAATGGGCCACCGATTTTTCACCCATCGACCCTGGCTTGCCTTCAGAAATGAGTCAGTATTATTCCAAAGCCTACCTGCGTCATCTATTTGTAGCGCAAGAAATATTGGGATTACAATTAGCAAGTATCCATAATTTATCTTTTTATGTTTGGTTAATGAAAGAAGCAAGAAACAATATCCTTTCTAATAATTTCGTTTCTTGGAAACAACAGATATTGCCGATTTTAAAGCAACGTTTGTGATCAAAAAGTTTTTAAAATAGCGTGTAAGGCGATGTGGATAAATCTCGCCTGCAATTCTATTTATGCACGATATACTACAGATGCCGGTTTTTAGTTGCATACTGATTAAATTACAGAAGCTTACTAATCCGTTATCTATGAAGTCCGTAAAAATAACATCCATTTCCATGGATGTTATTTCGTTTTATGGCAATTAACATCCTTTTTTCGTACACATGCTTCAGAGCCTTTATCTTTGTTAGAAGCGTATGAAGAAGATCGACTGGTACATACTTAAAAAATTTCTGACCACTTTCTTTTTTGCCATATTCCTATTTACTGTGATTGCAGTGGTGGTGGATGTGAGTGAAAAAACAGATGATTTTGTGAAATCCAAATTAGGTTTCACCAATATTATTACGCAATATTATTATGGTTATATACCCTATATTGTAGCCCTGTTGTTTCCACTTTTTGTTTTTATTGCCGTAATTTTTTTTACTTCCAAAATGGCTGGCAAAAGCGAGATTATTGCGATACTTGCAAGTGGTACTAGTTATAACAGGTGGTTAAGACCCTATTGGGTTGGCGGTGTATTACTCGCATCTTTTCTTTGGATCTCTAATCAATATATTGTTCCTAAAGCCAATCAGATCAGGGGCAATTTTGAAGCAAAATATATTGACGGTAATTCATCTTATGATGCACTTCTTTTAAAGAATAATAATATCTACAGACGGATCGACAGCTTTACTTATTGCGGGATATACGGCTATGACACTTTAACCAAAAGAGGGGGCCCCTTTTTTTTATATAAAGTAAAAGGAAACCTGATTGTAGAGAATGTAAGGGCAGATGAAATTTTCTGGGATACTACTAAAAGTTGGAAATTATTAGAAGTAATTAGCCGAAAATTTGAAGGAATTAAAGAGGTAGAATTTAGAGATACCAACCAACATCGAAATTTTAACTTCCTGCCAAAAGATTTAAGTCGCGATAAATACACCAAAGACAAATTAACTACTCCCGAATTAGACAGGTTTATAAAACTGGAAGAATTGCGGGGGTCGGAGGGTATCAATGATTTAAAAATTGAAAGGTATCGAAGAGATGCAACCTGTATCACGGTTTTATTATTAACCCTAATTGGGGCAATTGTGGCGGGTAAAAAAGTTCGGGGAGGAAGTGGCGTTCACCTGGCTGTTGGCTTTGTGATAGCTGCGTTGTTCATAGTTATTAATCAATTTTCAACTATATTTTCTACCAAGGGAAATTTGCATCCCATGATTGCTGCCTGGATACCGAATATGATATTTCTGGTTGTAATGATTGTATTATACAAGAAAGCTCCCAAATAATTGCTAAAAAATAGCGGCTATCACTCTAAATCATTTGTTGCAGACGGCAACTTGTATTACCTTTAAAGGCCAATTAATGGGCATATTTTGAACGAAAGAGCAAGCATTTTGTTTGTATAAAAAACGATAGTCTACATGGAATTCATCAAAGAACGGTTCAGGCTGAAAGCAGAAACAGCAAATGCTGAACTTAAAGTGTTGTTGAAAGAGAACGGAAATCGCAAGATTGGGGAAGTAACACTTTCACAAGCCTATCAAGGTATGCGGGGTATTACTGGATTGGTTACCGAAACGAGTTTATTGGACTCTGAAGAAGGAATAAGATTTAGAGGTTATACCATTCCTGAATTACAACAAAAACTCCCTAAAGCCCCAAAGGGTGATGAGCCTTTGCCTGAAGGACTATTCTATTTAATGTTGGTGGGTGATTTGCCAAAACAAGAAGACACTGAGAACATCACAAGTTTATGGCAAAGAAGAAGCCATGTACCCAATTATGTATTTGCAACTATTGATGCTTTGCCTTTACATACGCATCCAATGACGATGTTTGTGACAGGTGTAATGGCTTTGCAAACGGAAAGCAATTTTGCAAAGGAATATGCGAAGGGACTAAACAAGAAAGATTACTGGAGTTATGTGTATGATGATGCAATGGACTTAATTGCCCGTTTACCAAGAATCGCTGCATATATATATCGTAGAAAATATAAGAACAACGAACATATTCAGCCAAATGGTTTATTGGATTGGGCTGGTAATCTGGCGCACATGATGGGGTTCGATGATGAGAGTTTTAAGGAATTAATGCGTTTATACATGACCATTCATGCAGACCATGAAGGGGGCAATGTTTCTGCACACACAACACACTTGGTAGGTTCTGCTTTGAGCGATCCATACTTGAGTTATGCAGCCGGTATGAATGGGTTGGCTGGCCCTTTACATGGATTAGCAAATCAGGAAGTGATTAAATGGATCTATGAAATGCAAGAAACTTTGGAAACCAAAGAACCTACTAAAGATCAAATTGCTTCTTATGTGCAACAAACCCTTTCTGCTGGTAAAGTAGTTCCCGGATACGGTCACGCGGTACTTCGTAAAACAGATCCTCGCTTTACAGCACAAATGCTGTTTGGTAAAAAGCATATGCCCGATGATCCATTGGTGAATACGGTTTGGAATATATATGAAACAGTTCCACCCATTCTGCAGTCATTAGGTAAAATTAAAAACCCATGGCCAAACGTAGATGCGCATAGTGGTGCTTTATTGGTTCACTATGGGTTAGTGGAATATGAGTTTTATACAGTTTTGTTCGGGGTTAGCCGCGCTTTAGGTGTGTTAGCTAGTCTTTGCTGGGATAGAGCCCTAGGCCAGCCATTAGAGCGACCAAAATCGGTAACCACAGAAGCAGTTAAGCTTTGGTTACAAGGAAAAGAAGAGATCTGGGAATAAATAAATTCGTTAATTATTTTAGAATTGTTTGGTCCGTCAGCTTATTTGACGGACTTTTTTTTATTTTCATAGTAATCTTTTGTTAACTCCAACCCTCTAACACTGTAATTGCAGTAGTTTTTTGCATTTATCCAATTTATTTTTTGAATATGATAACAAATAAGTAGTTATTTGGCTCTATCTATTGATATTGGCGAAATGGACTTTAAAAACAATATATGGCAACAACAGGAACAGACAAGGATACCAGGGGCTTTAGTGGGTTAAATACCTATACGGGGCAGTTTACAGAATTTGAGATCCTTCATCTGTTAAAGCGCTCCATGTTTGGGGCTAAAAAGCAGGATGTCGATCATTTTAAAACAATGACGCTGGCTGATGCCATCAATGAGTTATTAAATCCTGTGGCCGTTTTGCCCGATCCCCCTCTAAAAGATTATACCCTCGACGCAACTGTTACACAACCTGATACAAGTATCGCAATTGGGGATACCTGGGTAAATAATGTGAATCCAGACGGAACAGTAAATTATTATCGAAGGGTATCCTTTAAAAAGTGGTGGATGGGATTGATGGTTAACCAGGATAGAAGTGTGAGAGAGAAGATGACCCTTTTTTTGCACAATCATTTTTCAACTGAATCCAATACAATTGATAATGCTAATTATGTGTATAATCACCACGCATTATTGAGGGCAAATGCAATAGGTAATTTCAAAGCATTAACCAGGGCTGTTACACTCGATCCCGGCATGTTGGTGTACCTGAATGGTCAGGTAAATACAGCATCAGCTCCAGATGAAAATTATGGACGAGAGTTACAAGAACTTTTTTGTTGTGGCAAAGGGCCAGACTCTCAATATACTGAGAGCGATGTAAAAATGGCTGCGAAGGTTTTAACAGGTTGGAGAAACGATAGTGCTAAATTAAGTTCCTATTTTACTGCTTCCCGCCACGATACAACCAGTAAACAATTTTCTGCATTTTATCAGAATAAAACCATTGCTGGGAGAACAGGCGCAACTGCTGGTGATGAAGAAATCAATGATTTGATGGATATGATTTTTGCCACCAATGAAGTGGCAAAATATGTTTGTAGAAGACTCTATCGATGGTTTGTGTATTACGAAATTGATGCGGCTATAGAAGTAAATATTATTACCCCACTGGCTAATATTTTCAGAAATAATAATTATGAATTAAAGCCAGTATTAACTGCGTTGTTGAGTAGTGAACATTTTTTTGATCCTGCCATCATGGGAGCTCAAATTAAAAGCCCAGTTGATTTGGTAGTGGGTATGTGCAGAGAATTGAATGTACAATTTCAACCAAGTACCGATGTGGTAGGGAATTATGGACTTTGGAATTTCTTAGTGAATTCTATTGCAAACATGCAACAAAGTATTGGTGATCCTCCTGATGTAAGTGGATGGAAATCTTACTATCAGTCGCCCCAGTTTTATGAAATATGGATCAATAGTGATACCCTTCCAAAGCGGGTACAGTTCACCGATTATATGTGCACTAGTGGATATACTTTTAGCGGAAAAAAAATATTGATTGATGGAATTGCTTATGCAGAAACTTTGAGTAATCCGGGCGACCCAAATATTTTATTGAATGATGTGTTGAAATATTTGTACCGAATAGATTTGTCTGCATCATCAAAAGCACAAATTAAAAAAGACATTTTATTGGCAGGACAATCAACTGATGGTTACTGGACTGATATCTGGAACTTATATGTGAATGATCCAACCAATACAGCTAACACAACACTTGTTAGAAACAGGTTGAGAGACTTGATGAAATATTGTATGGACTTATCGGAATTTCAATTAATCTAATTGCAAGCACTTTTGAAAACGATTTCATGAAAAGAAGAGACTTTTTAAAAAATACTTTACCAGTAGGTGTGATGTTGCCTTCCATTGTTAATGGAATGTCGATTAAGGCATTTGGATCAACATCGCCTTTATTGGCATCTTTATTAATGCCCACTACAGAAACAGACCATGTATTGGTGCTTGTGCAATTAACAGGAGGGAACGATGGCGTTAATACCGTAATCCCACTTGAATTTTATGCCAACTATGTAAATGCTCGTAAAAATATTGCCATCGAAGAATCTAAAGTGCTGGGTTTAACTGGCACACAGAAAGTGGGATTGCATCCAGCGATGACGGGTATGCAAACAATGTTTAATGAAGGGAAATTAAAATTGATCAATAGTGTAGGGTATCCTACTCCAAGTTTTTCGCATTTCAGGGCTACAGATATTTGGATGACAGCAGCAGATAGTACCCAACAATTAGATAGTGGTTGGGCTGGAAGATATTTGAATTATGAATACCCCAATTTTCCAAATGGCTATCCCAATAGTACCATGACCGATCCATTGAGTATTCAAATAGGTTCAGTTACCTCACTTACACTACAAGGTCCGGCTGTGAGTATGGGAATGAGTATTACCAATCCTACCAGTTTCTACAATTTATTAAATGGTGTTCAGGATCCCGCACCTAATTCTTATGCAGGAAAGGAATTAACTTTTCTACGAAGTATTTCACAACAAACACAGCAGTTTGCAACAGTTGTAAAAGCAGCCGCAGCAAATGTGACACAACAGGCACCGTATCCAAAAAATAATAGCCTGGCAGATCAATTGAAAATTGTGGCAAGATTAATTAAAGGAGGATTGAAGACGCGTATTTATATGGTTTCTCATGGCGGGTTTGATACACATTTTAATCAAGCCAGTTCAGATGATACCACTGTGGGTAGTCATGCTAACTTATTAAAAATGCTTAGCGATTCAATAAAAGCATTTCAAGATGATTTAAAGTTTTTGAATATCGATGATCGGGTTATTGGGATGACGTTTTCGGAATTTGGAAGACGTATTAAGAGCAATGCAAGTGGCGGAACAGATCATGGTGCAGCAGCACCGATGTTTTTATTTGGGAACAATATATTACCAGGTGTTTTAGGCGACACTCCCAATATTCCGGCAAGCGCAACTGTTAATGACAACGTGCCTTTTCAATACGATTTTAGAAGTGTCTACGCTTCGATACTTACGCATTGGCTTTGTGTTAAGGAGGCAGATTTGCAGCAAGTACTTTTGAAAAATTTTCAATTATTGCCTGTGATAAATTCGGCAACTTGCAGAGTGGTTAATCCAAATCAAAGTGGTAGTATACTCATCTCTAATTATCCTAATCCATTTACAACTAGCACTACTGTACAGTTTACAACCGCAGGTGGTCATACACTTGTACAAATCATGGATGTGATGGGTCGGGTAATCAAAGTGTTAGTAGATATTGAGTACCCAGCAGCGGGAAACTATCGAGTACCTTTTGAAACGGCTAATCTGGCTGCAGGGGTATATTATGCCCGTTTTCAAAACTTAACTGTACAACAAGTGCATACAATGGTAAAAGCAAATTAGTAACTATTTAATAGATGGGGCATTTGATAGATCGGCCGTTTGCGTATTGGTTGAATTTGTAAGTAAGTGAAACTTCACCGCTTCTAAAATATTGCGCTTCTGTTTTTTTACTAATATTAATATCATACGAGACACCTAGCATGATTCGGTTATAATCAACTCCTATATAGGGAATGATTGCATCAGACAATCGAATCCAGGAGCCCAAATATACTTCTACATATTGTTTTGCATTTGGTTGCAAATAATAACTGTAAACAGCGCCAAATAATATTTCATTTTGTATTTGTTGTTGCTGGTACTGAAAGCTTGCATGAAGAGTAGTATTTAAACTTAAAGGCCAATAACCACCACCATGAATATTATACCTTGGGCTTAAATTATTTTGTTGATCATTAAACTGCATAGTGGGAGAGAAAGTATGAAAATAGGAACTTCCAATATAAAATAAATTATACTCTGTAGTGGAGAGGGTATAGATAAGACCCGCGTGAAAATCTACAAATGATTTAGATAAATTTCTACCTAATAAAAGTTCTGTGGAAGGCATCGTAAATCCATCAGCAGTTAATTGATCTTCAAAGTAGGCCACACTAGGGTTGAAGCGATAATTTATATAACTCGCTTGAAGGCCCACACTAATAGAACTATATCCCTGATCATCTAAACTCTTTTTATATGCTAAAGAAAAAGCAACATCGTTTTCAGTTAGCAACCCATTTCCAGACCGATCACTCATGGCTACAATACCTATTCCCATTCGATCATATGCAGGTATCTTTTTTTCGAAAATGGGGGCATCTATAGAAACAGCATAAGTTCTATAAGCATTATTGATAGAAGGCCATTGATTTCTAATATTTGAATTTGCCCTGAAACTTCCATCGAAATTTCCAGTATTGGCAGGGTTCAGTGTAAGTGGGGATGCAAAAAATTGTGAAAAATGAGGATCCTGACAGAAAGATTGCCTGCAAAGAATAAAAGAGAAAAATAAAATAAAACAGTGTTTGCTCATCCTTATCGAATTAATGAAATGGTACCATTAAATGTTTTATTTGACCCATCTCTAAACTCTAAAATCACAGTATACACATAAGTACCCATTTCTGCATTTTTACCATTCGTGGTTCCATCCCAACCACTATAATAATCATTGGGAAGCATATTATTTTTTTCAAAAACTTTTCTCCCCCATCTATTAAATATAACAAGTGATTTTACTCTGTCTACATCTTTTCCTGCAATTACATAGAAATGATCATTCAGTCCATCTCCATTTGGCGTAAATACATTGGGTAAAGCCAAGGTTTTTTGAAAGTACACATTCACGTTCACATCCACCGAATCAACGCATTCGTATTTAGTGGAAGCCCTTAATTTATAGGAAGTACTTGCGTTAACATTTAGTAAGGTATTCAAACAGGTATCACAACTTAATCCAATTCTGGGAGTCCATTTTAGATAAGTAATTGAATCGCCTTCGTGTTCAACTTCTATTAATTTTTCTTCCCTTCTATAAAGGTCAATACTATGAATGTTTGAATTAATCCTGAATGCTGTATAACTTGCACTTGCTTGATTATTATTCAATATTTGTTCAAATTGATTTTGATTATTATTGATGGTATAGGCAATCAGGCTATTAGAAGGTTTTTTAATTACCTGTTCAATGGTTGTACAGGAATTTGTAAATAGAGTGGTAGTTGGTAAAATAAAGCTACCTATCAAATTTGTACCCTTCCCCAAAGAATCAATGGTATCGTAATACAACATTTCTGTTGGCTTTTTAAAAGAAGTGTAATGATTACCCAAACAAATGGTAGAAGTTACCAGCACACTATCGTTCTGATAACAATCAATTTTTTTGTTAACAATACTTATATCAATCGGGAAAATATTGATGCGCGTAAATGTGGAATCGAAGCAATCGTAATTTGTTTTTACAATGCTCTTGATGTTTGTAGTGTCTGTAATGGTTAAGGAAGGGTTCTGACAATTTGTACAACTTAGTGCGCCATTTGTAAACCACTGAATAGAACTAATGGGCTCACCTTTTGCAGTTATTTTTATGTTGATCAAATCGTTTATGAAAACGGTAGTGTCGTTGGAGGGTGCCACTTTATAGTTTAGCCTGAAGTTCTTATAATCGGTTCCATTGTTGAAATTATTGGATTCAACACTAGGGTTATCTTCATTCACAAAGGCAGAAATGCTATCCAATTTGGGTCTGCTTGTAGCAATAATGGTAGTATAAGACTGATCACATTTACCTAAAATATCATTGGTAGTATAAAAAGTATTTGGCAAATTAGGCATCAGTTTGTTGTAGGGAATTTGGTCGTGAAATCTTACAGAAGTTCCTTTTGGAATCGTATCAAAACCATAATTATGAACGGTAAAACTTACTTTGATGCTATCATTCTTGTAACAGTTTACGGCCCAGATTGATATACCGGCATCTTGCCTTGGGTCATTTACCTGAAGTGAATATGTATTCGATGTACTCACACATGCACCTTTTGAAGCAATCAGATAAATTTTATAATTGCCAAAATCTGCGAATGAATTTAAATAATCTTTTGCGGTAGACACCATTGTAAAATTCAAACCATTCTTATCGCTAAGGAACCATTGATAGGTATCTGCATTGTAAGAAGTGTTCGCAAAAGTTACGGTATCTTGATAGACGTCTTTAGAAGAAGCCACAATTCTTTTATTTGGCGAGAATCGTGCATCAACTCCACAATTAACTATTACATTTCCTGTATAAGAAGCAAAACAAGATCGGGTTGGGTTGTAGGCAATTAGTTTTACAGTATAAGTTCCTGCACCGGCAAAGGATTCTTCAAAATCTGTGGTATTGGTTTGTAAAGCTCCATTTAAATACCACTCATAATCGGATGAGCCGGTTGAGGTATTTGTAAAATCTACAATCGAACCAATGATCGGATAAGGGTTTGTATTCCAATTAAAGCTTGCTTGAATATTGTCTGCACATGGTTCAGAACAGGCGTCACTTGTTAAGAGACTTCCGCCTGAAAAAACAGATATAAAATCTTGCATACGCTCAGCTTGCCCGAGTGTGAACATACTTGGGCAAGAAGTATAATCCATAAAATTGGTTACATTATCAGGAACGTCTTTTAAAAATGGTCCTGATATAGTATCTGTATTACAAGTATTTTCAGCTGGAGAGCAACTTCCGGGTTTGTTAGTTCTATCAGGAGGTGTATCACAAACCTGGTCTCCGTTTGTGCTGCAATCGTTATTTAAACAATTCATTCCAGTAAAAGTATGCAGAAGCGATAAATAATGCCCTAGTTCATGAGCTACAAGTGGAGCAGATAATGCGGAAACTACTGCGCCAACTCCCGCAGAAGCATAGCCCCCATAACCGGTGCGCGTCCATTTTCCACAATCAAAAGTGGAAGGAGGAATTTCTCCTTGAATACTATTTACAAGCCAAACATTGGCATATTTGGATGGATCCCAATCCGATAATTTGGGTAATTGTGCTGCTTCTAAATCTACATCCACATTTTGATAGTATGATTTAATCCGATCGATTCCATTTGTTTTTCCACCTGTGGGATTTTTCTTTGCCATACAAAATTGAATATGGGTATCTACTCCTTTAGGATCACTTGCATACACATTCCGATGGGCAAAGGCATCATTCAATTGAATGAGTGCGTCAAAAATCATTTGGTCGGTAATGGCGTCTGGATTGTCATTTACAATATGAAAAACAATGGGTAAGGTAATATTGATTAAAGGAGCAGGGGGAGGTGCATCAAGTATGATTAGTTTACTATCATTAACTGAAGTAACTTTTTTTTGAATCAGTAGGTTCTTCCTTGCCATCGTTTTTTTTCGTAGTTCTAAATTTTGTAACTGCTCCTGCTTAACAAATGAGGGATCTTTGCGCAGAATTTCCAAAAAACTTTCAGAACCACAACCGCTTGCAGTAGGGGCCTTACTGATGGGATCTTGGCTAAAAACAGAGTTAGTAGCAAAAATTAAAATGAATAAAAATATAGTTACTATTTTCATCTTGGTTAGCAGAAATAAAAGGAATCCTTTAATTGATTAAAGTTATACGATATAGATACAAAATTGGGGGAATATGTTGCCTAAGACATTAGCAACTGCAATATATTTCAAAATCGCGAACAGATCATAAAGCATTTGTTAATATCTGCAGATCTTCCTTGCTGTGTAATGCATTCAATACAATACGGTTAATCTTTTTGCCAGAAGGGTTGGGGTAGGCAAAAGAAGATATGATGATATCACTTTTCGAAAAATGATCTTCGTCTAAGGCTTCAGATAAAATAAAAACTGGAAGGTCTTTTTGAAAACAAATATCTGGGTTGTTTTCTATTAATTCTTGAAGCGATTCTTTTTGGATGTTCAGTTTTTCCCGTTGTAGCTGGTATATTTCAGTAGCATTACAAAATGCGTATAAAAAGGCAGGTGAAGGTGGTGTAACTGAGGTATACCAGCTACTTTTTCTAATCTTTTCAGCTGTATTTTTATTACTACAACTAATGGCCCCCGCGGGTATATTCAATGCTTTAGAAAGTGAATAAGTTATCAGGTATTCAATATTTTCTTTAAGAGGTAATTGAGAACTGATACCGGCACCATTTTTCCCAATCAATCCAATACCATGACTATCGTCGATAATGCAAATAATTTTTTGTTGAATCTCTTGTAAAAAAGAAAAATCATAAACTTCGGCAGTGAGTTGATTCACAGAATCGCTTAATATTACGGGAGGAGTAAGGTACACAGTGTTGTTAATGGTGCGTAGGGTTTCGCTAGCCCAATTTGAAAAGGATAAATTTGAATTGATACCGATACGAATGGCAGGGTGGCAAAATGGCGCGTGAAAAATGCTGGAGCCTTCTTCAATAGTTCCTACAGCGGCTTTTCCAGCTGTAAATCCACTGGGTAGTAAAATGGTATTTGGTATTTGAGTAAGACTACTTAACTTTTTTTCTGTTATTGCGTAAATATCAAGTGAAGTATTTGAAATCCGTGAACTTGGAAATACAGCGCCATAAAGATCAATTCCTTTTTGTATAAGCTTGATGAAAGCAGGATCATGGTTCAATCCGAGATAAGCATATCCAGAAAAAAACAAATATTCTTTTTCATTTATAATGGCCGTTCTTCCTGGTGTATGCTTTAGCGAAAACATGAAAATTAATTAATGAATTTTTAATTCGGTTGTTTTGTAGTTATTTAAAGATACATAAAAGTAGAAAGCCAAAGACGTACTAAAATGATGCCTAAATATTGTTTTGGCATGATAATTGATTTTTAAAATTATTCTTCACACCCAAACCTTTTTTTATGATAGCCCTTTACAGATTAATGAAGTTGGGATCTAAGTACCATCGTGATTGGTTCGTTATTTTGCGTATTGGCCTTGGTATTTTATTATTTACCAAAGGAATTAATATCATTAATAACACTGTACAGTTAGAAGAAATTCTTTACAATACAAAACATATAGAATTATATGCTTCTGGGTTTGCATTTGTGGTAGCATGGGCACACATTTTTGGTGGACTCTTTATAGTAATGGGATTATTTACTAGAGTTTTTTGTTTAGTGCAAGTGCCCATTGTATTAGTTGCATTGAGCATGAGTGTTTCCTATCATATATTGACAGGGTATGCGCTATTTGAAATCATTGTAGGATTTGTGTTATTGGTTTTTTTCTCACTGGAGGGTGGCGGCACACTTTCACTTGATAACTATTTTATATTTAGAAAAAAAGAAGACATGAAAATTATTACCGAATAAATATTCAGTTTTATGCTTCAATCTATCATATGAGTTATCGTTTTCTTGATACTAACATTAATAATTTTGACTATAAAATAATCAATTGCTCATCCTGCTAAATTGAAAGCGCAACTTTTACAGATATCCAAAATGAATCTGTATTATTATTTCAAAATGGGTATTGTAACATAACTAAAGTTGTACCACTTAATTTTAAATGGTAAAGAAGCATCATTAATACTTTCATCACTTACATCCTTTCCTGTTCCATAATTAATTTACCAGATTGGATTTTTGTTTACACCTAATAAAATGACAATTCTGCTCCCTTTTTTTAATTGCCTTCTGGTGATATAAGTATTGTATAAATGAATATTCTCTATTTTATTCGGTTGAAGTAATTGCCTTTTTGATCTATCATTTGCATAACTAGCTCTTTGTAAATTTTGATTTAGGGCTAACTATTTTCCATCTGGCATTAATTCAAAAAGATCTACTACGATGTCCATATCTTTTTTGTTAATGCTAGCAAACAAAGAAGCACTGATGGCGCCACTAATTGAAAAAGGCTTTTCAATTGGGTCGCTGTTGAAGATCATTTTTTCTTTTTCTGCTTTTAGTGCTGTATCTGACCCAAATTGAAGGTGAAGGGCTGTATTTAAGAGAGAAATAGATTTTGAGGATTTTACAGGAACTCAACAAAAAAGCCCCTTTCGGGACTTTAAAGCTGTGGAGAGTAACGGGGTCGAACCGTCGACCTCTTGCATGCCATAACGAAAAATGCCTTCTTTTAGCCTTACCCATCTTAACTCAATTAAACGCTGAAACCCTTTGTGGTGAAGGATTTTAACGAATTTCATTAACTACTTGAAATCAAAAATATACTACCTTTGGTTTTACCTCAGTTTTACCTAGAAGTAAAAAAATGAGTGAAAAATTCAGCAAAATATTTTGCAATTTTTAGAACAAAAAACCGGTAGCATCTATGCAAGAAATAAAAATAAAACCTGTTCTCTGGAGGCACAAGACCGCTAAAAATGGAGAATTCGAGATCAGGATTCGGGTTACACAGTATAAAGAGGTGGGTTATTATAGTACTGGCTTTACTTCCAAGGAAGAGAACTGGGATGATTTAAATGAATGTCCGCGAACATCTCACCCAAAATTTAAAGCGATAATAAAAAAAATAAATTCGCTGGTTTCTGAAATTGATTACGAGATCAAGACTATGCACCGGAATGGTGTTGAAATGATTTCACTAAGGGAACTAAAAGACAAAGTCAGAAAGGTGGAACTCCGCGTTCAGCCTGTTAAGATCATCCAGCTTTTTGATATTGTGATCAAGGAAATGGAGGAACAAGGACGTATAGGTTATGCTGGTGTATTTTATTCCGGCAAAATAAAATTGAAAAAATACCTGCTGGTCGATAAAACGTTCTGGGCTTTTACAAAAACTGACTTTGAGGCGTATGAGAATTATTTGAGAACAAATGTACCAAGCGAAAACACGATGAGTCTTTATATCAGAACGTTCAACCGGCTTTGGAATATTGCTATCCAAAGAGGTTACTGTCCGAAAGAACACCACCCTTCAAAATATTTTACTTTCAAGCCTTACCGCAGGATTAAAACAAAGAAACGCGCTGTTTCCGCAGATGTGATGCAGGCAATCGCTAAACTGGAATATGAAAAAGACTCAAGAATGTATCGGTCACAACAATTGTTTCTGTTTAGTTATTACGCCAGGGGCATCAATTTTATTGATCTGGCTCAGTTAAAACACAAGATAAATATCAAGAGTAACGAGATTAGCTATACCCGTTCCAAGAACAAGCGGAAGTATCAATATCAAATGCATTCAAAAGCACTTGCTATTATTGAGTGGTTTAAATCATGCGAGTTGCAAAGTGACGCCGGCTATGTTTTCCCGATTCTTATGAAGCTCCATGATACACCTAAAAAAATTGATGCGCGGATAGATAGCGGTCTCAAAGACTTAAATGAAGATTTGAAAGTGATGGCAAAGGATCTTAAATTGGAAAAGGATCTTACCTCTTATGTAGCCAGGCATTCTTTTGCAACTAATCTCCGACAAAAAAATGTTGACCTGAATATTATTCAAGAGGCTATGGGACATGAAACGCAATTACAGACGATGACCTACCTGGATGAAATAGATGATTCATTAATTGCGAAAAGCATTGAGGAGGCATTAAGGTAATAGTCCAACAGATTGTTGAACTATTGAGGAATGTGCAATTTTTGCACATTCCCTGCCGAATTAAATAATAGCGAATTACCGAGATAAACTCGGTAGTTCGCCGGATCTGCAAAATTCAACCAATCAAAGATTTTAAACCAGATTAAGCCTCGTTTTGCAATATATTTCTTATATTTGTTAATATTGACAATAATAAGAATCAAAATGACGTATTTAGACTTTAGAGGTGCTATGTACAGCTTTGAAGTATTCTCAACCAAGGATATTGACAAGCTGTTTCCCAAGTTTGATACAAGACGGCTGGTAGAATGGCAGCGGAAGGGATATATCCAGAAGCTGATTAATAAGTGGTATTTATTTGCTGATATTCCAATGAATGACCGGCTCCGGTATCGGATCAGTAACTGCCTGCATCGTCCTTCATATATTTCACTCGAATCCGCTCTTTCACACTATGGGCTGATACCTGAGGCTGTGTATTCTGTCCAGAATATCACAACGAGAAAAACGATAGCCTACGAAACAATTGTCGGCACATTTAATTACAGAAGTATTAAAGCGCATCTTTTTTTTGGATATGAAGTTGACAACACTCAAACAATACCATTGTTAATAGCTTCCCCGGAAAAGGCGATCCTGGATTATTTATATCTTAATCACCGTTTAAATACAACAGAAGAAATTGAGGGGCTAAGGCTAAATCTGAACACCTTTAATGAAATCATTAATAAGGACAGGTTAACTTCCTATGCTGCATGTTTTGAAAGTAAAACATTAAATAAGCGACTTAACCTATTGAACAAAATCAATCATGCTGACACTATCTGAAATAGAAAAAAATTATCCCGAAAACCTTCGAGGGTTCAAACGGTTTATTTTAAGAGAATATCTACAACATAAATTATTGCAGATTCTTTTTGACAGTGAATTTGCCAATGAGCTATGTTTCTTAGGGGGCACTTGTTTAAGGATTGTCCACGGCAACACTCGCTTCTCTGAAGATCTTGATTTTGACAATTTCACAATTGCAGAAGATACGTTTGCAAAAGTCTCAGGTATTTTAAAAAAGGAGTTAGAACAGGAAGGTTACGAGGTAGAAATGAAAACGGTTTTCCGTGGAGCGTATCACTGCTATATCCGTTTTCCTGAAATATTATATAAGGAAGGATTGTCAGGCCATAGAGAAGAAAAAATATTAATACAACTGGACACTGAGCCTCAGCACTTTGATTTTGTACCGGAAAAATATATCCTAAACCGGTTTGATGTGTTCACCCAAATCTTTATTACACCGCTAAACTTACTACTTGCACAAAAATTTTATGCAGTCTGCAATCGCGAAAGAAATAAGGGACGCGATTTCTTTGATATCGCATTTCTATTGTCATTGATTGACAGACCAGATTATAACTACCTGGAGTTTAAAATGGGTGTAACCAATGAGAAACAACTCAAAGAAAAGATTATCGAAAAATGCAACAGCTTAAAAATGGAAGAAATGGCACAGGACGTTCAGCCATTTTTATTTAATCCCAGGGATATACAAAAGGTGTTGCTATTTCCGGAGTTGATTGAACAAGCTAAGTTATGACCGTACATAATTTTCAACCCGCTCAGCTCAAAAGTGTAAGGACTTTTTTGATGAAATTGAACTATAGAATTCGTCTGTAAAGGTTATCTGAATTAAGTGGAAGTTTTTAATTCTTGTTAAAATGTGAAGCAAGCTATTTTTTACTTCTAGAAATTCACCGATTTCATCTTCCTTAACCAATGTTATACGGTCAAGTAACAAAATCAACTCTTCAAAATATTTTCTTGTTGTCGTCATATTAATTACGCATAACGGTTTCGGGCTTTGCGTTGGTGGGCTTTTGAAACCGAAAACAGTCTGCCAGCACCAAAGTTTATTAATTGCTCCAATGTTTCTATCCGCACTTTCCGCCCACTAACGCAAAACCCGTGTTAAATGAAGGCCTTTACTGTATGTATTTATTCATTTCATATCGATTTAAATCATTAATTGTCAATAAATACCTCTTGAACTCTTCATTCGCTACAAGGTTGCTAAAAGAATCGAACTCGATGTTTTTTAGTTGGTCATCACTTTCTAACTTTCCGATGAGACTTATTGTCAAACCGCTTCTTGTTAATTCAATTTTCTTTTGATCAGTAGTTCCATATATGAAGATGTTATATTCGTCTTTAGATATTAAATCAAAGTCAAAAAGCATGACAATAAATCTGTTCAATTTGAAGCTAATGAAATCGTCCTCCATTTTTAACTTCACGATTGCCAGATTAGCAATTTCTTCACTTGTCTTAATTTCTAAATTTACGTAGTTCTTAAATGAGCTGTCAGTACTGTTGTCATATGTTATTTCACCATACGTCTGTCCGACATAAAGAAAACGCCTTTGGGGATCGGCATTTCTGGCCATTTCCTTGAAGTAATTAACATGAGAAACTACCCTCTGATTAAAAGAGTCTCTTCTTAAGTTTGAAATATAATTTTGATAGTAATTTCTTGCTGGTTCATTTTGTAATCTATTAAATTCGTAATCTGAAATCTGTTGTGAATTTAAAAAAATGGCATGAACTTTTTCAATAGTATTTAATGAATCCCAACCATTGAATTCTCCATTATTCACTAATTCCTTATTCCGAATGAATGACTCTAAAAAGGCATCTATATTAGTGTAGTAGTCAATTATTCCAGACTCAATTAGGTATTGTTTCAATTTACCTTCTTCTGTATTTTGATCTTCCAACAAGATAGACTCATTTTCAAGTATTTTTTCAACAGACAATTTTTGTTCATTGCTCAGCTTCGAATTGTCAAATCCTTCCAAGGTTGGATTTTCAATTTTATCTTCAAATATTCTGCTCCTAAGTAGTCTTATTTTTTTATTATGGCCATCAGCATAATCTTTGTTGTTAATGAAATGAACTTTGGGTAGTAATCTGTTCAAATCAAAATTGTCAGAATTAAATATTTCATTAAGCCTGTTAATTCTTCCTATGAGGTTTATTAGTTCTTTACCATCTAAACGAAATGTATTCAATATAAAGAGTGAATCAATCGGTAAGTTTATTCCTTCTAAAATCACCGAATTTGCAACTAGGAATCTTATTGATTTTATTTCCTTGAACTTACTTTCTAAATACTCTTTTATTATATCCGGTAATTTTCCATGAAGATAAATGATACCATTCTTTAAGTACTTAATCCCGTAAAACTCTTCGTGAACCTCTTGTTTCAAAACATTCAGCAGATTGTTTAAATCACTATCATTTTCTATTAAAGAAAGATGATTTGAAAGTGCATTTGCCTCTGCTTCTATTGTCCTCGGAGAATTTTCATAAATAAAGTTCTTTCTCTGAGAATTATTAAGGATGTAATTATACTTGTTAGGTACACTGGATTCAAGAAGATAAAACTGATTTACGAAGCGATTGTATTGATACTTTTTATTGGCTATTGTTAGTTCAAATATTTCCGGCTCCTTTATGTTAAAATGGATCTTATGAGAACTAATATTTTGATTTTCAGAAACACGCAAATTGGACACTTCATCAACCAAAGGTGACAAATAAATAATTTTTTGGTTTGGATTGCTCTTTAAATTTCGAGCAATTAATCTTGAAAGTAAAATTTGACGATTTCCACTATCGTTTCTAAGAAGATTGTGAGCTTCATCTACAATTAATACGTCAAAAACTATTCTTTTTCGGGTAATTAGCCGAAGGGCTCTTTCTTGAGTAAATATTGCAATGAAACTGGGTTCATCATTATACATTTCATCGTGAATAATTAATCTTCTACTTAAGTTTGCATTTCTTATCATGCGATAAGTTTGCATTAGAAGGGACTTGGTCGGAACAACAATTACTATCTTGGAAGTTTGATCAGCATTCTTTCTTATATAGTCAACAATTATAGAACTTTTACCAAATGAAGTTGGCGCTAAATAGGCCTTTTCATTTGTTTCGTCTTCAAGAAATTTACTGCTTTGCAAATTCTGTTCTAAAGTTTCAATATAATCGTTTGAATTCTTAAACTCCGCTATTCGTAGGCTTACAATGTAGTCGACTAATTTTTCTTCAGAGTAAAGCTCTTCATTAATTAATGATTGAACAATAGGAAAAAAACCAAAGTTTACCGAAAAGTCATATAAGGGAGTATAGTCCTGGTATTTGTTTGAATATTTAAGGATAATGTAATAGGCAATGTCTGCATATGTGTTGTATTTATTATCCTTCTCATAATGTCTTAAAAACAATATTGCCGTAGCAAGCATATAAGATTTCTCAGAGTACGAAAGTGTATTATTGACCGTGAGCTTTTCAAAGGCCGTCTGAAACGATTCGGTTTTGCCAATTGCAGTTAGATTTGATTTTTCGCGACTTAGCATGACTTATGAGTTTAAAAAAACCTCTAAAAGCTCTATTGACTTCTTGTTAATACAAAGAATATTTACCCCTTTGAAAGCTTTGGAAGCAAGTGAAGCGTGAAGTTGAGATTCCAGTTCACCTTGATTTGCGGCATTCCAAATACCTTCTAAAAAGAGCGTGGATGCTGGTATAATATTTAAGTTTTCAATTTTTGTATATATATTATTGTCAAAGTCATCAGCAAGTATTTTCAGGTTTTTACGTATATCATCTGCACTTTGTACGTCTACATGACAAGCATGATTGTACGCATTTCTCCAAGGATTATTTCCATCAACATCCTTTACCTTCTTTTCCAAGTCTGCATAAGCTTCAGCAAATTTAGAAGGATGAGTATTCCCGGGAACTGAATTATTTCCTGATTTGCTTTCGAGAATCCACTCTTCCTTGTTAATTGTATAGTAGCCATCAAAACCTTTTTTTATAGACCGTTCCTCCAAATTATAAAATAAGAACTCTTGTTTAAAACCTTTATGATTCAAATAAACGTGAATCATAAATTCGGCAACTGCTCCCATTTCGATTGTAGAACCTTTCTTTTTTTGCAAATAGTCATAAAGTCTTTTTTTAACAACAGCAAGATCAGTCGAAGTGTTTCCTTCTGTTATTAGCCTTATTTTATCGTTTATTAAATCTCCCAAGGCGGCAGAGATTGATTCTATTTCAATAATGTGCAAAAAATTATCATTCCCAAGGCTGATTGGTAGATTCGTAAATATGGGGGTTGTTGTGGACATTTACTTAATTCTCGGCTTGCATTTAGCTTAGTTATATGCGCTATTAACATGCGCCAATTCCTCCAAAATGGAGGAATTGGCGCATAAAAGTTGCACTTATTAATTTTATAGATGTCGCTTTATTATTAGCGAGTCTAAATAATTGTTAGCTATAGGGGGGCATAGCTCCGGATAAATAATTTACTAAGTATGCCTATTCAACTAGTTAATTTTGTCTAAAATTCTTTGCATCAATTCAATCTTTTCTTTTTCACTTTTTACCAATGCTTCATAAAGTTCAACTATTTTGTCAATTGGATTGAAAGTTGGTTGATAATTGTACTGATAATTTGAACTATGATTTAGGGTTGAACCTTCATAATTGTTTTGAATGTTAAAAACCGCCGCCTCCTCATCAAAATTCTTAATAGCTTCAACTGGTACTTTCAGCACTTTGGCTACCTGAGCCAATAGATCTTCTTCAATTACATCCTTTTGCTCCAACAACGATATTTTACGTTGGTTCCAGTCTTCGCCTAATTCCAATGCCAGACCTTCCTGCTTAATTCCGAGCATTTCCCTGAAACGCTTAACGTTTCGTCCCTGATGAATGGTTTTTTCCATGTTCGTTATCGTTTATACAAATATACTAAAAGTAAGATAGGTAAAATACCGGGTAAATGCCCCTATTTCCGGTAAAGTACCGGCTTAGCGGATAGGATAGTCAACCGGAGTCAGGGAACTTGGATTGACTAAAATCAATCTATATGAAAGAGAATCTAAGGCAACAGCTTCTAAAAGAATATCCTGAATGGCACCACAACCCTTTAAGATTGAGCATTGCCGAAATAGAAGCTCCATATTTAGTTCTTAATCATTTTTTTGAATGCTATACACTTCCCCAAATAAGGGCCTGTTTACAGGAACTTGTTTATGATTCGCTCCGGGCTGAAGATACTGATGCACCAAGTCATGTAACTACTCATGAGGATATTGAAAAACTAGTAGAGGCAGCATGGGTAATTCTTAAACAAAATAATAAGGCAAAGGAACAGGAAGAAAATCTCAAACTCAATGATGGAGAGTCAGAAGTGGAACAAAATGAAGTATTGGCGGGCTTTTACAGGGCTATTAATAATTTCTTTGAATCCTTTACACTTCCGTTTGCCAGAGATTATTTATTGTCAGCCCTTAAAGCTGCGGAAAGCAAGCGAATCTGGAATAAGGCAGCTCCAACCGATCTTCTTTATTTTTTTGAAAGTATGGAGGCTTTGCTACCAGCGGTATATAGTATTGTAAAGAAAGGTGATGAATCAAAGAAGGTAATTCTCCCTAAGTCGCCCAATACTTGTGATCTCACCCAATACCATTTATACTGCGGCCGCTATGACCAGCTTAAACCCTGGGATTATTTTCCACGTAGCCTTAGTGCAAAAGAATACCAGAATCCTTATAAAGCGTTACAAAAGTTTACATCCGGGGCATCTAAAAAGGAGTGGAAAGATACTTTGCACTACCTGTTAAGTTATGCACTTGGGGCCAACAGTCTCTCAGAATTAGGCGTTAATCTGGAACTGGTTAGAATTTCAGAAGAGTTACAAAAAATGCTGGAAGCCTGTCATTTGATTTATGTTAGAACTGCTGTTCAAACCAAAAAATCATGAGGCCATTTACCACATATCATTCCATATCGGAATCTTTTTCTGGCCAGCAGGAGAAGCTTATAACCCTGATTCGGGAAGTAATACAACCCGACATAATCTATTTACTGGGGGCATCTTTATACAGGCGGCGTAGCGAGAGTATTTTCTGCCAAACTGCACCCAGTTCGCAACATGCAGCGGATTATTTCTTCCTGGTATTGATTAATAATACCAATAACAGAACCTTACCACAATTGCAGGATCAAATAGAGCAGCATTGCAGTTCTGTAATGCCAGTTACCGCTATTTTACTGGAAACATCGACCTTTAATGGCTGGCTTGCCACTGGCCATCTGTTTGCCCGGACGGTTTGCCGATCTGCAATTCCTGTTTTTGAGGCTGCTAATCTATCTCTTTCTCTGGTTGGC
>JANYEA010000162.1 GCA_025363385.1 Bacteroidota bacterium | reverse complement strand
ATAGGCACGCCGTGAAAATGAGAAAACTCGATAATTAGCCGATTACTCTCGCTCTTTATGTCGGAAAGAATCAAGTCTTTCGAGGATATTTTTAGCTTTTTGCGTCGAATCAATATCATTCAGCTCAAAACAAGCGAAGGATCTAAAAAGAAAACAATGTAGAGAACGGATATCCCGTTGATCAACACCAATCGCTCTGAAAGTATCTGCCCGAAAGCAATTGTAAAGAATAGAATTTACCGAAGTGGAAAAAAGAGCCGTTCGTGATAGTGCCGAACAGGCCGGTGCAAAAGAAGTGTACCTGATACATGAACCTATGGCTGCGGCTTTGGGTATTGGTATAGATGTGGAAGAACCCGTGGGCAACATGATTATCGACATTGGCGGTGGTACCACAGGTATTACAGTAATTGCATTGGCAGGCATTGTGTGCGATCAAAGTATTCGTATTGCCGGCGATGAATTTACTGCAGATATTATGGAAGCCCTTCGCCGGTATCATAGTTTGCTTATTGGCGAGCGCACTGCAGAGCAGATAAAGATACAGGTAGGTGCCGCCATGAAAGATCTTGAAAATCCACCGGATGATATTCCGGTAAATGGCCGTGACCTTGTAACCGGTATTCCCAAGCAGGTAATGGTAAGTTTTCAGGAAGTGGCTGAAGCATTGGACAAAAGTATTTTTAAAATTGAAGAAGCTATTCTAAAGGCATTGGAAACAACGCCACCGGAGTTAGCATCAGATATTTATAAGAGGGGGCTTTATTTAACTGGCGGAGGTGCTTTGTTGCGCGGACTTGACAAAAGGCTTAGTGCAAAAATCAAACTGCCTGTACACATTGCAGATGACCCATTGAAAAGTGTGGTACGTGGCACTGGTTTAGCGTTAAAGAACTACCAGCGTTTTCCATTCATCATGAGATAATACGATTAAACCCTTGCAGGAAAATAAGATTGCTCCCGCATCTTTAAACCGTATCAGCTGAACGAATTTACGCCTTGAAAAATATTTTCATTTTCATACAACGCAATTTTACATTCCTCAGCTTTTTGCTGTTGGAAATTGCGTGTATCGTACTACTCAGCAATAGCAGTAAAACACATCAAGTGTTTTTCACTGCAGCCTCAAATGAAATCACGGGCAGAGTTGATAAACAATATAATAATTGGCGCTATTATTTTAGCCTGAAAGAAACCAATGAACAATTGGTAGCTGAGAATGCAAGACTACGAAATGGATTGTCGGTAAATTTTCAGGCCATCGATACTTCCCAAAAAACCATTCTGGATTCTACATTGAGAGATAGCATGGGAAAGATGCGAAAGTATACTGTGTTCCCGGCCAAAGTAATTGGCAATACAGTTAGTTTACAAGCTAATTTTCTCACACTGGAAAGAGGCAGTTTACAAGGCGTTAAAAAAGGGATGGCAGTAATTAGTAGTGCTGGAATTGTAGGAGTGGTAGTAGCTGTGAGCGAAAACAATGCAAGGGTAATGAGTTTATTACATCGTAGCAGCAGGGTTAGTGCCATGCTGAAAAAGGATAATATCTCTGGCAGTATTGAATGGGATGGAGTAGATCCGAATTATCTTTTATTAAAAAATATCCCCAAAAGTGCAAAAGTAGCAACCGGCGATAGTGTGCTTACCAGTACTTATTCTGCGAACTTCCCTTCACATTTATTGATAGGCACAGTGAATAATGTGGTGGCAGATCCTTCGAGTAATTTTTATACTTTGAAAGTAAAAACAGCAACTAACTTCTTTTCCATTCAGTACGTTTACTTAGTAGAGAATCTGCGATATACAGAACAAATAACGATTGAGGCAATACCCGAAAAAAATTAATGAACAACTACATCAAAAATATCGTCCGATTTATTTTGTTCATCTTCTTTCAGGTGTTTATTCTGAACGAAGTGCCGCCATTACACCAATTCATTGTTCCCTATATTTATTTTTTATTTATTCTTTGGTTGCCCTTTAATATAAATCGCTTTTTTCTGCTCATCATTGCTTTTGCATTTGGAACCACATTAGATTATTTTACAGGTACTGGCGGATTGCATGCAGCACCTTGTGTATTGATCGCTTATTTACGCCCATTCTTATTAAATTTATTGATTCCACAGGATACCACGGAGAACAGTTATATCGAACCAAGTATTAAGAGTATGGGTTGGGCACCGTATAGTGTGTACATCGTAGTGCTCACTTTCTTGCACCACTTTTTATTGGTACTGATCGAGTGGTTACAATTTGGGAACTTTGTTTATTTCATAGGAAAAGTAGCTGGCACAACAGGGATCAGTTTGTTGCTCATTTTCATAGCAGAAATGTTGTTTTTTAGAAAAGGCAAATTCCGAACGAACGCTGCATAGTATCAATATGTTTGCATAACTTTTTTTATAGAATTAACTATGTCTGTATTTAATCAAAGCAGAAGCCGGGTAGTACAAATCATCTTCCTTTTGATATTTGTAGTGATACTGATACAATTGATCAACCTGCAAATATTTTCTTCGAAATACAAACTGGCTGCAGAAAATAATGCTATCTATCGAAAAATCGTTTACCCAGACAGAGGGATCATTTTTGATCGAAAGAAAAAAGCAATGCTGGAAAATACCATCAGCTATGATTTGGTGGTAACGCCTATTGAATCAAAAGGCGCTGATACCCTTTCTCTCTGTGCACTTCTCAATATCGATACCGCAGAATACAAAAAAAGAATGCGAGAAATTGTATTTAAATATACAGCTGTGAAACCTAGTGTTTTTGAAGCTTTGCTTTCGCAGGAATTATACGCAAAGCTGTACGAGAACATGTATAAATTCCCTGGATTTAACCTTACCGATCGTTCAGTTCGTACTTACCCCTTTAATACTGGTGCTCAGGTACTAGGATATATTGCAGAGGTAGATACCAGCTTTTTAAGAAGGCATAAAGAAGATGGTTATGAGATGGGCGATTATGCTGGCATGAACGGATTGGAAAGAACTTACGAAAAAGTGTTGATGGGCGAAAGAGGTATCAAACGATTCGTAAGAGATAATAAAAGTAGGATTCAGGGCGCATACGAAAATGGCATGTTTGATACAACTGCTGTGGCGGGAAGAAATTTATATACAAGTGTAGATGTGGAAGTGCAGCAATTAGCCGAGAAATTATTAGCTAATAAAATTGGAAGTGCCGTTGCCATCAATCCAAAAACGGGTGGTATCATTGCGATGGTTTCTTCTCCAAATTATAATCCTAACGATTTAACTGGAAGTGCACGACGAAAAAACCTGGGCAGGATGTTATTGGATACAGCTCGCCCCATGTTTAATCGTGCCATCAAAGGGCAATATCCCCCAGGCTCTACTTTTAAACCTTTGGGTGCCGTAATTGCCCTTGATGAAGGACTCATTACCCCAGATTATGGGTTCCCTTGTTATGGTTCTTATACGAATTGTGGTGTAATTGTAAAATGCGAACATAAAAATGCGGGGCATGCTGCCTCTTTAAGACTTGCGCTTGCGAATTCCTGTAACTCTTATTTTTCACAAGTATTTCGAATGGCAATCGACAATCCGGAATACCATAACTCTACCCTTGGGTATTTAAAGTGGAAAGACTACATGAATAAATTTGGGATGGGTACCACATTGGATGTTGACCTCCCCAGCGAAAACAAAGCAAGCGTTCCAGATACATCAGTGTACAATCGAGCGTATGGAAGAAATAGGTGGAATAGTTGTACCATCTTAACCTTGGGGATTGGACAAGATAAGATGACGGCTACCCCCATGCAATTAGCAAACATGATGTGCATCATTGCAAATAAAGGTTACTACTACACACCGCATTTTGTAGACAGTATTGAACACGAACAAAGAGATGATACAGTATACCTTGCCAAGTACCGGAAAAAACATAGTGTGATTCATACATCCGACACAGTGTTTAGAGCTGTACACGATGGAATGCACGATGTAACTGTTTACGGAACTGCTTCAGCCATCAAAGTGCCCGGAGTAGAATATTGCGCAAAAACGGGTACCGCACAAAATCCACACGGGAAAAATCACTCATTATTTGTTTGCTTTGCACCAAAAGACAATCCTAAAATTGCAGTTGCAGTAATAGTTGAAAATGCAGGTTACGGTTCCACTTGGGCAGGACCCATCGGTGCCTTTATTATGGAAAAATATTTAAATGATACCATAGCTGCAGATCGACTAGAAGAAGTAGAACGCATTTCAAAAGCTGATCTGATTCCAACTGCCATTAAAGATTGGTATGTAAAAAAAGAAAATCAACGACAGGCGAAAATATTTTTAGAAGCTGAGGCAGCAAAAGCAGAAAGGGAAGCCGAATCTAAACAGAGCACAAATGATGAGGAAGAAAATTCCGAAAAAATTCCCTTGGGTTCAGAAAAAAATATAGAGCAATTGGAAATGATTTTACCAGATAATAAAAATAGTAAATCAACATTGCCTGCGAATAAAAAAGATTCCAGTAAAAAGAAAAGCACCAATACCACAACTACATATATGATCGACGATAATAAGAAATGGTTGGTTAAAAAATCAAAGGCATAAAATGAGCACAAGAAATATTTTTGTTTCAAAAGGTGTTGACTGGACCATTGTTACTTTATATGCCATTTTGGTTGGCATTGGTATCCTTTGCATTTTCATGGTAGAATATCGTTCAGGTACTAATTGGCTTCAACTTTTTCTAGGAGGCAAAACAAATTATAGCAAGCAATTGATCTTTGCCGGTGTGTGTACGCTTGTTGCTACTTTTATTTTATTAGCAGATAGTAAACTTTTTACTGCATTTGCAAATCTGACTTATGTATTTGGAATCCTTTTAATGCTGGCTACTTTTGTAATTGGCAAGGATATCAAAGGATCAAGAAGTTGGATTGCTCTCGGTGGTGGTTTTAATCTGCAACCTGCAGAGCTTTGTAAAATATTTACAGCCCTTGCATTGGCTAAATATTTGTCGATGCAAAATTTAGATTTTTCAAAAAAACGATCTCAATTAATTGCCGTTGGTATTGTTTTATTGCCTGCATTACTGGCTAGATTACAACACGAAACTGGTTTAGCTTTAGTATACCTTAGTTTTTTTATTGCCATGTATCGTGAGGGCTTGCCCGCAGAAATATTAGTGATCGGAATTTCATTTGGCGCACTTGTGGTTGCCACTCTAATTGTTGATCCAAATATTTTAGCCATTACTTTAACCCTTATTGCAGCCATCCTCATTTATATTTTAAGAAGACAAATTAAAAGGAATAGCAGACTGCTTATGATTATTGTTGCCACTTGGGCAATCTGCGTTGGCATACAAAGATTCGCAGTTCCCTATATTTTTAATAATGTTTTCGAGTGCTATCAGAGTCAGCGTATTTATAGCGCCGTAGGTAAAGACTATGATTGCACCCAAAACAAACACAATAAATCAGAGATCGCTGCTGGTTTAAAAGGGTCTTTTAAGCCAGATGATTATAATGTTCGTCAAAGTAAGATTGCAATAGGATCTGGTGGATTTAGTGGTCGCGGATTTTTAAAAGGCACACAAACACGAGGCAAGTATGTTCCTGAACAACATACCGATTTTATTTTTACCTCGCTGGGTGAAGCCTTTGGATTTATTGGTTGTGCCATATTTTTAATGATCTATTTGTTTCTTTTATTTAGGATTGTAAATATTGCAGAAAGACAAAGAAGTACTTTTAGTAGGGTATACGCCTATAGCGTGGCGAGTATTTTATTCTTCCATATTGCGGTTAATGTTTGCATGACCATTGGATTATTTCCCATCATCGGAATTGCCTTACCCTTAATTAGCTATGGCGGTTCTTCCTTACTTACCTTCACGGTATTGATTTTTATTTTATTGCGATTGGATGCAGACCGTCAGATGGTATTGCGTTAATAAATGAATAACAAATGCAGATCATCCCACTTTCAGAAGGCAGCTTTACCATCGACAAAACAAAAGTTTTTGTTCCCTTCAATAATAGCACCGAACAATTAAATAGCAGACCAGTTGGAAGTCTCTTAGTTGAAATACAACCCTTTGTAATTGTTACAGAAAAGGATGTAATTTTACTAGATACAGGCCTGGGATATTTAAATTCAAATGGCAGTTCACAACTTCACGAAAACCTTATCAAAGCTGGCATCAACCCTTCACAGGTTACCAAAATTTTGATGAGCCATTTGCATAAAGATCATGCAGGGGGTATGACCATTCATTCGAATCAATCAGACGAACGCTTCATCAGCTTTCCTTATGCTACCTATTATGTACAACAAAGAGAGTTCGATTACGCAATAGCTAATGGAACCAGTTCCTATACCCGTTCAGATTTTGAATTGTTAGAAGAATTTAGCAAAGTGATTTGGTTAACAGAAAATGAAGGCTGGATTGATGATACTATTTTTTATCAGGTAACTGGTGGACATAGTATGTTTCATCAAGTTTTCTGGATCCAAGAAAATGGAGCAACTGCATTCTTTGGTGCTGATGTAGCTCCACAACTACAACAAATGAAAAGTAAGTTCGTGGCTAAATACGATTACGATGGAAAGAAGTGTATGGAATTGAGACAACAATGGTGGCAGGAAGGGAATGAAAAAAAATGGACCTTTCTTTTTTACCACGATATCCAACATCCTATTTGGAAGATCTCTTAAATACAGAGTGCCCCCAATCGGCAGCACTCCAATAAATAAAAGTGTCCCCCCTTTTATTTATGATTAATTCTTAGGGCCAATACGTTTTTCTATTCTATTCTGTTGTTTATCTATTCTATTTTCGATTTTCTGCTGTTGCTTATCAACATGCGTCTCCATTTTCTGCTGATTACGCTCTGTATTGTTTTCCATTTTCTGACGTATTTCTCTTCTATTTTCCAATTCCTTTTTTAATACCCTATTAAATTCACGGTCAATACCCAATGCTTTATTAGCCCGATTTTCTGAGCCTAATACTTTTGTAAGCTCACCTTTCAACTTCTTTCTTTCGTCTAACATTTTTTCTTCGAAAGCCAACTCATCCACATCTTGTCCCTTCCTTAAGCTTTTTGCTTTATCGGAAAATTCGTTGTAAAGGGGCCAGAATTTCTGAGCCTCTTCGGTGGAAAGCGCTAACTGTTTGGTAATAAAAGCAATTTTAATCCCCTGAAGAATAGGCGCTTCAGGTGAGGGCTGATTTTGTGCAGCTGCTCCAAAAGAAAGCATGATGAAAATTGAAAAGTATAGTAGAATTTTTTTCATATTATTTATTATTTTTTACTATCTGATTTCAATTCCAGAAATCCATTTTCATTCAAATATTCACTAAGATTCTCGGTACTCATAGATTGAATCTTATCATCTACATTATCCAGATTTGCCCTTTCAATATCCGTTAATTCATCCACAGAATTGGCATGATTTTCATTTATATAACTATTCAATTCAGAATCGCTTACCTGATCAAGGGCAGCAGCAACATCCATGTTCTGAAACTTTTCAAAATCTTGGGCTTGTTGCTTATCTGAAAATAAGAAAGAACCTGTAACCATGATACCTACAAATACGGCAGCTGCAGCATAAGTCATCCAATTCCGCATTTTTTTCATTGGAACCACTTTTGCCTTTTCTACAGGTGTCTGAAAAGTTAATTGCTCAAAATAGTTTGCAGGAACTATATAAGGCATTGCTTTGGGAAGGGTATTTAAAATAGGAGCGATGGATTCATTTTCATCGTATAAAGATGCTTCTTCCACACTCATTTCTTTAACGCGAAGCAAAATTTTATATGCAAGTCCGCTAAAATAAGTATCAGGAACCTGATAGCTACTATTCAAAGAATTGGGAAGAAATTCAACTGATGCCTTCTCTAGAATGCTATCTGCTAACTGTTCAAAATAGCCATCTTGAACAAAATAAGGCATACTTACCCCTGTTTCTACAAGTGTAGGAGCTATTTCTTTTAATTCTTCTAATATGGTATTCTGGGGTTTCAACTATTGTTTGACGGTTTTAAAGTATAATGGTTTAATAGCTTGTTAAGATGGCTTCAATTTTTTTGGCAGCATGATGATAGCTTGCTTTTAATGAGCCTTCACTGGTATCCAAAACCTTACTCATTTCTTCATAAGGCATGGCATCGAAATATCGTAAATTAAATACAAGTCTTTGTCTTTCAGGTAGTTGCTTTATTGCTAATTGTAATTTCCACTCCAATTGATTACTATCAAAATGCGCATCTGCCTTAATTTTATTTTCCCAGCTATCTTCCATATCGCTCATGCTCAGCGTTGCATGCCGCTTCTGCTTTTCCAGAAAACTAAGGGTTTCATTGGTGGCAATTCTATATAGCCAGGTATAGAGCTGACTATCTTCCCTAAAACTTTCTAATCCCTTCCATACCTTAATAAATACATTCTGGAGTATATCGTCTGCATCCGCGTGTTCAATAACCATCCTCCTGATATGCCAATAAAGCTTTTCCTGGTACTTCTGAATGATAGCCGTAAAGCCCTTTTCTTTTGTTGAACTAGTTGAAAATTGGGATAAAAGCTCTTTGTCACTGGGGAACATGCGTTAGTTTATTAGTATAGGACAGGATAAAAATAAAGAAGTTTAATGGAGCATCCACTAATTAAATGAAGGATAGGGAGTTTTATAAATTCAAAAACATAATTAACCTAATATGATGAATATTAGTTAAAAAATATGTGTTTGAAATTTTAGACAGGGCACAATAAAATATATAAAATAAAAATATAACTAACAATCATTAGCCTGAAAATCAAGCCTGATTTGAGTTTCATGATTATTTCATAGTCATTTTTAGTAAAATCAATTATCTTAGATGCTTAAATAGCCTATGCCTTCTTCAGAATATAGTATCAACTTTAAGCGCAACGTAACTGATAAATACACCATTTATAATAGTTTATTTTCTGCGCTCCCCTTTTCGGGAATTGCCAATGTAGGTGCACTCCTACCCATTTTATTACAAGCTTGTATAGACGGTTATGCTGATGCAAAAACCCCGATGCAAATTGTAGATCATTTTTTTACCCAGCATACTAATGCTACAGACGAGGGCGATAAAGTGGCACGTCTGTTTAAATTTGTACAATATATAGAGCGACAGATTGTATTATTCGATGCAATTGAAGACGCTGCTTTTGAAACAGTAAACGATGTAGAAGGGCCCGGCAGCTTAAAATCATTGATCAGCGAAACCAATTTTGCGGGTAAGTCACAGGTTTTAAAAAGTAAACTTAAGAAATTCAAAGTGCGTGTGGTATTAACAGCCCACCCTACTCAGTTTTATCCGGGTAGTGTTCTTGGTATTATTCACGACATGAATGAAGCCATTGGTAAAAACGATTTTCATACCATTAACGCATACATTCAACAGCTGGGTATTACGCCGTTCTTCAATAAAAAACAGCCAACTCCATTGGATGAGGCGGTTAATTTGATGTGGTACTTAGAGAATATTTTGTACCCTTCGATTGGAAATATTTACAACTTCATTAATCGAGAAGTTTTTGATAATGGATATGATGGTGAAAACCCTTTTATAGAATTAGGATTCTGGCCTGGTGGAGATAGAGATGGTAATCCATTTGTAAACGGACCAACCACACTTAAAGTGGCAGACGCATTAAGAAGTGCTATCGTAGTTTGTTATTACCGTGATATCCGTAAATTAAAGCGTCGTTTAACTTTTACAGGAGTTGATACCATTATTGCACAACTTGAGCAGCAATTGTACGAAAATGTATTTCGCCCTGAAGCAAGCAAGCGCATCAAAAAAGAGGAACTCATTAAAGAATTGTACGCTGCCCGAGAATTATTAATCAAGCATCATCATTCACTTTATTTGAACAGACTGGATAGCTTAATTCATAAAGTAAAAATTTTCGGAACCCATTTTGCATCTCTCGATATTCGTCAGGATAGTCGTATTCACACTGCAGTAATTTTACAAATCAATTCAGAGTTGATTGCAAAAGGAGGCAAAGCAATACTGCCAGAAAATTATAGTTCGCTTACTATTCCTGAAAAAATAGAAGCACTTTCCTTCATTGATACGATTGTAGATCCTGTTACAATAGATGATACTATTAGCCGAGATACTTTAGAAAGCATGTATGCTATTAAAAGCATTCAAAAAGAAAATGGAGAGGAAGGATGTCATCGTTATGTGATCAGCAACTGTCAGAGTGTGATCAACATGATGGAGGTTTACGCATTACTTAGAATCTGTGGATGGGAAAGAGATGAAATGCTCATTGATATTGTTCCTTTATTCGAAACCATCGACGACCTTGATCAGGCTGAAACAACCATGGAGCTCTTATATCATTTACCTGAATATAAATCGCATTTGCAATTAAGAAATAATCACCAAACCATCATGCTTGGCTTTAGCGATGGCACAAAAGATGGTGGGTACTTACAAGCAAACTGGAGTATTTACACAGCCAAAGAAAACCTAACAGCGATATCCCGCAAATACAATATCAAAGCTAAATTTTTTGATGGCCGCGGTGGACCACCTTCTCGTGGTGGTGGAAAAACACATAAGTTCTATTCGTCACTTGGATCAAATATTGAAAACGAAGAGATCCAGTTAACCATTCAGGGGCAAACCATCACTTCTAATTTCGGAACCATCGAATCGTCGCAGTATAATTTAGAACAATTATTAAGTGCTGGTTTGAGTAATGAATTATTTGCCGATTCACGAATTCAGATTTCTCAACACGATCGGTTCTTGATGGAAGAATTAGGGAAGATTAGTCACGAGTCCTATCAAGGATTCAAAACCCACCCTCTTTTCTTAGCTTATATGCAACAGTTTAGTCCGCTTAACTATTATAGCAAAAGTAATATCGCCAGCCGTCCGGCCAAGCGGGGCAATAGTGGTGGACTAAGATTCGAAGACCTTCGTGCAATACCCTTTGTGGGAAGCTGGAGTCAGCTAAAACAAAATGTTCCTGGATTCTTTGGTGTGGGAACCGCATTACAACAAATGAAAGAACGAGGTTTGTGGAACGATACCAAAGCCATGTTTAGAAATGTTTTGTTCTTCAGAACCTTGATTGATAATAGTATGATGAGCATGCTAAAATCATTTTTCCCGCTCACAGAATATGTGAAGAAAGATCCTCAGTTTGGACCAGTTTGGGAACTCATCAAAAACGAATTTGATCTTACTTCAAAACTGGTATTGGAATTGGCTGATGCTAGTACTTTGATGGAAGACGATAAAGCAGGTAAAGCTTCTATACAAATGCGTGATAAAATTGTGCTACCACTTCTTACCATACAGCAATACGCTTTAAATAAATTGCATAACGAAGAAGTAGATCCAGCATTGAAACCTATTTATGAAAAACTAGTAACCAGAAGTATGTTTGGTGTAATTAATGCAGCTAGAAATTCAGCGTAGCATTACTTTTCATCTTTCCATTGCCATAAATGCAAACAGGCATAAGTTCTGTAGGGGCTCCACTTAGCCGATAACTGAAGCATTTTTTCTTTCAGTGCTTTTTTATCGGTATTGTCGAGCTTATACAATTTTATCATGGCTTGTTGAATGCCAAGATCGTCTACTGCAAATATATCTTCACGGCCTAAACTAAACATCAGCAACATTTCAACCGTCCATTTACCCACACCTTTAATTTCTGTAAGCATTTCGATAATTGATATATTATCCATTTTCTGCAGTTTTGTATCGGTGATATTATGTTCGATGCAAAACCTGGCAACATTTAAAATATAACTCACTTTATTATTACTTAATCCAATCGCGCGCAATACAGTGGGATCGGTAGCTAATACTTTTTTCACTGTGGGTTCCTTACCATTGTACAATTCTAAAAAACGACGAAATATCACCCTCGCAACATGGGTACTTAATTGCTGACTCATGATGCTTGCCATTAAACGAATCGGAATATTTTTATGCAGCGTTAATTCTGGCAATGATTCGAACAAAATTTTTGACAGCTTCCTGTCTTTTTCTAAATGAGCCATATATTCCATTCGGTTAAGTTATTAAATATGATACAGAAATAAAAGAGAAATGGTTCAGAAACAAGATTGTTGTAGCTTTCAGGAAACATCAAATTATGAAACGCCCTTTCAGGCTTGTATCTATTTTTTTAATACTCTTTTCTTTTTCACTAAGTGTATCTCTTTCAGCACAAAGCAGTAATATTTCTTCCATTAAAAGCCTGTTGCTCCGTCAAAGAAATGATTGGAATAAAGGAAATGTATCAGAATTCATGAAGGGTTATTGGGAAAGCGATAGCTTGCTTTTTATTGGCAAATCCATCAGTAATGGATATCAAAAAACACTCGAGAATTATAAAAAGGGTTACCCAGATACCGCAGCTATGGGCCACCTTGATTTTGAATTTGTTGAGTTTAGAAAACTTTCGCCCGAATATTATTTTGTAATTGGCAAATGGCATTTAAAAAGGAGCATCGGGGATGTAGGCGGGGCTTTTACATTGCTATTTAAAAAGATCAAAGGCAAATGGAACATTGTAGTGGATCACAGTAGTTAATTTTTGAATCCTGTAATGTTTTACTTTATTCAGCTACCTATTATTATATCAATTAACAAATAAACTATGATACTCATTATTCTCGGCTTGATCATTTTCATCGCCGCATTTTATTTAAAAGCACAACCTCAGCCCCTTCCCAATTATTCAGGAACTGCCCGATTGGTAGGTTTGGGTATTATTGTTTTGGGAATACTTACATCCAGTATTAAGCAAATCGACGCTGGTCAGATTGGCGTTAAATCGATTTTCGGTAAAGTTCAAAACGATGTGCTTACTAGTGGGTTAACTTTTGTAAATCCTTTAGTAGACGTAAACAAAATCGATATTAAAACACAGAACTACACCATGAGTGGAGTGCATAATGAAGGCGATGTAGCTGGTGACGATGCCATTCGCGTTTTAACTGCTGATGGTTTGGAAGTAGTGATCGACCTAACCGTTTTGTATCGTGTGATGGCTACAGAAGCTCCAATGCTGGTAAAAGAAACGGGGATGGATTTTAAAGACAAAGTAGTTCGCCCCATTACCCGAACAAAAATTAGAGATAACGCTGTGTACTATACCGCAGTTGACCTATACTCTACCAGAAGAGATGAATTCCAAACAAGAATTTTCAAGACCATTGAATCCGACTTCAAGAAAAGAGGACTTGTTTTAGAGCAATTACTCGTTAGAAATATCACACTTCCGGCAACTGTAAAAGCTTCCATTGAAGAAAAGATCAAAGCTGAGCAGGATGCACAAAAAATGGAGTTCGTATTGCAAAAAGAAAAACAGGAAGCAGAACGTAAACGTGTAGAAGCGCAGGGTATCGCAGATTATCAGCGAATCATGAGTTCTGGATTAACAGACAAACAGTTACAATACGAGAATATACAAGTGATGAAGGGGCTGGTAACATCACCAAATTCCAAAGTGATTATCATGGGTAAGGGTAGCCCTGTAATTTTAGATACAAAAGATTCTAAGAACTAAGTTTTACACTAATAAAATTGAACCCGGCACTACATCGATTAACTCTTTGTATTTGTCGGGTTTTTTATTGATTAAAATCTAAAGGCTTACTCCAGGTCTTAATCATATATAAAATCATAGCAATAATACTTACAAAGAAGAAAATATAAAATGCAATATTTTGCCAATGCAATTTATCCTCTACAAATGCTAATTCATACTTGATACCAGCAGTAATATTTAACATCAAACAAAGCCCTACTATGGAGATTGTGTTTAAAATTCGAACTAGATATTCTTTTACTCCAGGTTCCATGATAAAAATAATTAGTCTAAACTTTGATTACTAGCAGCCGCCAATTTTAAAATTCTGTCGAATTGTGCAGGTGTTAAATCATTATAGAAATAATAGATCGGATCAACCGGAATGCCACTTCTATGTACTTCATAATGGCAGTGAGGGCCTGTACTTTTTCCAGTGTTTCCAACATATCCAATCACTTCTCCTCTCTTTACTTTTTCACCTACACGTGCTTTGATTTTATACATATGACCATATAAAGTTTCATATCCAAACCCATGACCAATTACTACTCTGTTACCAAATCCACCTGTATTAAACCCTGCATCTTTTACAACACCATCAGCAGTGGCATAAATGGGTGTACCAATTGGAGCTGTAAAATCTAAGCCCATATGGTGTCGGCGATCTTTATATACGGGGTCGATCCGATAGCCGAAACCAGATCCGATTCTATTTAAATTTTTATTACTTACGGGTTGGATAGAAGGGGTGGCATTGAGCAACTTCTCTTTATTCTTAACCAAATCATTGATTAGTAAATACGATTGATCCTGGTATGCCGTTCGAAGTGATAAGTTATTTAATTGCAGCGTCATACTCTTCACCAATTCCCCTTCGCCCATTCTTGTTACTAGTTTTACTTCATTCTTCTTTTCCATATCCTTTACCCTGGCACTATCTGGAACAGGATCGGAACCGAATATGGAACGATATACATTGTTATCGCGATTCTCTAATTCGTCCATCTGCAATTCCAACTCATTTACCCGATCCATCAAAAGCGTATAACTTTCTTTCATATCGTCGTTTTCCTGACGTAGAATTTTCTCTTTAGGACTATCGATATATTTAAAAATGATGAGTACAATAATGAGGCCCGTTAAAATACAGGCAGTGATAAAACCAAATACCTGAAGCAATATTACCCGAAGCGGCACTTCCAACTTTTCGTAGCGGAGGGTATGCGTATTATAGTAGTATTTGATTTTTTTCATGCTTCTATCAATCAAAGGAACAGCAAAAGGCATGCAAAGATGCAAATTTAACTGCCATAATTTTGCAAAAGTCTGTATTCTGCTTTACGCTTACACCGATTTTTCAGGTAGGTTATCCTTACCTTTGCAACCCGGAAAAGCTCTCAAAGATAGTTTCTACGGCCCATCAATTGATTAAAATTTCGAATGAAAATGATGACCAGTGCACAGATACGCCAGCAATTCCTAGACTTTTTTGCTTCAAAAGAACATCAAATTGTGGCATCCGCACCCATAGTGGTGAAAAACGATCCTACCCTTTTGTTTACCAATGCGGGCATGAATCAATTCAAAGATTATTTTTTAGGAAATAAAAATGCCCCAAATCCAAGGGTGGCTGATACCCAAAAATGTTTACGTGTAAGTGGTAAACACAACGATTTGGAAGAAGTGGGAGTAGACACCTATCACCATACCATGTTTGAAATGTTGGGCAACTGGAGTTTTGGAAACTATTTTAAAACAGAAGCCATTGCCTGGAGTTGGGAGTTGTTGACTGAACTGTACAAAATTGATAAAGACCGTTTATATGTCACCATTTTTGAAGGTGATACCAACGAAAATCTGGAAAGGGATAATGAAGCCTTTGAAGAATGGAAAAAAGTAATCAGCCCCGATAGAATTTTACTTGGAAATAAAAAAGATAATTTCTGGGAAATGGGCGATACGGGTCCATGTGGCCCTTGTAGTGAAATACACGTGGATTGCAGAACAAATGAAGAGCGAGCTGCTGTGGATGGAAAAACTTTGGTAAATAATGATCATCCTCAGGTTATTGAAATTTGGAATAACGTTTTCATGCAATTCAATCGCTTAAAGGACGGCACATTGGAATCTTTGCCTGCAAAGCACGTGGATACAGGTATGGGATTTGAAAGATTGGTACGTGTGATTCAAGGAAAGACGAGTAACTATGATACAGATGTTTTTACGGGCACCATTTCTGCTGTTGAACAAATTACCAAGCAGAAATACGATTATAGTTCTAGTAAAGAAGCCATCGCATTTCGTGTGATTGCAGATCATATTCGCGCAATTTCATTTACGATTGCCGATGGCCAGTTACCTTCCAATACTGGTGCTGGTTATGTAATTCGAAGAATTTTGCGACGTGCTGTAAGATATTATTATTCTTACCTAAATTATAAGCAACCACTGTTGCATCAGTTATTACCGCAGCTAGCTGCACAATTCGAAAATGTTTTTCCTGAACTCAAACATCAACTAGATTTTGTATCGAAAGTGGTGAAGGAAGAAGAAGATGCATTTTTAAGAACATTAGATAAAGGATTGAAAAGAATTGACGATATGGTGGCTACGAGTGCAGCAACTGTATCGAAAGAAATTGAAGGGAAAGCCGTGTTTGAATTGTTCGACACTTTTGGTTTTCCAATTGATTTAACCCGTTTAATTGCATCTGAGAATAATATTAGCATTGATGAGAAAGGATTTGAAGCTGAGATGTTACAGCAGAAAAACAGAAGCAGGGCCGCATCAGTTTTAGACACGGAAGACTGGGTAGTATTACAAGAAGAACCTGGTGAAGGATTTGTAGGATATAAAGACATCCTGGTTACTACAAGGGTAACCAAGTACCGTAAAATCAAATCGAAGGGTAAGGAACAATTTCAAATGGTGTTGGCAACCACTCCTTTTTATGCGGAGAGTGGCGGACAGATTGGCGACATTGGTTACTTACAATTTGGTGAAGAAAAAATTTCGGTAACTGATACCAAAAAAGAGAATGATCTGATTGTTCACTTTACCGATGCATTGCCTTCCAATATTGCTTTGGAAGTAACCGCTGCCATAAATATTGAGAAAAGACTGTATACCAGTTATAATCATACTGCAACGCACTTGATGCATGCTGCTTTACGTGAAGTTTTAGGTACACATGTGGCTCAAAAAGGTTCATTGGTAAATGACGAAAGTTTGCGTTTCGACTTTTCTCATTTTGCACGTGTAACAGATGAAGAAATACTTAGAGTTGAAAAAATAGTTAACGATAAGATCAGAGAAAACATTCCTGTTGTGATTACAGAAATGCCCAAAGAAGAAGCGTTAAAACTTGGGGCGATGGCATTGTTTGGAGAGAAATATGGCAATACCGTACGTGTAGTAGTAGTTGATCCAAAATTCTCTGTTGAGTTATGTGGTGGTACACACGTGATGCATACGGGTATGATCGGAGTATTTAAAATTACATCAGAAGCTGCAGTGGCAGCTGGTGTAAGAAGAATAGAAGCTTACACGGGTAGTAAGGCTTTTAATTATTTATACGAACAATTTGCTGGCTTAAAAGAAGTAGGTAATCTTTTAAAAACTAAAGATCCATTAAAAGCAGTAGAGAAAATAATTCTGGAGAAACAAGAATTAGAAAAGAAAGTAGAATCTTTAGAAGCCAAACAATTAAAAATAATAAAAGTTGGTTTATTAAGCGAACGCATTCCCTTCCCTTTTGAAAAAGGAGAAGCATTCTATGTAGGTAGTCAAGTTGAAGTTAGCAATGCAGATCAATTAAAAAAATTAGCCTTTGACCTAAGAACTGAATTAGGCGAGAATTATCTGATTACTTTAGTAGCAAAAATCGCAGGGAAAGCTGCTGTTTGTATTTTAATATCGGATAGTGTAAATCTCCTAAAAGGCTTAGAAGCACCTAAAATGATCAAAGAAATTATCACCCCACTCATCAAAGGCGGCGGCGGCGGGCAAAAAACCCTGGCAACTGCAGGCGGACAGGACGCTAGTAATTTGCCAGAAGTAATTGTTCAAATTAGGAATTTGCTTTTGGCAAATTAAGTGAGAAGTGAAGAGTGAACTATCCCTTTTAAACCCTAAGCTTTGCTTAGGGTTTTCATTTATACAAACCGACTCTTATCTCTTATCTCTTCACTTTTTTAACTTCCATTAACCTTACATCAACCTTAATTAATATTGCCTTCTACTACATTTGGTTATTGAAAATTTAAAAATATAACCAAATGAATACGAAACAATTCAGCATGCTTTTATTAGCAGCTTCCTTAAGTACTGCAGTTTTTGCTCAGAAAGAGGAGAAAACAATTATCATTAATGATGGCAAAAAATCCGAGACCCTGAATGTTCAAGTGGATGGTGATAAAGTAATTATCAATGGTGTTCCTGCAGACAAATGGAAAGATGAGGATTTGGAGAGACTCAGTCATAAAAAAATTAAAATCAACATGCATGGCAAAGATGGCTTTGAGTTTAACATGCCCCCTTTTGAATTTGAGACAGAAGTAAAAATGAGCAATGGTACCTTCTTAGGGGTGCTTACTGAGAAAGCTGAAAAGGGAGTTAAAATTACAGAAGTTACCAAAGAGAGTGCTGCGTCAAAAGCCGGACTTCAAAGCAATGATATTATCACTAAAGTAAATGACACTAAGATTGAATCCAGTTCGGAATTAGTAGAAGCCATTCATTCTTACAAGCCCGCTACTAAAATAAATATTACCTATCTCCGTGATGGAAAAGAAAAAAGCACCACTGCTGTTTTAGGAAAGCGCAAAGAAACAGATATTAAAAACTTCAAAATGGATGGCGGCGATTTTAATTTTCATATGCCTAAAATGCCCGATTTACCTAAATCATTTCCATTTGAATACCATGGCAATAATGCGGGCGGAAGGCCAAGATTGGGAATTGAAATTGAAGACCTAGAAGAAGGTAATGGCGTTAAAGTAACCGATGTGGATGATGAATTGGCAGCGGGCAGATCTGGATTAAAAGAAGATGATATTATTACTGATGTAAATGGAAAAGACGTTAAATCGGTTGACGATTTAAAATCAAAACTAAAAGACATCAAAGAAGGTGAAGCATTTAAAATGGGAATCAAAAGAGCTGGCAAGTCACAGACAATCGATATTAAATTCCCAAAAAGATTAAAGACAGCAAATTTATAAGTAAAACAGTTTAAATATTTTTCTCATGTTTCATCAACCACGCTATGCTTAGCGTGGTTTTTTTATAAATAAAGTATAAATCTACTTCGGTCACACAGCTTATGGTCTGAGAAAGCTATTTTTGCACCCTATGTCATGGAGTGAAAAATACGATGTAGTAATTGGGCTAGAAGTACATGCCCAATTGGCTACCAATAGCAAATTATTTTGTGGCGACAGTACCGAATTTGGTGCTGGGCCAAATACACATGTGAGTCCGATTACACTTGGGCATCCAGGTACCCTTCCAAAAACCAATAAGAAGGCAATTAACTATGCTATCAGAATGGGATTGGCTTGTTCTTGCGAGATTGAAAAGGACAACTATTTTGCGCGTAAAAATTATTTCTATCCAGATCTTCCCAAGGGCTATCAGATATCACAACATACCACTCCTATTTGCAAGGGTGGATTAGTGCGCATAAAAACAGATGATGGATCATTTAGAAATGTACAATTGAACAGGATTCATCTGGAAGAAGATGCGGGCAAAAGCATTCATGATTTAGACGATCAGTACACTTGTATCGATTTAAATAGAGCTGGCACACCGCTTATTGAAATAGTAACAGAGCCAGATATTTTTTCTGCAGAAGAAGCATACCAATACGTAACAGAAATAAGAAAGTTGGTAAGATGGTTAGGAATCTGTGATGGTAATATGGAAGAGGGCAGTTTACGTTGTGATGCTAATATTTCTTTAAAGCCAAAGGGCAGTAGTAAATTGGGTACACGTGTGGAAGTGAAAAATGTGAATAGTATTCGAAATGTAAAAAAAGCAATAGAATTTGAAGTAGAACGTTTGGCTTCTATTTTAGATGCCGGAAAATCTGTTCAGCAACAAACGAGGAGTTTTGATGCATCAAATGATACCACTTTTGCCATTCGCGATAAAGAAGAAGCAAATGATTACCGCTATTTTCCGGATCCCGATTTAGCTCCTTTTCATTTAACCGAATCCTTTATCAATAGCATTGCAGCAGAACTTCCTGTTTTACCCAATGTGCTGCAGGAAAAATACCAACAGGAATTAGGATTAAGTGCTTACGATGCACATCAACTTTCCGAAGATTTAGCCACTTCTCATTTTTTTGAAGCAACTACAAAATTCACTTCACACTATAAAGCGGTTGCCAATTGGATCCTTGGACCCATCAGACAATGGTTACACGAACATCATCTGCATATAGAACAACTACATCTGTCGTCAGAAAAGTTTGCAGGATTATTAAATCTCGTAGATGAAGGGAAAATAAATTTCTCTATCGCCTCTTCAAAAATATTACCAGTTTTAATTGCTGACAATAAAACATCAGCATTGGCTATTGCTGAATCCCTAAACTTATTACAAATAAGCGATACAGGTGAATTAGAAAAATGGATAGAAGAAGTCATTGCAAAAATGCCTGATAAGGTTGCAGAATACCAGAAGGGCAAAAAAGGATTGATAGGATTATTTGTGGGTGAAGTAAAAAAACTGAGCAAAGGAAAAGCAGATCCAAAAATGGTTACCAGCTTACTTGAACAAGCATTACAAAAATAAAATAGCCCATCAGGGCAACCAATTATCTTATGAAAAAAATCCTTTGGCTTTGTTTATCATCAGCCGTTTTGTTTTCTTGCACAGAACAAAAGCACGGTCCATTTGTGGTTAGTGGCAAAATTTCAAATGCGCCAGAACAAAAAATTTATCTTCAAGAAATTCCTTTTGCTGGTGAGCAGCCTGTAATTTTAGATTCCGCAACATTAAAAAGCACTGGAACTTTTGAACTCCGATCTCATGCAAAAGAGGAAGGTCTTTATCGCTTACAACTAGAGAAAGGACCTGCCATTTTAGTGGTAAATGATAGTAAAAGTATTCGCCTAAGAATAGACATGGCGCATTTCCGCTTGTATGAAGTGGAAGGATCTGTAGCAACTTCAGCTCTGCACGAATTGATGGAAAATTATCACCATCAGGATTCAATATTATACAGTGCATTTGGTTTACTAGATAGTTTACAAAAACAAAATGCTAGTGATAGTGCAATTACAGTTGCTAGTTTAAAAAGAGATAATCAAGTAACTGCTGTAAATACGTTTATCAGTGATTTTATAAAAAAATCTCCTAGCCCTGCAGTTCGATATTATGCCATTGGACTTGCTTCTAGAACCATGAAAACGGAAGACTTAAAAACCCTTGCCATCCTTTCTTCGGATGCGTTTAAAGAACATGATGGATTAAGTAAATTAAAATCAATGCTAACAGTTCAGGCTGCAAATTCTGCTACGCCGTCTTATCCATTATTAAACAAGCAAGCACCAGATTTTTCAATGCCCGATGCAAATGGAAAAATGGTTTCATTGAATAGCTTTAAAGGCAAATATGTTTTGGTAGATTTCTGGGCAAGCTGGTGTGGTCCTTGTAGAAAAGAAAACCCAAATGTGAAGATTGCTTATCAAAAATTCATGGATAAAAATTTTACAGTACTTGGCGTTTCTTTGGATGAAGGGAAAGAAGAATGGTTACAAGCAGTTAAAGATGATGCTTTACCATGGACTCAAATCAGCGATCTAAAAAAATGGGAAAGTACCGTTGTGAGTCTTTATCAATTTGAAAGCATTCCTTTTAATATTCTATTAGACCCGAGTGGTAAGATCATCGCAAGCAGTTTAAGGGGCGCAGACTTGGAGAAAAAACTGACAGAGTTATTGATTAAAAAATAATCAGCTTACTATATAAATAGAAAGGGCCGTCTTTGCAGACAGCCCTTTCTATTTATATAGCAACGATGTGTATATTATTTATCCCAGAATACAGGAACTAGTAAACTAGCTTTTTGTCCGGGGAAATTTCTATTCGCATCAACTTCACTTTGAGGATAAGGTAATGAGCGTGGAATATCTGCGGTTACAGCATTAGAAACTTTCGTGATAACAGGGTAACCAGTTCTTCTCCAGTCAGACCAAGCTTCCATTGGCACTCCGTAGTTAGCAATATATTTTTCTCCAATAACTTGTGCTAATTTCTGATCAACAGTACCAGTTAGTGTACCATTTGCAGCTAAATAAGTAGTGATATCGCCAGCAGCTACACCAGCAGCTTGCATACTAGCAGTAATACCTGCAGTAAAGAAAGCTTGTGCATCGCCAGTAGCGCCGTATAGTGCCGCTTCTGCTCTGATAAAATTGTACTCAGCAAATGTTAACATTCTTTGAGGAGCAGTACCATCATATAATACACCACCAGTTGCAGGTAATGGATCAATTGACCCGTCTGACTTAGCAGTACCACCAGTTCCCACGCCTCTTAGGTAAGTATGAATTCTAGAGTATTTCTGAGAAGCAGGATCAGCAGCCTGAGCACCAACATAGGTTGATGAACCAAAAGGGAATGCAGTGAAATAGAATGGTCTTCTAGGATCAGATTTTGCATTCATTGCATTAACCATGAATTTGTTCGGAAACAAATAATTGGTTCTATTAATTTCAAACTGATGAATAGGATTCTGACGATTGGTTACGTTGAAGAAAGGCATTTCAAAATTATCTGCATTGGCAGTAAAGAAGTTAACACCAGCAGATGCTATCGCAGCATTGATTTTAGCCACACAATCTGCTTTGTTCATTTTTGAATAGTGAATCAACAAACGTAGTTTCAAAGTATTACCAAACTTAATCCAGTTGGCTTTCTTTGTTGCAAATGCCCCAGTATAAATTGTTGAATTATTTCCTGGTGCTATACCTGCAGAAGTTGTATTCAAATCTGTGATTGCTTCATCAATCATTGTCAACAATGAATTGTAAATGGTAGCACCCGCATCATACTTTGGAGAAGTATTGGCACTGGTTTGTTGTGTTTCAGAAAAAGGAATATCTCCAAATGCATCCACCAATTGCTGATAGTTATAAGCCTTCAACAATTTAGCCACCCCACGATAGTATGGTAGATTTTGTGCATTAGACAAACGAATGATTACTTCACAGTCGTTCAGAGTTGTTGCATAAGCAGAACCCCAAAGGTTATTCACGTCGGCAGATTGAAGCAGGTACTTTTCGTACTGTTGCGTTTGTGTTTCGCCCCCAGTAGTTTGTCCTGAAAATTGTTGCATGATCAAATTGCTATAACGAAACAAGTCAGACCCACCTGCAAAGCCAGTGTTCACCGTTACGTTTGTAAGCAAAAGATCAATAGGAGCAGCTGTTTCCGCAATTCTATCTCCGTCCTTGTTGATGTCCATCCATTTCTGGCAAGAGCTTAGCGCGAAGAGCGAAACGGCTGCTGATATTGTTATGAATATTTTTTTCATTGTCAATTATTTATTGATTTGATAATGTTTATTACAGAGTTAATCTCAGATTTGCACCGAAAGTTCTGGTTGAAGGATTTGCGTTGAATTCCAATCCGGAAATATTATTTGTTCCGAAGGCATTCTGTTCTGGATCCAAGTGCGGAGCACCCTTCGCTTTTAGGTAAAGGTTACGTCCGAAAATACCAAACTCTATATTGCTAAATGGACTTTTATCAATCAAACGCTTTGGCATCTTCATAGTCAAGTTCATTTCTCTTACTCTAAACCAGCTAGTTTTAATCATATAGCCTTCTGCAGCTACATACTTACCAGCATTACCCCAGTATTGATCTGCACGGATAGGAACGTTAACCACATTTCCACTTGCATCAACACCAGTAAACTGATAGTTACGAGTTGGTGTTACATTATCTTTTTCAAATCTTGGCAATTCTGCAGTTTCAACAACTACACCATTTCTTCTTAAGTCGGCCAAGTTTCTACTATACAAATCTCCACCTTCGCGGATATCAAATAATATATCCAAAGAGAAGTTTTTGTAAGCAAATGAGTTATTGATACCGATGGTATATTTAGGATTGCTATTACCAATTTTAAATACTCCTGAAGTTGGTAAAGGCAAACCTGCGTTAGTACCAGTGGTTTGTAATAAAATACGACCAAGATTATCTCTTTGATACATATTACCATAAATAGCACCAAACTCTTCGCCTTCTACTAATCTTACGTTAGGCGTTGTAAACCCACCTAAAGTAATCACAGTTACACCAGGAGCCAATTTAGTAACAATACTCTTGAATTGAGTGTAGTTAGCATTGATTGTCCATGTGAAGTCTCTTGATTTAATGGGTACTAAGCCTAAAGTAAGTTCTGTTCCTTTTGTTTTGATCTCTCCCGCGTTCTGATAAACAGAAGTTACACCAGAAGTAGAAGATACAGGAACAGGGAATAAACCATCAGTTAACTTACGCTCGTAATAGTTAGCTTGGATGGTTACTCGATTATCAAAAAATGCTAAGTCAGTTCCAATTTCCCACTCTGTTGTAAACTCAGGTTTCAACTTAACGTTTCCTGCAGAGTTAGAAATGGTATAACCAGCTAATCCGTTAAAAGGAAATGCGATACTTGGACCGAAACCATCTGCAGCACCACCGGTAGTTGCATAGTTATCAGTATTATAAGCAGGAGCTGCACGACCAACCACACCGTAGTTAGCCCTCATTTTCCAGAGACTCAAAGTTTTGCTTTTCAATTCAGGGATCGCATCTGTTAAAGTAGCGCTTAAAGCAGCTGCAGGATAGAAGATCGATCTTGCACCGGGAGCTAAAGTAGAAGAGAAATCGTTTCTAGCTTTTACGTTCAATGATAACCATCTTTTGTAATCAGCCACGAAATCTGCAAACACCCCAAAAGTTCTAAATTGAGAAGTACCTACAGATGGGGTATTTAAAACTGTTGCATTGCTAATTTGATCAAAACCTCTGATCGCTAAACCAGTAGATCTTGCAGACATAGAGTTTGAGTAGTTATCAATTACTTCATTACCCAATGTTCCAGATAAATTAAAATTACCAAATTGCTTTTGGGCATTCAATGTTAGATATGAGTTAATATTTCTTACAATACTTCTAGCATCAACCACACCACCTGTTCCATTGGCACTGGTGTTACCGCCACCTCTAGCACCAATCTCATCAAAACCATGCGATTTAAATGATTGGTTATCGATACCTACTTTAGCATCTGCATTTAACCAATTATTAAACTTGTAGTGTAAACCAACGTTACCTAATAAACGAGAGATGTCGTCATTATAACGAACATTATCAATTGCCCAATAGGGATTGTCTTCACCTCCATAATACAATTGGTTTCCAGCTGCATCATAATAAGGCGAATTAGTTAAGTCGTAACTTCTAGGAGTAAACAAAGATCTAAAAGTGGGATTAGACAACTGATTACCTTGTTGAGTTCTGTTTGAAGAAGTAATATTGGTACTTAAGTATGAGCTCACACTTAATTTATTAGTAACCTCAGAGTTTAAGTTAATAGAAAGAACATTCTTATTTAATTCATTAGAACGTAGCACATAGGTTTCCTTGGAATTGTTATAAGAAACACGGTATGTGGTTTTATCACTACCCCCACTGAAACTAACTGTATTTACCCGGCTTAAACCATTTTGAAACAAGTCAGACACGTTATTGGGGAAAGCAGACAATACTTCTTTCTTACCAAAATAATTGGTAACAGTTTGTCCGATAATTCTTGGTCCCCATGAAGTAGATGCATTGGGATTATAAATACCTACAGTTGCTGTAGCTGTAGCAGCACCTGAAGATGTTCCCTGAGCATATTCATTCTGATATGAAGGCAACAAATTCACGGTTACATTCGACAAGGAAGAATTGAAATCAATACTATTCTTTGATTTACGCTTACCTTTTTTAGTAGTAATCAAAATTACACCAGCAGCACCACGTGAACCGTACAATGAAGTTGCGGCAGCACCTTTTAAAACGGTTAAGTCGTCAATATCATCAGGGTTAATATCCACCGCACGGTTAGAGTTAGTTACACCATTTTGTAGTGCAACTCCACCACCGCCATTATCGATAGGCACTCCATCCACCACAAATAGTGGTGCACTAGAACCAGTCATTGACGTATACCCACGTATCAAAATTGCAGAACCTGCAAATGAACCACCAGAACCCTGTGTACGCACACCGGCTACTTTACCCCCAACTGCGTTGGTGATATTGGTACTTTTTGTTTGCGTTAATGCTTCTGCACTAATCTTTGGTGTTGAATAACCCAGGGTTTTACTATCCCTTTTAATACCGAAAGAAGTGACTACCACTTCCGACAGATTATCTTCTTTAACTGACAAACTAGTTGACACAGTAGAAGCTGATCCAATACTAACTTCTTTTGTTCCGTAGTTTAAAGCAGAAAAAACAAGTGTTTGAGCTTTAGACGATACTGTAAGTTTGTACTCACCAGCAGCATCGGTAGTTGTACCTGTAGTTGTACCTTTTACCAATACAGATACTCCGGATATTCCGGCACCTTTGTCGTCTGTGATCTTTCCTGAAATAGTCCGACCATTCTGAGCTGAAAGCTGGAAAATGGTACAGATAGTCAAAAAGCACAGAAAAAGGAATTTTCTCATGGGCATTTAGTTTTAGTTTGTAAAGTTAACATTGGAATAACAGAAAAGACATTTGAATGTTCATTTAAGCTGCTCCATTTTTGAAGAAACTAACGATCATTCTCTTGCGTCATAATTAATTTAATATCAATTAAT
>JANYEA010000161.1 GCA_025363385.1 Bacteroidota bacterium | reverse complement strand
TCTGAAACCTTTTCGAAAACTCTATGGCGTTTATTCCCTTAAACATAACTAAATTATTTAGACACAAAATACTAAATATATTAGTCATTACAAAGCCTTTATTTTATCTTCGAGAATTAAATACCTAATCCTATAAATTTAATCGTAAAGCTCTCCAATCATACAAATGTTTGCCGGTTACTGCATCATCAAATGGCCTTTGAATATAAAATAAGCTAGAAGTCTTTAAACTTAAATAATTGATATAATCATAAGTTGGAATTTCTTCTGAAATGGGTGATATATTCCATTCATTAAACACTTTACTATAATAGCGAAGTTGACCATTAATCCTCCAAAATCCACCCCCTCCAAATGAAAATAAAGTATCCTTAAATGAAAAGTCAATGGATGATCCATTATATCCCCAATAATAAGTTGAATCTATTCGGGTAAATTCTAATTCATCCTTTGTTTCATTGCTAGCTTTATATACCCTTCCTGTTTGATCGATTAATACATAAAGACCATTTTTATTCTTTATTAATTTGTGCCTATGATTAATGAGTCTTGTTTCTCTAATGGGTAAAAGTGGATAGACTGGATCAATAGAAGTAATGTCTGGAATTGAGGAGTTCGTTTTAAATAAGAATTTTAGTAACTCAGATTTTGGTACTTTATATGATTGTGCGTTTACATTAAATGATAAAAGAAATATCACCAGAAAGAGCTTTAAAACAGATTTCATAGGAACAATTTCATGTTTTATTTTAATTGAACTAAGTTAATACAAATCAATTAAGAAATAAATTAAGTTATAATAAAATATACTAATTTAAATATTATTGATTTACAGTGTTATTATTACTAATTAAACAAAAAACTCAATATCTTATTTCTTCTACTAAATTGTATCCTTTATATCCTTTTAGAAGTCTTCATATTCCAATATTTGTTGAAAATGTTGTATTATGAAAAGGAACTTTAAACTTATTTGTATTTTTTTTGCTTGTCTAATAATCTCTTTTATTTCATGTCAGAAGCAATCAGATAATAGCTCAGCAGAGATACAAGCTCTTAAGACTTCAGTTTCGGCACTTCAAAAAACCACTGACTCTCTATCAAAAGCTTTAGCAGCCTCAAATGCGAATATCTTAAGCCTCTCTTTAAGGGTAGACTCAATCAAGACCCAAATCATTGTGATTCAGAATCAAATATCTATTCTAACCAGCCAAATCACAGTTAACAATACAAATATCACAGTCATCAATAATCAACTTGTTATTTTAAACCAACAGTATTTAGATCTTCTAAAATTATTAAATGAAATCCTAGCACAATTGTCAGTTGTTCCCACAACAATTTCAACTGGTTTAGTTGCTTATTACCCATTCACAGGTAATGCAAATGATAGTAGTGGTAATAATAATCATGGTACGACTTTTGGAGTTACACTAACTGCGGACCGATTTGGAAACGCAAATAGTGCATATAGTTTCGCAGGAAACGATAATTCTTATATCGACTGTGGATCCGGAACTACCATAAAGGTTCAAAAGAACATTGCAATTTCTGTTTGGTTCTACATGAATGGGGGCTATATAAACCCAAGAATAATAGATTTTCAAGGCACTGGGAATGGCGGATATTATTTATCATCTACTGGTTCAGCTAACAGCCCCAGAACAGTGAGTTGTGGTTTTATAAATGATATTGGCACAGGTGGAATTTCTGATGTGCCAACAATTCTGACAAGTTTAGTATGGTCACATTTGGTCTATGAATGTGATTCAACTGGATTGTCGAAATTATACTTTAATGGAAAAATTATTAATAGCACTCAGGGTGCACCTATAAATACTATTCCATACAGTGGGTTAACATTAAATATTGGAAGAAACAACCATCCTGCATACGATGCATGGGGTGGGTATTTAGATGACATTAGAATTTATAATAGAATATTAACTAATTCGGAAATCACCTTTTTAGCAACTCATTAAATTGTATATATGAAACAACATCGCTTAATTATTTTTGCTGCTTTTGTTTTGATTTTATCATCTTGTCAAAAAGGTATTGATTCTTCAATTACAAATAACTTGAAGCAATCCATATCGTCACTTTATCAAAGTTCTTCTGAAAATTCTATATCTCCCATTAATTTGAATTCAGGGCTTGTAGCATTTTATCCATTTACAGGTAGTGCAAATGATTTAAGTGTGAATGGGAATAATGGATCAATCAATGGCGCCTCTTTAACAAAAGATAGGTTTGGAGTTAAAAATAGTGCTATCAATCAAACTTCTGTTAATCAATTTGTTAGAACTAATAGTGCAATTCAAAATGTTACAAATACTTTCACTATAAGTGTTTGGGTAAATCCGAAATCAATAGATTTAAGCAAGCCAGAGGGTATTTCTGGCTTAGAGGGTTATGGTACACAATCAGTAATTCATCCTACACATGGTGTAAGTTGGGGAGATCCATCAATTAATGCGGGTGTTGGTTTAAATGTTGGGACTAATCAAATACAATTAATAGAACATACGCATATGTTTATTGCATCGCCATTAGTGTATTCTACTAAAATTACTGGATGGCATAATATAATCATAGTTTATAATTCACATATACCCTCTTTGTATTTAGATGGTAAACTTGTTCATGTAGGTTTAGTAACTAATATTCAAAATGTAAGACCTAGTAATGGATATTGTGCTTTCTATAGCAATTCTGGATTTGGAAACTCATTTGCACCAAATGGAACTCCAGCTGGTCAATATATCGGTCAATTTGATGATATAAGAATTTATAATCGTGTTTTGTCACAGTCAGAAATAACTTATTTGGCAAAGCATTAAGCTGAATCATTTCCGGGGGGATTTGAAAACAAAACCATGTTCTTAATTGAATGTGGTTTTCATTTTTTTATAACTCTACCGAACAAATATGGTCTTTTGAGATGCCTATTTTGTGTAACATTTTTTTCCAGTCGTCCTGTAAATTTCTTTCAGAATCATCACTCCCTAAAACCCAGATCACGGAAGTGTTTCTAAAAACTGCTCTGTTTGCTTCATTCTCACTGGTATAAGTATCCATTAATTGTAAAAAATATTCTGCTGGAATAATCACCTCTTTTACGGGATCTCCGGGATTGATATCGTCTACCACCAAATAAGAACTATTCTGCCAATTCCAGGGATAGGCGTTTTGTTGGTTGGTTTGAGGGGGCGTAAAAAACATACTGATTAATTTAGTGGCAGTGGTATAAGTAACCGATTGGTGTTTGATCGCTTTTTCGTTGGCGATACCTACACTGATACTTGTTTTGCCACAATTAACCCCTCCAAAAATCAACAGATGTTTTGCTTTATGATTATCGGCTAACCAAAATAAAATGGATTGTTTAGCGGTTTCAGAAATGGGAAAATCAAATTGACTGAGCCTGTACTGAAAAGGAAATTGAGCCGCTTGCTCATACATTTTTGTGAGGAACCAATAACGGCCATTTGCAACAAGACTAAAGCTTAGTGATATCAGGATCGCTCTTAATGTAGAAGTATCTCCTTTATGAAAGCAAACCAAAATTAAAGCACTTAAAAAAGCTCCAAAGGCAAAAAAACAAAGATCTGTGAATGTATCATAAGCTATATTCCACCAGGCAGGTTGAAATTGATATTTAGATCCAGAAACATAAACCAATTTTGAAATTGATTTTTTCTTTAGTAAAAGTGGTCCCAAAAAATTATATAATTCAAAACAGACCCAGAATAAGGTTACATAGGTTGCTGCTTTGATTCCAGCATTTTCTGCATCTAGATTGTTTTTAAAAATAAAGAAGAGAATGATTGTTGGAATAAACCCCAATGAAATATGCCCGAACTGGTTTGCAAGCCAGGAATAGGTAAGCGTAACACCCCGATAAGAATCTTTACCAATTAAATCTGCTTTCAATTGTTTTAAAATATCTTTAAAAGTGATTCTATCCATACTTATTGGTTGAATTGAATTAAGAAGTAATGGTATTGAAGTTATTTATTATTTTAGTAATTCATCGAAGAAATAAACTCGTTATATGAAAAAAATTATCCTCTCTTTACTTCTGATTTCAAGCATTATGAAAATCAACGCACAAACAGAAACAGCTTTGTATGCAGATGCGATACCGAATAGTAAGACCGCAGAAAATAAAGAAAAACAAGTAAATAATGGGGGTATTTTAATCATCAGCGATATCAGTATTCCTACTTATACTGTATACCTGCCCAAAGTTCAAAACGATAAAAGAGCAGCTGTGGTTGTATTTCCGGGTGGAGGTTATTTTATAACAGCCTCGGGTCACGAAGGATCCGATATTGCCAAATCGTTAAACGAAGTGGGTGTAACTGCTATTGTAATTAAATATCGGATACCAAGTGATCGCACCATGATCAATCGCGAAATAGGTCCATTACAAGATGCACAACAAGCGATGCTCATAACCAGAGAAAATGCAGTGAAATGGAAAATTGATCCCAATAAAATCGGGATCATAGGATTTTCAGCGGGTGGGCATTTAGCCTCAACATTAGGCACTCATTATACAGATGCACTTATTCCCAACCCTAATCATACAAGCCTTCGCCCAGATTTTATGATCTTAGGATACCCCGTTATTAGTTTCCAGGATAGCTTAACACATATGGGATCTAGAGACAACTTAATTGGCAAGAATCCTTCAAAGGAGAAAAAGGATTTTTATTCTAATGAATTACAGGTTACAAAAAACACACCACCCAGTTTTTTGTTTCATGCTTCAGATGATGGAGCAGTACCTGTATTAAATAGTGTTAGGTTCTATGAATCATGTATTCAGAAAGGTGTAAAAGCAGAACTGCATATTTATCAAAACGGAGAACATGGATTTGGATTAATCAATAAAACTACTAACGACCGTTGGATGGAAAGTTGCCGCAATTGGATGAGGCATAATGGATGGCTTTAGAAGTGAAGAGATAAGAGTGAAAAGATAAGAGTGAAAAGAAGAATTGAGGATAGTAGAAAAAAAATTCCCCTCCATCGCATGCGATGGAGGGGACGCCGATTTCGCGATAGCGGAATACGGCTGGGGTGGTTGATACTCCTTAGATTATGTTACTTCTTAGGCGCCCTTTTTGCTAATTCAGTAACCGGAATATTAATCTGCTTTCCAATTTGTTTGCCATCACGATAAGTCACAATTTTCATTGTTGCAGCATCCTTAGGAACTAATACCGGTTTACTATATTTTGGATAATAATTATCAGGATTGGATTCATCAAAAGAATAATAAATGTTCATGCCAGATAACTCTGTACTTAAATTAGCATAGAGATTTCCTTTCTCATCTTTAGAAGCACCAACAATTGCATCGTACATTGCTTTTGAATATTTGTCATCTGAAATATCCCAACGATCAAATTGTTTTTCAACTCTGGACGTGAAACTATTCCAATCTTTCTTTTCTTTTGGCGACCAAACTGATTCTGCAATAGCCAATGCACGAGGCCAGGTCATGTATTGTAAACTTCTATAATTGCCTAATTGTTCTGTCCATTGATTTCCTTGTCCGCCCAATACATATTTAGCATCCATTCCTTCTTGCACCGGATCGAAGGAATATGTTTTATTCAATCGTAAACTTGCATAAACAGGTGCTTCTAATAAGGGCTCACCTTGCACATAATCTAAATAGGCAAAAGTAGAAGGAGTCATTACTACATTGTGTTTTGATTTCGCCGCTTCAATACCGCCTTTCACACCGCGCCAGCTCATCACGTTTGCCGTAGGAGAGATGCCACCTTCTAAGATTTCATCCCAGCCCATTAATTTTTTGCCCTTCGAATTCACAATCTTCTCTACTCTTTTTACAAAATAACTTTCCACTTCAGGCATGGTTTTTAAACCTTCTTTTTTCATGAGTGCCTGAACTGCTGGGCTTTTTTCCCAGAAGTTTTTAGCACACTCATCACCACCCATATGGATATATTCAAAAGGGAATAAAGTGGCTACTTCTGAAAATACTTTGTCTAAGAAGTCATATACTTTTTCATTAGCAGGGCAGAGGCCATTTTCAACGATTGCCTCAAATTTTCCACCAGGGAACCAATTCATAAAAGGGATGCCTTGATAAACTGTATGCTCACCACCAGTGCAAGACAGCTCTGGATAAGCCGCTAAAGCCGCCATGCTATGACCTGGTACATCAATTTCTGGCATAATGGTTACGAATCTTTCCTGACCATATTTTACCAGTTCTTTAATGTCTTCCTGTGTATAAAAACCACCGTAGGTTTTAGGCTCAGAAGCATCTGCTGCTTTTGGAGAATTAGCCCATTTGCCATTGCGTTCTACGCGCCAGGCACCTATTGAAGTTAGTTTTGGTAAACTCTTAATTTCTATTCTCCAGCCTTCATCATCTGTTAAGTGAAGGTGTAATAAATTGAATTTGAATTTCACCATATCGTCCATGAATTTCTTCACTTCCTCTTTGGTAAAGAAGTGTCTGCTCACATCGAGCATTAAACCCCGCCATCCAAATCTGGGTTGGTCGTCGATGGTAACACATGGAATAGTCCATGATACTTGATTTACCATTGTGTTACTTTCAATTTCTTTAGGTAACAATTGCATCAAACTTTGAATGCCATAAAAAACACCAGCGGCTTTGTTAGCGCTAATATGAACGCCAGAAGGAGTAACGCTTAATCGATAGCCTTCATTACCCAAAGCGCTATTGGGTGTGGATAGAATTTCTAATTGAATTCCATCACTAGCACCCGCATGATCTGTCTTTAAATGAAAGCCTGTTGCGGTATATAAAACTTTAGACAATTGATTACTCATTTCGTCTAATTCTTTACTGGAACCTGCAGCAACTGAAATAACTGTATTGTTGGTAAGTGTAAAGGTTCCACTGTTTGCTATTAAAGATGCTGGAACAGGAATTACAGAAGGGGTTGGCATTGTTTGAGAATGGGCAGCCAAAATTCCCATAGCCATCATTAGAGGCAGCAACGTTTTTTTCATTTGAACAATTTGAGGGCAAAAGTTACGGAGGATTTTTACATGAAAATCAAGTGCAAAAAAAAAGCGTTCCGTAGAACGCAAATTTTATAATGAAGAGGACCAAATTCTTCGGTGCCCGTCTTTTCCCCAATCTTTCATCCCTTTTTTTAATTCAGCATTAAGTTGCATCCAGTTCACCTTCTTGCCCTTTTGGCCAGGATTTAATTGTGGGGTAGTAGGTTCCACTAATTCCAGTTTTGTGGCAAACCAGGTAGCATACATTCTTGGAATGGCTAAACCCATGATCATTCCGGGTAATCCACCCATACTTTCTGGTCCTGCACTTACTGGAATTTGATCAGTATAAAAAGCTACCACCACCACAGAATCGCAGATTTTTGTAACTGCTTTTTTGCATTCAAAACCTGCGATCTCTCTGGTCTCCTGCGTAATTTTCCATTCGAAGTTTCTTAGACTATCTTTTATGATATAAGTATTTTCGAATATCTCTCTTTGAATACTAATAGTTTGGTTGGTAAGTTCGTTAATTACATTATCCGTTTCATTGGGTTTAGAACCCCACATATATTTGTTATCCGTATTTTCTTTTTCAAGTTTGTATACTGATCTTGATTCATTAAAAGTAAGTACGAATTGGTCTTTTACAATCTTTGGGAAAGTCTTCATCATCTCTTTCCACCATTCATTTTCGCCGCCTTCTTCTTCAAAGGGCTTGTGTTGGTTCACCGTTTTTTCATACAGGATTTTTCCTTTTGTAATAAATTGAGATTGTGAAATTGCCTGAATATAAATGAAGAGTGTTGCAGAAAGAAGTAGTTTTTTCATTTGTCTATTATTGGTGTTGAATACATCTATTAAAATCCCATGCTGGAAGGTTTGCCATTTTTGCTGAAATTATAAATCAGGGATAACATGAAGTAGCGCTTTATATTCTGTGAAGTGGTTTCAGAAATAAAGTTGCTACTGATATTTCTATTGATTCCTAAGTTCTGATTAAATATATCGTTTACATAAAATTTGGCTTCCCATTTGTCATCCTTAGAAATCGTTTTTCTGATTCCTCCGTTTAAGATATAAGCATTACGCTGATTGGCAAATGCAATTGTTTTCTGATAGAAATTCAATTCTGCATTTAAATCGATATACAATTTTTGTTTTTTAAATTTAAATTGAAGATTACTCCAGGCGGTGTATGACCAATAATCGGTTGCCACATCGGGGCGAATGGATGAAACAGATCTATTATAATTTGCATCAAAATTTAACCAGAAATTGATCCATTTATCACTCCAATAACCTGAATTAATAGAGAAAGAAGAAGCCGTTGTTTTGGTTTCATTTCGTAGCCCATTCACAAAATTTACGTACTGATTTACATTGGGTCCAATTTCAATTCCTAAATTCCAGGAAGGGATAATTTCAAATCCATATTCTGCTCTCACTCTAAAATTGTAATTGCCACTTACATTGATGGCCTGATTAATTCTTCTGCCTAAGCTATCTACAAATGAACTATTTGAAATAGCATTATCTGTAGCATTATATCCCATGTTAAAACCGATACTTCTACTTTTTAACACTTTATAATCTGAGGCTCTAAAACTAAAATTGTGCATAAAAGCTTGTTTCAGATTGGTATTACCTACTGTGATATTAAGCGGATCGATATTGTCGATCAAGGGTTGTATTTGGTTTAAAGTGGGATTTTCTGTAGTTCCATTATATGTGAACTCAACCCTTCTTTGTTGTTTTGGGGTGAATTTAAAATTGATGGCTGGTGTAAAATTGGTATAACTAACTTCTCTAGCCGTATTCTTTCTGATATCGGTCATGTGATAGTTAACGGTACCAAGCCCAGATCCAATTGAAAAATTAAATTTCTTCACATTATATCTGATGTTAAACCCACCAGTATTACCAAGGGTATTGAAGATAAAGTGATTGCTAAGTGTATCACTTAAGGCATTGTATTTGCCGTTTACATCCTTATTAAAGGTATTTCTTTCTGCATCATTTCTGTTTACATTAAGTCGATAAGACAATACTAAAAAAGTATTTTTCCAAATAGGCTCAGTATAAGTCAAATTCGTATTAATACTAGAACCGGTTTGTACATTTTCTTTTCGTTGATCTACATTGTCGAGTCTGATGATATTCCCATTTTTATCAAAAAACTGATTGGTAGCTAATAAAAAACCATCTTCTTTTTTATCATTGTAAGTCAGATCGGCATTCACGGAAATGGTTCTTCCTTTTTTTGCAAATTTCTTTCGCCAAAGTAAGGTGGTGTTAAGATTTTTTGCATCGTTATTATTAGTAGTGGTTCTATCCGTTTCGTTGATTAACTTATTATCTGAACTGATTGATTTTCCTAAATAATTTAAAGTGCTGGCACTTTTGATATCAGAGGCTTTTACGGTTACTTTCAAAGAACTGGAAGAATCGATCTGCAATTCATACATGCTCGTTATTTTGTGCCTGGTCTTTTCATTGGCCTGAGTTTGATCGGTGGTATTTGTGAAAGTAGTATCTGGAAGAATGTTTTGTGTAATAGAAGTGGTTTTCCCAGATACATTTAATTTATTGAACTGATAGGTATTATTAGTATTGTTTTTATCCTGATTCCATTTGTTACTAAAATGCAACCCCGCTGTGGTGGAAATGGGTAAGCCCTGACCCCAACTAAAATCATCTCCATTCCAGTTGATGTTTACCCCACCATCATCATTCACAACTGTAGTGGTGTTTGGATCTCCGGCATAGTTGCGATTCTCATCCCAATTCAAGGTTTCGAATTTGGTATTATCGTGGGTAACATAACCCGCTAACTTGCGTTTACCCTTAAAGGCATTAGCCATTATTTTACCGTAATTGTATTGGTCGAAATCTGATCCTACATCAGCCTTCCCAAAAAAGCCCTTCTTCTTATCTTCTTTTAATTGCAGGTTGATGGTTTTCTGTTTTTGACCATCATCTATTCCGGTAAATACTGCCTGATCACTTTTTTTATCAAAAACCTGCACTTTATCTATTGCATCTGCCCTGAGATTTTTGGTAACCACGGCTGGGTCGTCGCTAAAAAATTCTTCTCCGTCAACCAGCACTTTATTTACTTTTTCACCCTGGGTAGTAATTTCTCCTTTACTATTTACCTGAATCCCGGGCATTTTTTTCAACAGTTCCTGCACGTCTGCATTAGCAGATACATGAAAACTATCTGCACGGTATTCTGTGGTATCTCCTTTTACTCGAATTGCAGAAATCCGTTGCTTAACAATCACTTCTTCCAATAATTTAGCACGGGTGATCAGTGGTACAATACCGAGTAATTTTTCATCTATTCCATTAAAATTAATATTGTCGGTATATTCTGCATAGTTAGGATAGGAAACCATTAATATATAATTCCCAGCGGCCACTTTCTTCAATTCAAAATTGCCATTGGCATCTGTTCTTACAAATTTCACCAACACCGAATCTTTAGGCCTTAAAATAGAAACCACCGCATTCGAAAGGTTTTGTTTGTTAAGTGTGTCGTTAACAATGCCCTTAATAACGGGGCCCTGGGCAATTGCATTAAAAACTCCAGTCAACAATATAACAATAAGCAGTAATGGTTTACTCATGCAGTTTAGCGTTTGGTTATTGGATGCAATTATTTGCAAAATCCAACTTTTAATAAGTATAAACTAAATTTTTAGGTGTAATGTTATGTTAAACAATTTTCATGTGTAGCATCTCTAATTATGTATTGGTTTCTTAAAAATTTCTTCTTCAGCTAGTAATTTAGATTTGCTATCTTCCGTAAACACAAGAGTTACTAACGCAGCTAAAGTTGGAAAAAGAGATATGAAAAAGTACGAGGAGATTCATTTTGTAGATATTAATCAGCCGGTTTGGAACTACTCTTTATTTTCAGATGAGGACGTCAGGAATTTTCAAAATGGTACTCATTACAGCTTATACAAGTTAATGGGCAACAAACAGATTACAGTAAACGATACCCCTGGATCTTATTTTGCAGTATGGGCACCCAATGCTACTTTTTTAAGTGTAACTGGTGATTTTAATCATTGGAACAAAGAATCTCATCCTTTAAAAGTTAGATCCGACAACTCCGGGATCTGGGAAGGATTTATTCCAAATATAGGTGCTGGTGAAGCTTATAAATACCACTTGCATGGTTTTAAAGGAATCTGTTTAGATAAGGGAGATCCTTATGCTAACTTTTGGGAAACCCGTCCTAAAACTGCTTCCATTACCTGGCAAACAGATTATGAATGGCAGGATGCAGAATGGATGAAGCATCGGAAAAAACACAATTCTTTGAACGCTCCTTATTCTGTGTACGAAGTGCACTTAGCCAGTTGGATGCGCCCGGATAAAAATAATGAAGAACGATATAATACCTATGCCCAAATCACAGAGCGTATGGTTCCATATGTTAAAGAAATGGGATTCACACACGTGGAATTCATGCCCGTGATGGAACATCCCTTTGATGGGAGTTGGGGATATCAGGGTACGGGTTATTTTGCACCTACTTCCCGATTTGGAACACCTCAGGATTATGCCTCCATGGTTGATGCTTTTCACCAGGCTGGAATTGGCGTAATACTGGATTGGGTTCCTTCACATTTTCCTTATGATGCACATGGCTTATTCATGTTTGATGGCACGCATACTTACGAATATGCTGATATGCGCAAAGGATTTCATCCGGATTGGAATTCCTATATTTTCAATTACAAAAGGGGAGAAGTAAAATCTTTTTTAATTAGCTCTGCCCGTTTTTGGTGCGATCAGTTTCATACAGATGCTATTCGTGTAGATGCGGTAAGTTCTATGCTAAGATTGGATTATAGCCGTAATGCGGGTCAGTGGGAACCAAATGAATATGGTGGCAATGGAAACATAGAAGCCATTGCTTTTATTACTGATTTGAATGAGACCCTTTATCGCGATTTTCCAGATATTCAAACCATTGCCGAAGAAGCCACTGATTGGCCGAAGATTAGTAAACCAACCTTTGAAGGTGGACTTGGTTTTGGTATGAAATGGATGATGGGATGGATGCACGATACCTTGGATTATTTTAATTTAGATCCGATATTTCGTCAGTTTCAGCAGGATAAATTTTCGTTTAGTATGATGTATTTCTACGATGAAAATTTCATGTTGCCTTTATCGCATGATGAAGTAGTTCATGGAAAAAGCCCCATGCTTTATAAAATGCCAGGAGACGAGTGGCAAAAATTTGCCAACCTCCGAATTTTGTATACCTATATGTATACCCATCCGGGGTCTAAATTATTGTTCATGGGCAATGAATTTGGAGCCACCAACGAATGGAATTATAAAAGTGAATTACAATGGGAATTATTAGAACATGCTAGTCATGCCGGCATGAAACATTGTGTGCAGAAATTAAATGAATTATACCGTTCGGAACCTGCCTTGTACGAAAAGCAATATGAACCCGGTGGATTTGAATGGGTTGATTTGAATCATCGAAGTGAGTCTGTATTGGTATATATGCGGAAGGGAAAGAAACCCAAAGATAGTTTACTGATTATATTGAATGTAACGCCAGTGGTAAGGCTTGATTGGGAAATTTATGTGCATGGAAAAGGTAAATGGAAAGAAGCCTTCAATTCAAATAGTGAAGCGTTCTGGGGTACTGGAGATGTGTTTAACCCAAACATTTCTTCTGAATTAGTAGATAAACCTTCAGAGTGTTATAAAATAAAAGTGCATTTACCCGCATTAGGTGCAGTAGTATTGAAGTAGTGCGAAAAAATAAGTTGGGGATTGTGTATTAACTATCCCCAACTTATGCACCTTTTTAAGGATTAACAATTTGGTAAACAGCGTTACATTGAAATTTGTTGTCACTTTGTAATGTAATAGAATTGAAGTGTTTATTCGTTCATCCTTAAAATCCCCACATATGAAAACGAATTCCTCAGAAATGTTGGTTAATGCTACAGGGCAATTAATGCAACAACACATTTTCGATCATTTATCAGACGAGAAATTAGCAAAAATGAATGCTTGCCTTCAACAATTAGGCAAGCAAAATTCAGCACTTGTTGCAAATCGTTTAGAACAGCAATTATTTGATTTATTTGGAGAGGCAGATTTGTTTGCAGAAACAACTACGCCTCAATCTTTACACCAATGGCAGTCTGTAATGAGTTGCTTTGGTAAATAAATAATGCTGTTAGCTTATTTGTTTGTTTGTAGATAAAGGAAGAATAATTCTAAAACTTGTTCCTTTACCTTGTTCACTCCAACGCACAAAGAGTTTTCCTTTGTGGTACTGCTCAACAATCCGCTTGCTGAGAGAGAGCCCTAAACCCCATCCTCTTTTCTTAGTAGTAAACCCTGGCCTGAATACTTTTTTAATATTGGCAGCCGAGATGCCTTTCCCATTATCTGTTACATCAACAAATACTTCATGTGCAGCAACATGCGTTTGTATATTAATAAGGCCCTGACCATCTATTGCATCTAGGGCATTTTTAATTAGGTTTTCCATTACCCAATCAAAAAGAGGTGCTGATAATAATACCTGCACGTTATCTAAGTTGCTGGTATCACATTCAAAATGTACTGAGCCTCCAGCACGCTTTTTCATATAATTCAATATATGTAGAATTTGTTCTGAAATATTTGCGCTTTCAAGTTTGGGCTGACTACCAATCTTTCCAAAACGATCTGTGATCAGCTGTAGTCTTTTTACATCTTTTGCAATTTCAGGAACGATGTTCTCATTTCCCTCTGTTGATTTTAATATTTCTAACCAGCCTTCTAAACTGCTTACTGGCGTGCCCAATTGATGAGCGGTTTCTTTTGCAAGTGAAGCCCAAAGCTGATTCTGTTCGCTTTTATAATTGATCTTTTGAAGGGCAATGGCTACTAAAATAAAAAAGGCAACAATAATCAACTGAATAATAGGGTATAGTTTGGTTTCTTTTAAGAGTTTGCTTTCGCCATAATAATATTTATTGGCAGCATAAGGCTTTTCAGATAGTATGCTAATAATCGGTACCCGATTAAATCGTTTGAACTGATTTAGTTTGGTAGATAAATAGGTTGGGTCTGATTTTACTCGATTTACATCGAGGTTTAAAAAATTTCCAGTAATCTGATCATTCTCATTAGTTTCTATGATCGGAATTTGATCATTTTCTGTAATGATTTTCGATGCGAGATTAATACTTACCGTGTCGGAAGAAAATAGAATGGTTCTTTGCGCTTCTACCCATGCAGCCACATTTTTACGTTCCTCTGTGGCAATTTTACCGGCTAAGTATTGCGAATAAACAATGGTGCCACTTGCAATTAAAATGGCAATAAAAACCATTAATGTTCGCCAATTCAACCAGGAACTTATCATAAATCTAAAGTACGTGAAAATGTGAATCAGGAGTTCAAATCCCATAAAACAAAAATGGCCGTCTTTGCAGACAGCCATTTTCCTGAAGTAGTAAGATTAACTAAATAATCCGCCTTTCTTTAAAGTCTTTACACTTTCACCAATTTTGAAACCATTGTTATAGATCTCAATTTTATAATTGCCTTCTGCATATTTATCATTCTTCTTCCAATTGAAACTTACTGGAGGCATTGGTTTGCCTTGTTCGTAAGGAACGGAAACTTTATTTGTAAAAGCTTTTTCACCATCTTCACGAGTGGTAAAATTACCACCATCGTTAAACGCTTTTCCATCAGGTCCTGTGATAACTACATAGAAATCTTTAGCCCCGGTAGGCGTTACACGATTCGCTGCAACTGTAAATACAACTCTCATGAAATCTGCTCTTTTTGCAGTATTGGTTTCTTTTTCTTTACCACTACTTTTTAAATCGATAGCAATAATTCCAATTTGAGAAGCTTGCAAAGTAGAAGCTACGTCTACTTTATCAGCCAATTGTTGCTTTTCAGTATTGGTTTTTGTTAAGTTCTGCTCCAAATTTTGCTTGTCGGATGTTAACTGTGTTTTTTCGGTAGTTAATTGCTCATTATTGGTTGTCAAGGTTTGGTTTTCACCTTTTAACTTTTCAATTTCAACAAACAAACCACTGATCTTACCATTTAAATCGTTAATCATATTTTTTGCATCAGCTAATTCAGCTGCTGTTGCATCTTTCTTGCGAAGAATACTTCCAATATTCACTTTCAACTTTTGAATTTCAGTACTTCTTTCAGCTAGTGAACCCTGCAATTTTAAATTGTTCTGGGTTAAAGAATCTGCTTTTGCAGATACCACTGTAAATTCAGCCTGAATTGCATTACGTGCACTGTCTACATTGCTGATCTTAGTTTCTAATAAAGTAACTGTTTCTTTGGTCTTGCTTTTATCATAGAAAATATATCCCCAAGTCAATACCAGCGCAGTAATCAAAATACCGTAAATCAATTTGCGATTGTCGTTACCCTGTGGGGTTGGGGTAGTGCTTTCAGTTGTGTAAGTCATAAAATTAAATTTAATGTCTGTTTGTTTTTTTAAGTTTCAGTTGGGCTCGTTCTACTAAAACCAAAACCGTGCCAAAAAATAATTTCGGGAATTATTGGTATTAAACTCACATGCCGCATCTTTGCAACCATGTCGGCAGAAAAGATCATTTCAGAATGGAAAAAAGGCCAGTTCAAGCCAGTTTATTGGTTAGAAGGGGAGGAGTCTTATTTTATTGATCAAGTAGTTTATTATGCCGAAAAAAAGATCTTAACTGAAGCGGAAGCTGGTTTTAACTTATCGGTATTTTACGGAAAAGATGCAGATTGGGCTGCCGTGGTAAATGCCTGTATGCGTTATCCCATGTTTGCCGAACGTCAGGTGGTTTTGCTCAAAGAAGCTCAGCATATGCGCGACATTGAAAAACTCGAATCCTATATAGAGCACCCGCTGAATACCACCGTCTTTGTGGTTAGTTACAAAGAGAAAAAAGTGGATGGCAGATCTAAACTTTCCAAGACCATTAAGGCAAAAGGTGAGTTGCTCACCACCAAAAAAATGTATGATAGTCAGTTGCCCGAATGGACCAATCAAATGATCCAGCATCATGGGTTAACGATTAGTCCGAAGGGATTAAGCTTATTGGTAGATCATATTGGGAATGACCTTAGTCGTATTGAAAATGAAATAGAAAAACTTGCTGTAAATCTGGGAACCAGAAAGGGTATTACGGAAGATGATATTGAAAAATACATCGGCGTAAGTAAAGAGTTCAATGTATTTGAATTGCAGGATGCCATTGGTAAAAAAGATCAAGCCAAAGCCATTCGTATCATTAACTATTTCGAAGCAAACCCAAAAGCAGCACCTATTCAAATGGTATTGCCAGCCATCTACAATTTTTTTAGTAAAGTATTGATGATACATGCGATGCCTGGAGGAGATGAAAAAGCCATTGCTACAGCAATAGGTGTAAATCCCTATTTTGCCAAAGACTATTTTGCTGCTGCCAAGCGCTATAATTATGCAGGGGTGGAAAAAATATTATTACTGCTCCAACAATATAACCTTCGTACAGTGGGAGTGCATGATGGTGGTACTTCAGATGCTGGCCTGTTGAAGGAATTGGTGGTTAAAATAATGCAATAATTTTTCTATTACGCTAATACTTCCTTTGCCATTATTTGGTCCTTTCCTAGTTGTTCTTTTAACGCTTCTAAGCCTGCAAATTTCTGCTCTGTTCTGAGGTAGCTATGAATAGATACTTGTAATGTTTTACCATATATATCCCTATCGAAATCGAACAAATTCACTTCAATCACACGGTTCAAACCCTCAATTGTGGGCCTGATGCCAATATTCATCATGCCCTTTAAAATAGGAGCATTTGAATTTTCATCGATAATATAAGCACGGACCGCATATACACCATAAGCCGGAATCAGTTTTTCGTTGGAAGCTATTTGCAGGTTGGCTGTTGGGTAACCAATGGTTCGGCCTAATTGATTTCCTTTTATCACTAAGCCTTCAAAAAAGTATTCGTAGCCAAGGAATTTATTAGCCGTTTGGATATCATGTTCCAGCAATGATTTTCTGATTTTTGTAGAACTAATCACAGCTTCATTCAAAATATGTTCAGGGATCTCTTTTACTGCAAATCCCAAATTTTTGCCATGAGCAACCAGTAATTGATAATCGCCAACCCGGTCTTTCCCAAATCGGTGGTCGTAGCCGATGATGATGGTATGTGGGTGAAAATGTTTTACAAGAAACTGACTGATATATTCTTCTGCCATCTGATTGGCGAAAGACAAATTGAATGGTACAATAACCAGATGATCAATGCCAGTTTTAGCTAGTAAATCAATCTTTTCTTTTAAAGTGACTAATAATTTCACTTCTGAATGCAATCCTCTAATCACAGACCTTGGGTGTGGGTAGAAGCTAATAATCACCGATTCTCCCTCCATAGCTTTGGCTTCCTGAATCAATTGGGTAATGATCTGGCGATGACCCAAATGTACTCCATCGAATGTGCCAATGGTAATCACTGCATTTTTAAAGGATGGTATAGCCCCGGTTTCTAAATAATGTACCTGCATAATTGGGTGCAAATCTAAGGCTTAGAGTTGAAGAGCGGAAAGCAGTGTCAGAAAAATCAATTCAGTAGAGAAACTCTTTCTTCCTCCCAGCTTTTAAAGGCGATATTGTACATTTGCAGCGTTCTGGTATCTTTAAATCTCAAATTTCCATCATGTCTCTATACGCACAACGCGGTGTTTCGGCTCAAAAAGAAGAAGTGCATGCAGCCATTCAAAAATTGGATCAGGGATTGTATCCTGAGGCTTTCTGTAAAATTTACCCCGATTTTCTTTGTGGTGATCCGGATTGGGTAAACATTATGCACGCAGATGGAGCTGGTACTAAAAGCATACTTGCCTATATCTATTGGAAAGAAACGGGAGATGCTTCTGTTTGGAAAGGAATTGCACAAGACGCTATTGCCATGAATTTAGACGATCTTCTATGTATTGGTGTAACCGATAATATATTATTCTCTTCAACAATTGATCGAAATAAACTACAAATTCCAGGTGCTGTTTTGGAACAGATCATCAATGGCACTCAGGAGTTCTTCGATCAACTGGCAAAATTTGGTGTTCATATACATTATCTGGGTGGCGAAACTGCCGATGTAGGAGATGTGGTGCGAACTATTGCGGTGAATGGAACCATGACAGCCCGCTGGCCTAAAAACAAATTGATTACCAATGAAAAGATTGCTCCCGGAAATGTAATTGTAGGTTTTGCCAGTTATGGTAAAGCAAATTATGAATCGGAATACAATAGTGGACTGGGAAGTAACGGACTAACCAGTGCACGCCATGATGTTCTTACTAAACGTTATGCTACTTCATTTCCTGAAACCTTTGAACCAGCATTGAATGATATGGTAGTGTATTTGGGAAAGAATGGAATGACCGATCAAATTTCGATCGATGGTTTTGATACAACCATTGGTAAATTATTATTATCGCCTACCAGAACCTATGCACCTCTCATGAAAAAATTATTGGATCAATATTTTGAAGCTGTAGCAGGGGTGATACATTGTAGTGGCGGAGGACAAACAAAATGCATGAAGTATTTGCCTGGTCCTATGAAGATTATAAAGGATCATTTATTTGAAACACCACCCATTTTTAAACTGATACAATTAAACTCAGGTGCCGACGACAGAGAAATGTATCAGGTTTTTAATATGGGCCATAGGTTAGAAATATTTACGGATCCATTATCTGCTGAAAAAATGATTCAAGATGCAAATGAACTTGGTATAGAAGCTAGAATTATTGGAAGAGTGGAAAGTTCTGTTAAAAAAGAGTTACTGATCAAAAAGGGTTCTTATGAACTAGTATATGAATTCTAGTGTTGCTTCTTTTTACATTTTAATTTTCACTTTTTAATTTTAAAAAAATGTCTGAGCCAATCGTTTCTATACAAAATGCCAATATTTATCAAGGTGGAAACCTTATCCTGCAAAATGTAAACTTTGAAGTGCATAAGGGCGAGTTTATTTACCTGGTTGGTAAAACCGGAACAGGAAAAAGTAGTTTGCTCAAAACACTTTATGGTGAATTGGATTTAACAGAGGGAACTGGCATGGTGGTAGGATATAATCTGCGTGAAATGGATTGGAAGAAAGTCCCTTTTTTAAGAAGAAACTTAGGTGTCATATTTCAAGATTTTCATTTGCTTACCGATAGAAACGTACACGAAAATTTAAAATTTGTACTCAAGGCAACCGGGTGGAAGGATGAAATATTGATTGAAGAAAAAATTAATGATGTATTAGATAAAGTGGGTTTAAAAAGTAAGGGATTTAAAATGCCCTTTGAAATGAGTGGTGGTGAACAACAACGTGTAGATATTGCTCGTGCCTTGCTGAACTCTCCCAAACTCATCCTCGCAGATGAACCTACCGGTAACTTAGATCCAGAAACCAGCGATGAGATCATGCAACTGCTCATTCAAATTGCGAAAGATTATGGAACTGCGGTAATTATGGCCACACACGACTTTATCGTCATCAACCGCTATCCTTCCAGAATGCTTAAAACTGAGTTGGGAAAAGTAATTGATAGTGCAGCTTGAAAACATTACCACTCTCAGGAGGGGATTTTAAGAAATTAATTCCCCCCAAATCCATTTTACTTGCAACGCCGCATTGCGCGTATTACTAAATAAGTTTGTAAACAGCTTTTCCCTTGCTTGCTTTTCCTGGGATGTAAATGGTTGCTCAAATAAATCAATAATCGCTTGTTGAAATTCCCTTTTAGTATTTGCTAGATGACATAAATCTTCTAAGTTAGTTCCTGCAAGGGTTGCTTCATTTGCCACACAATGTTTGCCATTACTCAGTGCATTGAGCAGCTTTACCTTCATGCCGGTATTGGTAAAAGATGGAATCAGATGGATATGTGCTTTTGCAATCATATCCTGCATTTCTTTCTGGGATGGATTTTCTACGATACAGGTATGATTTTGTTCGTGTGCTAATTCAATTAATTTTTCAGATGGGTTTTTACCTGCAATTACAAAAGGGCGTTGTAAAGTAGCAAATACTTCCTGCAATAACCAGATCGCAGCTTTCTCATTTGCATCTACACTTAGGTCGCCATGGTATAAACAATAACTGCCCATTCCTTCTGTGCAACTCATTTCCCAATGGGGTAAATAAAGCGGTAATTTATCAATTCTGCTGCATCCAAATTCATTGCGATATACATCATTGTCTTTCTCGGTGGTTCCCCAGAATTCTACTTTTTTAGCCAATTCTGATTCATATTTCCGTAGCAACCTACTCTCATTCCAGTAATAAAGTTTGCGGAATAAGCTGTTGGCCGCTTTACTCATATCCCGATAATACTGATATTCTACATTGTGAAGCCTTACAAAAAGCTTACGATTCTTAAAGCGCTCATCCATTACGGGAAAAGTACAATGAACACCTTCCATTAAAATAGGGTGTTCATCCTTCAAAAGGTTCTTTAATAGTTCCTCATTTTTTCTGCTGGCTACAATATAGGGTAGGTTACGTGAAATGGCTTTATGACCTGTTTCGCGGGGATAGTATTGAACCGAATCGCAATATTTGTTTAGTTCATCTTGATGACCCCTGCCATAATCGAAACAGTGCAAATGAATTTTAACCCCTGCCGCATGTAATGCCTCCAATTTATAAAACACATCTACAACACCCCCATAATTGGCAGGGTAGGGAACATTGAATGATATGATATGTAAGACTTTGTTCAAATAGTGGATTGAAATATCTGTTCGTAAAAGGCAATTAATCGAGTTTCTTCCAAATTCCAGTTCAACTGGTCCCTAGCTTTTATACAATTGGATTGAAGCCTTTCGTATAAAACAGGGTCGGCCAATAATTTGTTCAAAGCTTCTGCAATTGTTTTGGGATCTGTACCAGAAATAAGATAGGCCACTTCCCATTCTTGATTTATTGCCTGGTATTCTGGAAAATCAATACAGAGCTGCGGAATACCTGCCATGATATAATCAAAGAAACGGTTAGCCAAACTATGTACCTGACTTAAGCCCATATCATCAAAAAGAGTGATTCCTATTTTAGCACTACCAGTTATATTTCTTAAAAGGACTGGAGAAAGAGGTGTATTAATCTCAATTTTATGTTGAAGTGAATTATTATAAATTATTGATTTAGTTTGTTTTATAAAATTACCTGTTCCGTATATTTTTAAAGGAATGCCTACTTCTTTCATGGCTGGTATGAGCTGTTCAAAACATCGGCCCTCATTAACCGCCCCTTGATAAATGAGAAATGGTTCTTTGGCTTGCTTACCATAATAAGGTAAACACAAGGGAAGGTTTCTAATAATGCCATAGGAAACCCCGTATTGCTTCTTAAAAGCGTCTGCAATCCATTGGTTAACTGTATATCCTTTTGTAAACTTCGGTACGGTTTCACGCTCTATAAAATGCCAAATTCGCTTTATAATAGGTCGGGTGGCAACTTCTTTTAATTCGGTAAAGTACTCATGAGCATCATAAACCCTTTGGCTTCCCTTGATAGAACTGGCCCAATAACAAGCAAGTATGGTGTCTAGGTCGATGGCGCAGATCAGGTCACATTTTTTGAAAAGTAGGTAAAAGAACAGGCGGATATTAAATTCCAAGTAAAAAAAAGGTCCCTTGGCTATCCAGCAATTGAGCCTTTTTTGTTTAAAAGCCTGCGAAGGTAGTTCGGTGCAGCCTCTGATGTTTCTTCCAATTAACCACACTTCATAGCCTGCACTCGTTAACGAGCCGCAGATTCTTTGCATGCGTTGATCGAAGCTTAATTCATTGGTTACGGTGAAAACTAAGGTTGGCAAATTAGAGGGTCTTTTAAGTGTTCAAATATAGGGCCTTGTAGCAAATTTTAAGCAGCTAATTTGCACTAAAATTATTTGTAGTTAAATTACATAAATAATTATAAATCAGATGATTAGTATCTTGCTAATGAATTAAAATTAAATTTCAAGTCTTTTTCTCCACTTATTATGCACAGCCCATAATATTGAATCGTTTTTCTTCCTCTTTTCTTGTATGTTCGTATACATAAATAGGAAAACTGTGAGATTAAAATCGCTAGAAATTAAAGGATTTAAAAGCTTTGCCGACAAGACTGTAGTGAGTTTTGATGAAGGAATAACCGGCATTATTGGACCAAATGGATGTGGAAAAAGCAATATCATCGATAGTATTCGTTGGGTTATTGGAGAACAAAAAATATCCGCACTACGTAGTGAAAACTTGGAGGCATTGGTTTTTAACGGAAGTAAAACAAGGAGCGCCAGTGGTTTGGCAGAAGTGAGTCTTACGTTTGAGAACACCAAAAATCTATTACCTACTGAATTTAGTACCGTAACCGTAACCCGTAGATTTTATAAAAATGGGGAGAGTGAGTATCGTTTAAACGATGTTACCTGTCGTCTTAAAGACATTCATAATCTCTTTTTAGATACTGGTGTAAGCACAGATAGTTACGCTATTATTGAATTAGGGATGGTGGATGATATTATTAAAGACAAAGAGAACAGCCGTAGAAGAATGCTGGAGCAGGCTGCCGGTATTACTATTTACAAAACCCGTAAAAAGGAAGCTAAATCAAAGTTGGATGCCACAGAGCAGGATTTAGCGCGTATAGAAGACTTACTATTTGAGATTAATAACCAGCTCAAAACCCTTGATAATCAGGCAAAAAAGGCTGAAAAGTACTTTGAGATCAAGAAAGATTATAAAGAACTTTCCATTGAGCTTGCAAAAGCATCTTTGGAAGGATTCAACATAACTTACCACAATTTAAATGAACAGCAGAATCTAGAAACGGATAAAAAGTTTCAACTGGAAGCTGAAATTGCTACGGATGAAGCTGCCATCGAACAAGAGAAATTAGGTTTTATTGAGAAGGAGAAATCCTTACAAACCATGCAACATGCATTCAATGATTTGTTGCAAAATCTGAGAGGCAAGGAAAATGATAAGAATCTGGCTACCCAGAAATTGCATTACCTGAAAGAAAAGGAAACTGGTTTAAAAGAGTTTTTAGATAAAGCAACGGGTCAGTTAAAAACTATTGGCGATTCCATTGAATATACACAATTACAGGTTGGGGAAGAAGAAGCCAAATTGCAGGATTTGCAAGACAGGGCTGAGACCTATAAAATGGATGTGGAAGATAAGCGCCACATATTTGATGAACGCAGAACAGGTGTGGATGCTTTGAGGGGACAGTTCCAACAAATTCAACGCGGTCAGTTCGATGCCGAGAAAAAAGTAGCGGTAGCTGATACCAGTATCCAAAACCTACAACGAGCACAGACCCAGCAAATAGATGAAAAACAAAACCGTCATTACCAACTGGAGCAATTAACAGTTGAGTTAGCCGAAAAAGAATCTATACTCGATGCAAGGCGTTCAGATTTACTAAACTTACAGGAAGAGCAGGAGAAAACAAAGGAGCTGATCTTTGAAACGCAGGCTCAGATGGAAGCATTGCGCAATGAGTTAGCTGAAGAAAGCCGTAAACTCGATTCAAAGCGCAACGAATTTGCTTTATTAAAAAGCCTGATCGACTCAATGGAAGGATATCCAGAGAGTATCAAGTTCTTACATAAGAATCCAGAATGGAACCATCAAGCGCCAATTTTATCTGATATCATTTATGTGCAGGAAGATTTCCGTGCTGCAGTAGAAAACGTATTAGAACCTTATTTGAACTACTATGTGGTAAAAGATCTGCAAGAAGGTTTACAAGCAGTTCATTTATTAGATAATCACCAGAAGGGGAAGGCCAATTTCTTTTTGCTAGACAAGTTTAAAGAAAATAAGGTTGACACACATCAGCCTGCCAATACCATCAAGGCATTGGATGTGATTGAAGTGGATGATCAATACCAGGAATTAGCCAATTACTTATTGGGTAATGTATATATCGCCGAAAATGAAGAAGCACTAACCAATAGCAATGGTGCGGTGGTTTTGGAGAAAACAGGTAAATACGTAAAAGGTAAATACACGTTAACAGGTGGAAGCGTAGGTTTATTTGAAGGCAAAAAAATTGGTCGTGCTAAAAATTTAGAGAAGTTACAAGACGAGATCATTCTGCAGGATGCAGTAGTGAATGCATTGAAGAACGAGATCAAAATAAAGCACAACGACGTAATGCTTTATAACGAGCGTTTGAAAGATACCGCTATCAAACAAACCGAAAACGAGATCAATCAATTAACCAATCAATTGTTTGCAGCACGTAATAAATATGAGAATCTTCAAATGGCTCAAACTGCTGGTCAGCAGCGCTTAGAAGATATCGAACAACGTTTGCAAGACGAGCAAGAGGCCATAGCTGAAACCCGGGAAGCTTTAAATAGCTTGAATGATCAATTGTTTGCTACCACAGAGGAAATGAAAATGGTGGAGCAAGATTATCAATTGGCTGAACAGGAGTACAATTTTGCTTCTGTACAGTTTAATGATATCAATCTGCAATTAACACGTCAGCAAAGTAAGATCACTAGCCTCAAGCAAGAATTGGTTTTCAAAGAGAATCAATTGAACGACCTGCACAATCAAATTGCAGAAAATACCAGACAATTATCTGACGCATCCGGCAATATCGTAGAGAGTGAAAATGCAAAATTAGTTGCCGAGCAAGAGTTGGTTGAATTGCTGAGAAATAAAGAAATAGAAGAGAAAATATTGGGTGAGGCAGATCAGGCTTATTACAACTTGCGTAATATTCTGCAGGAAAAGGAAAGTACTTTGAGAATGAAGGTGAAGAGCAAGGAAATGATCGATCATCTGGTTACTGAAATAAAAGACAGGCTCAATGAACTGAAACTGCAGTTAGCCGGAATGAAAGAACGTTTAAGTGTTGAATTTAAAGTAGAGCTTGATGACATTTTAGACCAACCCCGCGCTACCGAAACTGCCGTGGAAGAACTACAAGCTAATTCCGACAGGATGCGTAAGCGCCTGGAGAATATTGGTGAAGTTAACCCAACTGCCATTGAGGCTTATACCGAAATGAAAAAACGTTATGAGTTTATTTTGGAGCAGAAAAACGACCTGGTTTCTGCGAAAGAAAGTTTGTTACAAACCATTCAGGAAGTAGAAGCTACCGCCAATCAGCAGTTCTTGGATACTTTTAATAAGGTGCGTGAAAACTTCCAGAAAGTATTTAAAGCTTTGTTTACAGAAGAAGATACTGCAGATATGATTCTGGTAGATCCCACCAATTTAGCAGAAACTGGAATTGATATTGTTGCAAAACCGAAGGGTAAACGTCCATCTTCCATTACACAATTGAGTGGGGGAGAAAAGACCTTAACTGCAACGGCTTTATTGTTTGCCATTTACCTGATTAAGCCAGCACCATTCTGTATTCTGGATGAGGTGGATGCTCCGTTAGATGATGCCAACGTTGGTAAGTTTACTCAGATGATCAAGAAGTTCAGTGATAACTCACAGTTCATTATTGTAACACATAATAAACAAACTATGAGTTGTGTGGATGTGATCTATGGGGTAACCATGCAAGAACCGGGGGTAAGCAAATTAGTACCGGTTGACTTTAGAAGTTTAGCGAATTAGTAAAAAATAAAACCCAGAAAGAGACTTATTGAGGAAATTCAATAGGTCTTTTTTTTAAATTGAATCTCTTGTATAAAGGCATCTTCTTATTATACCTGGTCTGTTTTGGCTGCTACGTATTATTTACCCGACAGCCCGATTATTTTGATGGGGATCGGGTTCCAGCAACCATATTGATAGCAAAAGATAGTGCTACAGGAAAAACGATTCCCCAGGCTGAATTCTCAATTGGATATCGGAATTTTCGGGTGAAGGCTGATTATTATTTACGTTCCTGGAAGCAGGGTGAAAAAACGGAAGTAATTTATGAAACAGAACATCCTGAAAGGGGCGCTGTATATAGCTTTTGGGGCTATTGGATTGGATTTGGCGAATTTATTGCCTCGATTATTTTTATTGTAGCGAGTTATCAGATTGCAGTTTCCATCACAAAAAATCCAACTCCTGAGGCCTTAATAGAACAATTAGATTATAAGGAACCGAATAAGCCCCGTTATGATTAATGACTATCTTTTGAGTAATCGCTTGATCTCTTTATCAACATCACGCCCTTTGATGGTTTCTCTTTTATCGTAGTTCTTTTTTCCTCTTCCAATACCGATTTCTACTTTCACTAAATTTTTATCTGTGAAGAAAACTTTCAGTGGAACAATGGTATAACCCTTGTCCTTCATTCGGTTTTGAATTTTTTTTAATTCTCTTTTATTCAATAACAATTTCCGGTCGTGTACTTCAATATGATTGTTATCGCTGCCATGTGAGTAAGAGGCAATAAAGAGGGCTCGTACCCAAAGTTCTCCTTTATCGAATAAGCAAAATGAATCATTGAAGCTTACTTTTCCTTCCCGAATCGATTTCACTTCAGTGCCCATCAATACAATACCCGCTACGAATTTTTCTTCAATAGCATAATTGAAATAAGCCTGCCGATTATTCATTTCCTTCGTCATACCGAGCCTGCAAGGCAGCTTTAATTGGGTTGATTATTTTCTTAAAAGACTAACCACCTGACTCAATTTATCCCTCAAAACTTTTCTGTCAACTATGAAATCTAAGAACCCATGTTCTAATAAGAATTCACTGCGTTGGAAGCCTTCAGGTAAATCGCGTTTGATGGTTTCTTTGATAACTCTTGGTCCCGCAAACCCAATCAGGGCGCATGGTTCAGCGATATTCATATCGCCAAGCATTCCAAAGCTTGCAGAGATCCCACCAAATGTTGGATCGGTTAATAAAGATATAAAAGGCAATTTAGCATCACTTAATTGCGAGAGTTTGCCACTGGTTTTTGCTAACTGCATCAAACTAAAAGCACTCTCCATCATACGTGCACCACCACTTTTGCTGATTACTAAATAGGGTAGTCGGTGTTCAATACAATAGTCGATAGCGCGACTAAATTTTTCACCCATCACAGATCCCAGAGAACCACCGATGAATTCAAAATCCATACATGCTATAACAATTCCTTCGCCGTTAATGGTGCCAACAGCAACCCGCATACTATCTTTCAAATCGGTTTTGGAATGAATATCATCCAAACGTTTTTGATAGGGTTTTAAGTCGGTAAAGCCGAGTGCGTCTTTACTTCTAATATTGGAATACAATTCTTTGTATTCTTTATTATCAAAAAGAAAATCATAGTACTCTTCACTACCAATTCGATGATGATAGTTACATTTTGGACATACGTATAAGTTCTCCTTTAATTCGGTAGTGGTACATATAAAATTACATTCCGGACATTTATTCCAAAGTCCCTCTGGCGTTTCTTTTTTATCTGCAGTAGAGGTTAAAATACCCTTACGGATTCTTTTAAACCATCTCGGCCGATTCCCTTCTCCTCCCTGTGCTTCATCGCCTGTTAAATTCGATTCAAGGTCTTCTTCACGTTCTTTTTTCATAATAGCATACTACAATTGGGGCGGAAAGATAATATTTTTTTAACCAAGGGCACAAAAAAACCGCCCTGAATTAGTTCAGGGCGGTTCAATCTGTTTAAGTCTTATGCGTTCCTATTCAGACAGTTAAGGTCGTTAAAAGCTACTTCTAAACGCTTAATAAAACTCTCTTCACCTTTACGTAACCATACGCGAGGATCGTAGTATTTCTTATTTGGTTTTTCAGCACCTTCCGGATTGCCTAATTGGCTTTGAAGGTAAGCTTCGTTCTTTTTATAGAATTCAAGAATTCCTTCCCAGAAAGCCCACTGCATATCGGTATCTATATTCATCTTGATGGCACCATAGCTAATAGCTTCGCGGATTTGGTTTTGTGGAGAACCACTTCCTCCGTGGAATACGAAGTAAACTGGTTTTTCTGCAGTACCATATTGTTTTTGAATATACTCTTGGCTATTGTGTAAAATCTCAGGACGTAACTGAACGTTACCTGGGCTATAAACTCCATGAACATTACCAAAAGCAGCAGCCACAGTAAATAATTTACCAACCTTTCCTAGTTCTTCATAAGCATAAGCTACATGCTGAGGTTGAGTATATAATTTATCGTTTTCAACGTCGCTATTGTCAACGCCATCTTCTTCACCACCTGTAACACCTAGTTCAATTTCAATACTCATACCCAGTGGAGCCATTCTTTTGTAGAATTCAACTGAGGTTTGAATATTTTCTTCAATGGGTTCTTCAGAAAGATCCAACATATGAGAACTGAATAATGGTTGTCCTTTTTCTTTATGAAATTGCTCACCAGCATCAATTAAAGCGCTGATCCATGGTAACCATTTTTTAGCAGCGTGATCAGTGTGTAAAACAACGGGAACACCATAATGTTTTGCCAATGTATGTACGTGTAAAGCTCCTGAGATTGCACCTTGAATATTTGCTTGTAATTGATCGTTTTTCATTCCTTTACCAGCGATGAATTGTGCACCACCATTAGAGAATTGTATCATCACAGGAGAATTCACTTTTGCTGCGGTTTCTAAAACAGCATTGATGGTATCTGTACCAATGGTGTTTACTGCAGGAATTGCAAAATTGTTTTCTTTAGCATCGTTATAGAGGGCTTCAAGTTCTGCACCAAATAACACCCCGGCTCTGTATTTACTCATGATTAGTATGTGGTTTTATTTAAAATAATTTATTGCGAATTAGGAGTTGTAAATATACAAAATATAGCCCAAACGTTTGTTAGCTTTGAGCAGATTAAACGCTATGCACATCAATCGATTGATGTGAATCATTATTTGGCAAGACTTTGAATCACGTCGTATTTTGTTACAATATGAAAATCACCTTTATCATCTTTAGCCAATACTGCACCATTTTCTTTGGTAATTAAACTGCCCAGTCTTTCAACAGGTGTATCAAACGCTACGATGGGATAGGCCGCTTCTAAAACAGAAGCCACAGATTCATTTCTGATTTCAGGGTTACTAAATACTTTCATGAATAATCCGGTTTCACTAACCGCACCAACCAATTCAGCATTTGAGATTACCGGGATATGTTCGATATCATATTTTTTCATTAATTCTACTGCCCGAGATACCGTATCGGTAGGAGCTACAGTTACTAAACGTTGACTGGTTCTTCCACTTACAATATCCTTGAAGGTTTTCACATCTAAAAAACCTCTCTCCATCATCCACTCATCGTTATAAATTTTTGCTACATACCTGCTACCATGGTCGTGAAAAATACAAACCACCACATCTTCTTTTTTCAAATGGTCTTTCAATTGCATCACGCCTTGTAAGCAGCTGCCAGCGCTGTATCCACAGAATAGTCCCTCTTCTTTAGCAATGCGTCGGGCCATTACTGCGCCATCTTTATCAGTTACTTTTTCGAACAGATCTATTACGCTCATATCATAGTTGGCAGGCACAAAATCTTCGCCAAAACCTTCTGATATATACGGATACACTTCCTTCTGATCTTCTTCGCCGGTTTCGAAATATTTTTTGAGTAGGGAGCCAAAACTATCAATGGCCCAGATTTGAATGTTCGGATTTTTTTCTTTGAGGTATTTTGCCGTGCCAACGATGGTGCCACCGGTGCCGGTTGCCACCACTAAATGGGTGATTTTTCCTTCGGTTTGATCCCAGATTTCAGGGCCGGTTTGCTCATAATGCGCCAATCGATTCGCGAGGTTATCGTATTGATTCACATACCAGGAGTTGGGAACTTCGGTTGCGAGTCTTTTCGATACTGAATAATAGGAGCGAGGGTCGGACGGTTCTACGTTGGTAGGGCAAACAATTACTTCTGCGCCTACAGCCTTGAGTATATCCGCTTTTTCTTTCGATTGTTTATCGGTAGTGGTGAAAATGCATTTGTAGCCTTTCACTACTGCGGCAAGAGCCAAGCCCATTCCCGTATTTCCACTAGTGCCTTCAATGATGGTTCCACCAGGTTTAATTTTACCTTCCTTTTCTGCTACTTCCAGCATTTTTAAAGCCATGCGGTCTTTGATGCTGTTACCGGGGTTGAAGTATTCTACTTTGGCTAAAACCGTTGCAGGTAAATCTTTGGTAATCTTGTTGATCTTAATCAATGGGGTATTACCAATTGTTTCTAGGATATTATTCAACCACATAAACTAACACTTGTTTGCGACAAAGATATAGTTTTGAACACTCTCATTTCGAGTGTTTGGCGAATAATTCAACTTTCAAAACTTATAGGCCACTGATTAAACGAATCACGCCGGTTGTTTGATGTTTACCACTCATGTCGTTGGTGTTTTCTATTTTAACGGTATTGTTATCTTTTGCAGTATCGGTATGCAAATAAGCGTAGGTGATTGCTGGAACAAAAGCTAAAATGGCGATTACTTGTAAATTAAAAAGGAACTTTTTCATAAAATTGTTTTTTTGTTGTGATTGTTTTTTTACTTTGATAGAACAAAGATAAGGGCTTTTTTAGAACTATGCAATACATAATACCATAGAAAGGATAGTAATAGTCTTACTAAAATAATGTGTTTTGCTTTGGAATGCAGTAAAATCAGGCCTTTCAGAGAAATGGGGGGCTAAAAAAGAATTTTTTGCTTTATGATGAGTGGTTAAAACAAGTGAGGAGTGAGCAGTGAGAAGTGAGGAATGGAGGAAAAAATGCCTAGTCATCCCCTCCTGGGAGGGGCAGAGGTGGGTAAATGTTAAGATAAAAGATAAAAGTGAAAAATGGAATATCAATCACTAAAACTAACGACAGTAGAAGATTAATTATTGGCTTTAAAACTCTCTGCCATTTTGCTGCATATATCAGATTGAACCATTTGTACGGCTAGGCCTAGCATATTGCTGAATGCTTTGAGGCTGCTGATGCCGTGGCCAATGATTACGGGTTTTGCTACACCTAGAACCGGTGAGCCACCGTAGTTTTCGTAGTGAAAACGATTAAAATAGGCATCCTGATCAAAATTGCGGAGGGCGGCTAAGTCGTACACGCTTTCTGCCATTTTCAAGATGATATTTCCTGTGAAACCATCGCAAACAATGACGTCTGCTTTTTCAGTGAAAATATCACGGCCTTCCATATTGCCGATAAAATTGATCTGTGTATTTTCTTTGAGGAGTGGGAATGTGGCTTGCGATAAGATATTACCCTTGCCTTCTTCTTCCCCCACATTTAATAAGCCAACTTTGGGATTGCTTACTTTTAAGATATGCTGTGCGTATAAACTGCCCAATAACGCAAACTGATTCAAGAGCTCCGGCTTGCAATCGGCATTTAAACCTACATCCAATATAACACCCGTTTCTCCGTTCGATTTTGGAACAACGCCCGAAACGCAGGGGCGCACCACCCCTTCAATCGGTTTGATGCTGAACATAGCGCCAACCAGCATGGCACCGGTATTTCCTGCACTAATAAAAGCGTCAATTTTTCCAGTAGCCAGCAGATGGTATCCGATACTGATGGAAGATTTCTGTTTTTCTTTTAGAGCTTTAGTAGGATGTTCGTGATAGCCAATTACTTCTGGGGCATGTATTAAATGCAGTAAAGGTGATGTAACCTGGTATTCATCCAATAAAGGTTGAATCAAGGCTTCATCACCTATACAAAATATAGTAGCTGCACTGGTATTGACAGACAAGAATTGCTTCAAGCCTTTCACCGCCTCAAGCGGTGCAAAATCTCCACCCATCATGTCTAAGCCAATATTCATGTGCGGTAAGCTAAGGATAAAATTGGAACTAAAAGGTTATGCTTTAAGAGGAGCTTTTTCTGCTACTAACTTTCCTTTGTAGAACAATTTGCCTTCGCTCACATGCGCACGATGGCGTACATGTAATTCTCCTGTGGTTGTGTCCTTACTTAGGGTCACTTCCTGAGCCTTATAGTGTGTTCTTCTCTTAGCACTACGTTGCTGAGAATGTCTGCGTTTAGGATTTGGCATAATTCGAAATTTATAATATCAAAAAAAATTATTCTAAGTTTTTAAACTGATCTAAACCCTTCCATACCGTATTTGGGGTAGTATCCCTGTTTGCTTCCTCTTCCATTTTTCGCAACTTTTCTAATACTTCCAAATTGCATTTTGGTCCGCCTATTTCATTTTCCTTACACATTTTCTGTAAAGGAAAACTTAGGTTGATGAACTCGAAAATCCAATCTGCTAAATGCAAATGACTTTCGCCCCTGCTGATATAATAAATATCAGGATCTTCTTCCGACTCATTCATTTGTTCTGGATCCTCCACCAACTTTACGACAATGTTGAATTCGTCCCAAAGCTGCATAGGTAAAAGGTTTCCACAACGATCACAATCTACATTAGCCGCTCCGTCAATGTCGAATTTCAATTGCATGAATCCGGAATTTTTTTCCAAATTCAGCTTCACATTGGCATCGAGATTAATAAAATCCTGTTCGCCATAGTGTGCAAAGAACTCATCGTCTATTCGATATTCGAATACATGAATCCCCGGTTTCAAACCCACAAATGCTATTTCAAATTCCCTCCGATGACTCATATCCTCTTTTTAAAGGCTCGCAAAGGTAGTTCAATTACGCAAAACTGCCAAAGGAAAATCGCTCTAAAACGAGATTCATTTATCAACAGTGCTGAATAACAGATATAATACGCAAATTTGTACCTATGAAAGCCGAGGCAAAGATAACTGTAAAAGCACTTATTTCTCTAGGATTATTGCTTTTCCCAGCCATATTGATCTTCATATTTTCCTTTTTTAGCCTTCAGGTAGAGGAATATTATTCCAATCAATGGTATCCTGCCATCGGCAATACCTTTAGAATGATTACCCGAAATCTCCCTTTTAGTATTGGAGATATTTTATATGTGTTAGTAGGCTTTTCATTATTTGTAAATCTGATAAGATGGATCATCGCTGGCTTCAGATTGGGATTTACTGTAAACTACTTTGGTGCGGGCTTAATAATAGTGGTTCGTAAACTACTTTGGTTATATATCGTTTTTAAACTGATCTGGGGCTTGAACTACGATCGGATGGGCATTGCTTATCAGCTTAATTTAGATCCAGAACCCTATCAGAAAGAAGCAGTGGTTCAAATTACAAAGGATTTAATGGATAGCTTAAATGCCTGCAGAAGGCAATTAAAAGATACCAACTTGGCTGAGAAGGATTTTACCAACATCAACCGGGAAGCATATAAAAACTATCAGGATCAATCGCGGAACTACCATTTTCTTACCTATCGAAATCAAACGGTAAAGAAAAGCCTGTATAGCCAAATAGGCGATTTTGTGGGATTTACTGGCTATTTCAATCCATTCACGGGAGAAGCACAAGTGAGGTCAGATATTCCCAGAATTATGGTACCATTTATTACCTGTCATGAAATGGCCCATCAATTAGGTTATGCCAGCGAATCGGAAGCCAATTTTGTGGGGTACCTCACAGCTTCTCATTCAAAAGACCCCTATTTCCGATATTCAGTGTATTTAGAATTATTCAGTTATGCTCAGGGTGCAGAAATCTTGCTCTATGGTAAAGAAAAAGACTTCCCTGCATTTGAACAAATGATCAAATACAATCGAAGTTATTTAGATAGTCTCGTTCGTAAAGATCGTAAAGAGATCAGGCAATTTTTTATAAAAAGGAAAAACAATATCAGTCCTGCCTTCAATAGCATGTATGATCAATACTTGAAGCTAAATAAACAAGCAGCTGGAATTGACAGCTACGACGATGTAATCGCGTGGCTTATTGCTTACAAGAAAAAATTCGGAAAGATCTAATTAGAACTTATTCTTCCACATCATGCTTTCTACAGGACGGTTGGGCTGACCGCTATATTTGGCATTTCCTTTTTGATTGTATTTCACTTCAATTTCTCCATCCACCGGGAAATAAATCAGCTGACCAATCGGCATACCATAATACACACGAACGGGTTGCTTTACGGAAATTTCTAAAGTCCAGTTACCACAGAAACCCACATCACCCTTACCAGCTGTAGCATGGATATCGATGCCTAAACGGCCAGTAGAAGACTTACCTTCTAAGAAAGGAACATGTGCATGTGTTTCGGTATACTCTTCTGTAACGCCCAGGTAAAATTCATGAGGCAGCAATAATATCCCTTCGTCTGGGATCTCAAAATGGTGAATGGTATTATGCTTTTTGGCATCAAGTTCTTTGTCTATATAAGTGGCCAGGTATTTTCCCAAATGCACATCGTAACTGTTGCTTCCAAGGCAATCTCTTGTATAAGGTTCAATTTTGATGGTACCACTTGCTATTTCTTCTAAAATTCTTGTGTCGCTAAGGATCATTGATTGTAATAAATTGTTGTATAAAAATGTTTAATTGTTATTTTGTAAAAATAAAATATTCGATAACCAAACCTTCAATTCAATTTTTGTAATGCCGCTCGTTTATCAACAAAATATCAACCTTACAACAAAATTAGGTGTTTGGCATATAGCCGAAGAAAAAGGTTTTTTTTTACGATATGTTCCATTGCAAACAGAAATCACACATCCGCATAAACAGCTACAACACCTGGCCGGCAGGTATTTATTAAAAGAATTATATCCAGATTTTCCATATATGCTGATACGGATTGCAGATACAAGAAAACCTTTTTTGGAAAATGAAGCATATCACTTCTCCATTTCACATTGCGGCCATTATGCAGCCGTAATGGTAAGCAGTACTAAAAGAGTTGGGGTAGATATTGAGATGGTAACTGAAAAAGTTGCAAGGGTAAAACATAAGTTTTTATCCAATAAGGAACAGGCTATCATTGAGGCAATTGAAGATTCTTCCATTGAGCTGCTGCATGATTCGCTGCTTACAGCAGCATGGAGCATCAAAGAATCTTTATATAAATGGTATGGCGATGGCGAGGTTGATTTTAAAGAACAGCTGCATATTGATAAAATTTCTTTAACAGGTAATAGTGGTATTGCCTATTGTACCGTTTTAAAAAATAACCCGATTATACTTCAGGTGCATCTTTTATTTTTTAATAATAACTGTATTGCCTGGGTGATGAGTTAATGTTTATCGCCCTTCCATTAAAATTTATTTGTGTTGTAAAACATGCAACAACACATCAATAAAAAAAATGTCACATTAAAATAAAGTGACATTTTTTTATATCAATTTTTTACAATTGACCCGAAAAAACTATGCCTGTTCTATCAACTGAATTTCACTTATAATTCTTACTTCGTCACTTACCACTATACCACCGGCTTCTGTAACACCGCTCCATGTTAATCCAAAATCTTTACGGTT
>JANYEA010000138.1 GCA_025363385.1 Bacteroidota bacterium | reverse complement strand
ATTTAAAATGGACAATCACAAATGGCATTTGCCCTCCTTCTGAAAGCATTATGATTGTTACAGTGCAGCCCCCTACTAATCCTGGTTTTGTTGGGATAGATACTATTGGTTGTGCCGGATTAAATAGTGGCTATATTTCTGTGAATGGATATTTTGGAAATATTTTACAATGGGAAGACAGCACAGCAAATTCAGGCACGTGGAATATCATTTCAAGAACTGTTGGAACTAATCAGGATACTATCCAATATAGCAATCTTACTATCACTACTTTTTACAGAGCACTAGTTAAAAACGGTGTTGGTTTATCACTATATTCTGGAATTGCAGCAACTGTTACCATTTTAAATGCTGTAACAAATGCGAATGCTGGAAAAGACAGCAGTATTTGTAATACGAGTACCATTCAGTTATATGGTAATAGACCAAGTTCTGGAACCGGAACCTGGAGCTATCTTCCGGGAGGTCCGAGTACGCCAACTTTTAGTAATATAAAAGATCCTTCAGCAATAGTATCTGGTCTTACTATTGGAAGCTACCAATTTGTGTGGACAATTTCCAATGGCAGTTGCAATAACTCTGTGGATACTGTAAATATTACCATTGATTCTCCAACTATTCCGGGAACCATTGTTTCTTCCAATACGGTTTGTGCTAATAACAATTCTGGCACATTACACTTAAACGGGTATACAGGTTCTATTTTAGCTGGAAACTATTCACTTGATAATGGTCTTAACTGGTATCCAGTAGCCAACACCGCCAATAAAGATAGTTTTGTGTATACTAATTTACCCTTTACTACAAAATTCAGAGCTGAGGTGAAAAATGCTTCCTGCCCTATCCTATTTAGTAATGTGGTTACCATTACAGTTTTACAAGCTGTAACAGTAGCAAATGCTGGCCTTGATCAAAAATTATGTAATGAAACAACTACTACACTCTCTGCAAATACAGCAGTAATTGGAACTGGAACATGGACTGCAATTGTAGGAAATCCAAGTAATTTAAATTTTACCAATCCTAATGACCCAAACAGCTCCGTATCAGGCTTAACAACTGGAAATTATCAATTCGTTTGGACCATTTCTAATGCACTTTGTACTGATTCTAAAGATACAGTTCAGGTTACAGTTTATACTTCAACAATCGCAGGTAATCTGTCACAAGATGCAATTGTTTGTGCAAATACAAATGGAAATACCCTCAACCTTTCTGGATCAAACAGCGCCATTATCCAATGGGAATCATCCATCAATAATGGTACAAGTTGGAATATTATTAGTGCAACAAGTAATACCTATGCTTACAGTAATTTAAACAAGACTACAAATTATAGAGCACTAGTTCAAAATAATATATGTTCTCCTATTTATTCTAATATTGTAAATATTCAGGTACTTCAACCTGTAACTATTGCAAATGCAGGTTTAGACCAAAATCTTTGTAGCATTTCATCTACTACACTGGCTGCAAATACGGCAAGTTCTGGTACAGGAATTTGGTCTTCACTTTCCAGTAATCCATCTACTGTTAGTTTTAATAATCTTGCAGATCCCAATACAATTGTTTCAGGACTTGTTCCAGGTACTTATCAATTTATTTGGACCATTACAAATACTTTGTGTTCAGAATCCAAAGACACCGTTCAAATTCTCATACATCCTAATACCATTGCGGGTAATTTGGTGGCGGATAAATTTGTTTGCAGTGATGCAAATAGTGGAAAATTAATTTTATCAGCTTTTAGAGGAGTGATTGTTCAATGGGAATATTCTATCGACAATGGCAATAAATGGACAATCATTCAATCTAATAGTGATAACTACAACTATATAAATTTAAAAAGCAATACAAAATTCAGGGCCTTGGTACAAAATGGAACATGCAATTCATTGTATAGTAACGAGGTAAATATTTCCGTGAATCAAATTACAAAACCTGGAATACTTTCTTCCACAGATACACTTGTTTGTGCAAGTTATAATAGTGGTTCAATTAATTTAACAGGTTTTACCGGCAACATAATTCATTGGGAATATTCTGAGGACTTTGGAAAAACCTGGAGCATCATCAACTATACTAGCAGCAGTTATCGTTTTTCTAACCTAACAACACCTACTTTATTTAGGGTTTTGGTACAAAGTGGCGTTTGCGCATCAGACTATTCAAACAATATTGCTGTTGCTATTAGCATACCAACCATTGCAGGTAAAATAAAAGGACGTACTTCTGTTTGTTTCAATAACAATAGCGGTAGCATTGAACTCTTTGGAAATACAGGTGGTATTTTACATTGGGAGTATTCTATTGATAATGGAAATAACTGGGAAATTATAGAAAGCACTGCAAATATTCTACAATATGTGCAATTGCATAAAACCACTCTTTATAGGGCATTGGTAAAAAATACGGCATGCACTATTCAATATAGCAATACGGTAATTATCTATGTAGTTCAATCTGTAACCACCTCAAATGCAGGGATTAATCAAGTAATCTGTAATTCAAATACCTCCTCTCAATTGTTTGCCAATACCCCATTAAATGGTCAGGGAATTTGGACAATGACAAAGGGACCATCTGATATCTATTTCAATGATGCAACGCTTTCTAATACAGTTGTGAATGGACTTGTTCCAGGTGAATATGAGTTAAAATGGACAATCGACAATGGTATATGTACCGCATCATCAAGCACGGTTTCAATTATTGTAGATCGAATAAAAGCCGACTTTGTGTTAAATGCAATTCATAATTGTGGAAGTACCACATATGACTTTACGGATGCTTCAAAAGCATTATTTGGAATTGCAAATTGGAAATGGTCTTCTGCCCCAGCTGATACCATCAACTCAAAAAACTATAGTAAAACATACCCTCTGGCTGGTCAAAATAAAATTAGCTTAACAGTTCAAAGTAATACAGGATGTATTGCTACAACAAATGCAAATTTTCAAGTTAAAGTGTTCTCAGTTCCTAAAGTAAATATCAATGCAATAAACGAAGCTTGTAAAAGTCAGTTAATGCAACTCTCATCCAATTTAAATTCGAAGGATAGTATATTCTCAATTTTATGGAATTTAGGAAATGGAATTAATGCAAAAGATAGTGTTGTAACAGTTCAATATTTTAGTGAAGGCAAATACACGATTAAACTTTTAGTTTCCACTATAAATAATTGTTACGACAGTACCTATAAATCATTAACCATACATCCCTTACCAAATCTGGTGGTTCCTTCCGACAATTTTGTATGCAAAGGAGATACGCTAAATTTAATTGCAACTGGTGCAATGAATTATATCTGGATGGATCAACAAAACAATATCGTTTGTAATTCTTGTGAAACAATTAAAATTATTCCAGGTACTAATAGCAGTTATAGTGTAATTGGATATAATCAATATGGTTGTAGCCAGATAGTTAATACAAGTGTGAAGGTTGTTCAACCTTTTAAAATTCAAGCAAAATTGCTGGATACGGTTTGTGTGGGATCTTCTATTAATTTAACCATTCATGGTGCAGAGAGTTATACCTGGTTACCAGATGCTGGATTAAGTAATTACAATACAGGAAATCCTGTTGCTTCGCCAAAATATAGCACAACTTATACTGTTATTGGACGAGATAATCATGCATGTTTTAGGGATACCGCAAAAATTAAATTGGTAGTTGGAGAACCCACATTATTTAGGCTTTCCCCAGATACTGCAGTACAAGCGGGTGTTCAATTCATGTTAGTCCCCAATAGCACTCAACTAGAAAATATACGTAGATGGAAGTGGACGGGTAATGCCATTTTCACTTGCGATAATTGTCAAACAACAATTGCCAAAGTTTTTAATGATGCAGAAATAATTTGTACTGCTACAAACATGTATGGATGTAATACTGTTGATACCATTGCCATAAAAACATTCTGTCCGAATTCTGAAATATTTATCCCAAATGCTTTTTCGCCAGATGGAGATGGAATCAATGATATTTTATTTATTCAAGGCTCGGGAATTAAGATAATTAAGAGTTTTAAAATTTATAGTCGCTGGGGTGAATTGGTTTTTGAAAGAACCAATTTCTTCCCAGGAGATCCTTCAAATGGCTGGGATGGTAAAATAAGGGGCAAAGCAGCCTCTCAAGATGTATTTATATATATATGTGAAGCAATTTGTGAAAAAGGGATCCCTGCTACTTTTAAAGGAAATGTAGCTGTATTAAAATAATAGGAAGATGAGAAAGTATTTAATGTATATAATCTTAATGTTTGGCTGTTACCAAAGCGGCCTAGCACAAGATTTTACTTTTTCACAATTCTATGAACAACCTATTCTTAGAAACCCAGCATTAGCAGGTGTATTTACTGGCGATTTAAGAGTATCTACTGCTTATCGTGATCAATGGTCAAGCATCACTGTGCCATTCCGAACAACTTCGCTGAGTATTGAATATAAAATCCCGGTAAATGAAAAAGACGACTACCTCACATTATCCTCTCAAATGAGTGTAGATGCTGCTGGTGATATTAGCTTAAAAAGAACTCAATTTAAACCAGCCTTGAATTTTCATAAATCACTTAGTGGAAATAGAGATACCTATTTATCCGGGGCATTTATGTTTGGTATTGTTTCCAGTCATTTTGATGCTTCAAAATTAATTCTGGGAGATCAGTATCGAAATAGTGCTTATTATCCATCTAACCCAAGTGCACAACCTATTGTGAATACGGGTTATTCCTATTGGGATCTTTCGAGTGGATTATGTTTTAGTACTAACATCAATGCACGTACCAATTTTTATATCGCCACAGGTATGACGCATGTAACAAATCCAACCATAAAATCTACAACTGGATCAGTGCCAGATGCCATACCTCCAAAATATTCCATTAATACGGGTTTGCATACACAATTTGGATTCAAGAATCATATCAAGGCTTTTGCAGATTATTTTGCACAAGGTGGAAACAGACAGTTTTTAGGTGGAATGCTATATGGCGTAAACATAAGGGAATATAACAATGCTGAACCAGACATTTTATATGTTGGCAGTTTTCTAAGATGGGGCGACGCTATTATTCCGGCTGTAAATATTGGTCTCAGTCATTTTAATGTAGGTATAAGTTATGATATCAATGTATCAAAACTAAATGTTGCTTCAAATTGGAGAGGCGGCTTGGAATTAACCATTTCATATATCGACTTCCTAAAAATCAGGAATACTTCTATAGACAAAGTAAGATGTACCAGATTTTAAAGGGTTACTTCTTCTGGCTTTTATTAAGTTTAATAAAATAAATCACCACATTCGTATTTAAGTCGCTCGACACGCTAACTTCCGTTCTTTTATTATCAGCATCAGTGATTACCATCAATGCAGAATTCGGAGGGGTTAATCCAAGATTCTCAGCAAAGAAGATCATTTCGTTTTTAGTTTGGTCATTATCTAGTTTCACAAAAAAGCTAATCGGTTTATTTACCTGCAGCAGTTCTTTATACACAAGGATTTGCTTATTGAAAATAACTGAAACTGTATCATAATCGAAAACCCCGTTATCATATAAATCAATTCGCACAAAATCGGATGTTGAAAAAATCTGTAAAGGCTTTTTAGGGATCCTTTTTGTCATTTCATTGATTATATCCGATTCTTTAAGTCTCGGAGTCATGTCCAACATCTCAATCATTTGTATTTTATTGTTTACAGGCAATTCGGTTTTTTTGACTCTAGCCGTTTCTGTGATTAATGGAATTTTTTCAACTTTTGCTTCCACTTTTATTGCCTTAACAGCAATAGGTATAGGCTTCACTACAGTTGGTTGAATTACAGCGGGTTGTTCTACAGTTGGTATCAATACAGTTGGTTGGACTATATCTGTATCAATATCCAAATTCAATTTTCTAGTAATTGCATAAAACTCCGGAGAATGGTAATTTGAATCAGGTGTTATTTTGGTTATATCTAATTCTCTACCAGAAGGAATCCATTTAGGTTTTGTGCCTTTAGTTATAATCAGATCCGATCTTCTATTTGCTAATTGCTTACCAGTATTATAAGTAGTGTCTTCTTTACATTGCATAATAAAATGTTCCTTTCCAAAGAAGTCTATATTAATTCTTGAAGTAGCAATTCCTTTGCTCATTAAGTACCACCTAACAGATTCAGATCTTTTTCTGGATAAACGAATATTAGCTTCTAATGAGCCTTTACAATCGGTAAAGGAGGCAACAAGAATGTTTAATTCCGGATTTTTCTCTAACACAGATACGATTTCATCTAATTGAGAAAAGTCTTCCGTTCTCACTTTTGCACTTGCAAAATTATAGTATACATTTCTTCTAATAAATGTGATAGCGTTTATAGAGTCCATAAAACGTTTCTCTGCTGTTTCAGCTTCTTTTACCTTCTCTACTATTGGCTCTGGTTCTGTTTTTTTAAGAACTAAAATTGATTTTATGGTATCTGTTTTTACTGTATCAGATTTTACTATATCCGTTTTTACTGTATCGGTTTTAAGTACAACTATTTTTACAGAATCAATATTTTTAATTTTAACCGTTCTAAAGATTTCTAAACAACAAGTTGATTGCCTGTCTGAACTCAAATAACTCGTATCTGCACCATAGGGTTTAAAATATTCATCATCTTTTACAGAATTATAAGGAGCACTTAAATGCGTTATTGCATTAGTCCATTGGTTCTGCGTGATAGAACCCGTAGTTTCAAAAATATCTAATCCACCTATTCCCAATCTACCATCAGTACTAAAAGTAAGTTTGCTTTCTTCCGGGTTATAAAAAGGTGTTACATCATTCCCTGTGGTATTAATATTAGATCCCAAATTCATCGGCTTACCAATTGGTTTCTCTCCTTCCATCGCAATCATCCATAAATCATATTTTCCCATACTACCTGGTTGATTTGAAGAAAATAAAAGATACTTCCCATCCGGTGTAAGAAATGGTTGTTTAGATTGAAACCCTTTTACATTTATTGGAGATGGCAACATCACTGGATTTGACCATTTAGATCTGGCATCTAGCCGCTTCATATAATAAATAGCAAAAGGTTGTATGCCAGATTTAAGTTCTTCTTTCCAGGCAGTTAAGTAAACTGTATTTCCATCGCTTGAAAACGAATTAGCAGCCATATTTACATTGTCGGCAATTTGCTCTATTGCTTTACCTATGGAACCGTTTTTGAATTTGCCTTGATATAGACGTAATGGATAAATTTTTTGCTGACTTTTATTTGTTTCACTTCTTGAACTAGAAAACCAAAAATCAGTTTCATTCAACTTCTCTAAAGCAAAATTTGAACCGTCTTCGGAAGAAGTAGTTTGCATTTTGGCAATGGTAGCCACTGGTTTTTGAGAATTACTGGATAGTATCAAATTACAAGAAGCAATTCCCTGAAGGGCTTTATCAACAAAACTATCTTTAGTATGATATTTCTTTAAAAAAGATTGAAAAGACAACATCGCTTTTTGCGGATCATTATTAGCGAGCAAGCAATACCCATACCATAATTCAGCTAATGGGAATTGTGGATCTCTGGATGTAATATATTGTTGGTATTGAATAGCAGCGTCTTGATAGTGTTCATATAATCGATAAGATTCGGCTAATTTATATGTAACACGATTAATACTTGATTCTTTAATCTTATGAATTGCCGTTTTTGTGTAAGACTGAGTAGGGAAAACCAATGATTCTGAATTTTCAGAAATAGGTGTTTCATACAGAATGGTAGAATACAAAATTGCTGCATTATAATAATTCTTATTCTTGAAACTCTCATCAGCTTTTCGCTCAATTTTTTGAGCAGACTGAGCCCAAATATATCCTGTACCAGTCATTGTAGCCAGCAATGCCGATATAGTTAGAATGATATATTTATTTATTAGAGTCTTGGACATACAAATTTTGTGACAGGTGTTTTTTTCGGGTTTACAAAACTAATAGACAGTTCATATCCTCCATTATTGGTAGAAGCAGTTTTGATTTGTGAAGTATTAAAGTCATAGCTAAACCCAACTGTTAAACCATTTATATGAATTCCCACATTTGGAGCAATAGCATCGTTGATACGATAGTTTCCACCAAAAATCAGGTCTTTATAAGGATCTAATTTTACATTAAAGGATAGACCCGTAATGAATTCATTAGTTCCACCCTGACTTAAAAAAATACCATTTGGCATCACATCTACTAGATCATTCATATGAATCCTGAAACCTGCATGAAATGAATATCGAATAGGTATTTTATTACTATTGGCACTTGAAATAAAGCGGTTTTCTGGTTCAGTAGGATGATATACACTAAAACCCAAAAATGGGTTAAGAGTATGATTAGGGTCGCCATCAAAATATAACAAACCAAAACTTCCATCCAATGATGTAGCGGTAGGGTATGAGAAAATTTCATTAGACGGAATTGTAGGATCAAAACCGATTAAAGGATTGAATTGATTTCCAAATTGAAAATTTCCTGGATCAACCCTCCTATTTAAAAACCCGATTTGAAATCCGCTGGCTAATATTTGATATTGCGAAAGATGAACCTGATAGGAAACAGATAAATATCCACTGGTATAATGGTATCCTCCATCTTCAGTTTTTTGATTAAACAACGTAACACCCAATCCGAAATTTCTTGGCAGTGAAATATCTGCAGAGATACCTTGTGAAAGTAGTGCTGAAGTAAGACTTGGCCATTGCTTTCTATAATTTCCTGTTACGCGATAACTTCCATTCATGGCTCCAGTAAATGCGGGATTTAGCCATTGTGGGTAAGCAAAAAATTGTGTGAAATGCGCATCAACCTGAGCATAACTTTTGCCATGCATCATGAGTAGTTGAATAAGTATGAATAAGATATATTTGCGCATTAGGAAATATGATTAATCTTTTATTTCATTTATCGAATTAAAGTAAAGGTTCCTTTTTTTACAATGTCTGTACCATCTTGCATCTTTGCTTCTAACGTATAAGTATACACAGTGGCAGGTGCTTTGTTTCCTTTATAATTTCCATCCCAGCCAATTGACAAATCAGTAGAGCTAAAGATCATTTCTCCCCATTGATTGTAAATTTTTAATAGAATACTATTGATTGCAGTTCCGTAAACTTTAAATACATCATTACTGCCATCTCCGTTTGGAGTAAATGCATTGGGTGTATAAATACCATTTCCAAATGGATTAATAGTAGTTGCGGTAATCTGACTAGTATCGCTGGTTTGACAACTTACATTTCCCAATGCTTTTAAAATAACTTTTTGAAATTGTCCAGCTGAAATTCCACTGATCACTTCTTTTAAAGCCAATACTCCATCTCTCGGATACTGAAAACTGGATCCATTATCGAGGCTGATTAAATAAGATGTAGCATCTGGAATGGCGTTCCAACTAACCACAATAGTAGTTGCTCCTAAAGAATCTAATTTTAGGGAAGGTTTTCCAATTTTGGGTCTTACCATAATTTGAACTGTTGCAGATTTTGAAGGGCAACTAGCCGGAATAGAATTTCCTACAATTACATAGCTACTATTTTTAAAAACAGAACTTAGTCCATAATAAATTCCCGAATTTATTTTTATGGAACTTGCTGGTAAATACCATGAATAATCAACACCTGATTGAGGAGATATTACATTCAACGTATCAGATTCAGCATTACAAACAGAATCTTTTTGTGCTTTCACTATAAAATCAAATACTTGCGATGCCAATTGAACCGTACTACTATCTTTTGAGGTACATAGCCCTTTTGTAACAGTAACAGCGTACACCGCATTTTTATTAACAGTAATATTTTTTACAGTTTCGCCTGTACTCCATTTATACGAATCAAAACCAGTACCAGCATCTAATATTGCAGTATCTCCACACACATTAACTGTTTGCAATAGTGTGGTCTGCATCGATTGAACCGTAATTAAAATACTATCGGAGCAAACAAAGCCACCACTTGTTCGAGTTATTTTAAAAGATGAAGTTACAGTTGGATTTACAGTGATGGACGAGAGGGTATCGCCAGTAGACCATGTATAAGATTGAAGATTAAGTGGAATACTAGTTGAATCTGGATAATATGCCCAAATACCATCATACCTAGCCCAGATCATTCTTTTTCCTATTTGGTCGTAATAGGTAACTCCGTTCATACCATAACCCAAGGCAGGAGGGGGCTGATCTCCCTGTCCTTTGAATTCCAAAAAGCCTGCATCAATGCCGGTTCTAAATCGAAAAGTTTTATTAGTGTTAGGTAGCGTTTGATTCTGCAAATAATTTCCGGTAGGTTGAAAACCTCCAAATAGAAAAAATCGAGATTTATCATAGTCATACCCTACTGCACCCTGATATTTAATTGAAGCGTTATTTACTGGTAAAATGTTTTTGAAACTATAGTTTAGCAAATCCAATTCCCAAAGATCTTTTAACCAGCAATACATACCAGACTGACTAGCCCAGGGACTTCCCAGGTTGCAAATACCATCTAATTCATTGCCGCTATAACTACCTTGTCCAGCAAACAAATAAAGTTTGGTTCCATTTGCATTGGCAGCTACCAGATCTCCACCTTTTGGAGGCACTGAATCTATCAGTGGATTAGATTTTTTTAAAGACCAACTACTCAAATTATTTTCATAAATCCAGCTCTTCATCTGGTTATAGCCAAAACCACCATAGAAACCCGGTTGTTGTGAAATGGGATTCCAATAAGAGGAAGCCCCAAAAGATTCGCGATCGATTGCTCCGGCTCCAATCAATGACCAACTACCACCAGCAGCAGAGATTGCATATACGCTATCGCGGCCACCTCTCCAGTATAATAATCTATTATTGGTATTATCAAATACGAATTCTGTAAAATCACCAGGCCAATTTGTAGCATTGATGGCAGCAATTGATTTATTTTTTAAGTCGTACCGAATAATTTGCTGATGTATGATGCTATAGAGATATTGATTAACCTTATCGTACCCAAATGGTTTGATATTAAATAAAACAGAGTCGATCCCAGATCCGGGAATTAATTGTTTCCATACACCTGGTAAAACAGAATCAGGAGCAGGCGCAGGAACAAGATTGAGTAACACAGAAACACCCGGACATATAATCGTATCTTTTTGAAACAGAAATCTATCACAGGTTGAGGTCTGCCCTTTCACTTCTTGATAAATGAATAGAGTTAAGCCAAACAATGAATAAATAAAATATCGTACAATTTTATTCACAATTTTTTTTTAATCGAATTACTAAATGCTTGAATATTCCTTTATTTGAAATAAACTGCAATTACTAATTGAACCAACACATTTTACCTTGTCAATGAATCAGTATTCAAGAGTAACATTGGGGTAGCAGAAAAAGAATAGGCAAAAATTAACCCATTAACTTATTCTGTAAAGTTACGAATATTCTAGTATTTAGGCTTTTTTAGCGCATACTTGTCCATCCTTTTCAAGAACGGCCAGCACAGATTTTTATTGTGCTAATTCAGTAGATTTCGACTAGGCATTTGCCAATGCTCTATCAAGATGCACATAACCCCCATCCACATAAATGATCTGACCAGTAGTATGGCTGGATACAGATGACAATAGAAAAGCTACCATATTGGCAATTTCCTCAGGGGTTGTCATTCTGTTTTCAAGAGGTATTTTCGAAGTAATTTCTTTTAGTTTTTCTTCGGGGTTAGAAAGGGTTTTAATCCATTTTTCATATTGAGGAGTCATACATTCAGCAACAACCACTGCATTTACCCGAATTTGATATTTCAGTAATTCTACTGCCCACTCTCTTGTTAGGGCATTTCTACCTCCGTTTGAAGCAGCATATGCCGAAGTATTCCCCTGACCCGTTTCGGCTGTTTTTGAACTAATATTTACGATGGCACCTTTACTCTTAATCAAAGAGGGAAGCGCGTGATGCGCCAATAAATAATAATGTACCAAGTTTCGATGTAAACTTTTCATAAAGCCTTCGTAGTTGCCATGTTCTAAACCAACACCATCATTCATGCCCGCATTATTAACCAAACCATCAATTCGATCGAATTTTTTCAAAACTGTGTTGATTGTTTCAAGTGAAGCATTTGGATCAGATAATTCAGCTGTGAATTGCCATGCTTTGCCCCCAGCTGTTTCCACTTCTGCCAATAATTTCAGGTTATCAGCTTCATTTCTTCCGACAATAATCGGGATGGCAGATTCAGCAGCGAGTAGTTTTACAATGCCCGCGCCAATCCCTTTGGCAGCACCAGAAACAATGATCACTTTATTAGCAAGTTGTAAGTTCATCTTCTGAAATTTTAAATTTGATAAAATCGTTTTGCATTGTTTCCAAAAAGGTTTGCCTTTTCAGAATCTGTGCAATCACTAAAAAACTGTTCATAAATAGTTAATTGCTGTTTATAATTCGTAGCAACTAAACAAACAGGCCAATCAGACCCATACATCAATCGATCCATGCCAAAAGCATCTTTTACAATAGTAAGATAAATATCAAAATCTGTAGACCTCCAACCCTTCCAATCTGCTTCAGTAACCATACCGCTTACTTTACAATACACATTTTTTTGAAGACCCATTAACATGATATTTTCCTGCCAATTAGTTATTTGCTGATTCTTAATATTGGGTTTTGCAAGATGATCAATTACAAACTTCATTTCAGGAAATTGTTTCACCAGTATCAAAGCAGCAGGAAGATGTTTGGGGTAAATTAAAATTTCGTAGCAAAAACCAAACTTCTGCAAGCTCGCTATTCCGTTCAAAAATGCGGAGGAAAGCATATATGCAGGTTCTTCCGACTGAAGAATATGCCTGAACCCTTTTATAATGGGTTGGTGTTTCCAACCGAATAATTGAGTTTCCAAATCGGGTGCTTTAAGATCAACCCATCCAATTACAGCTTTAATCCAGGGGTACTTCAAAGCCAGATCAACCAGGAATCTGGTTTCCGCTTTCGATTGATCAGCCTGAACTGCGATACATCCATCTATTCCATTATCCTGTAACAATGGTGCTAAATTATCCGGTAAAAAATCTTTTCTAATTGCAAGCATCGAATCATTAATCCATGCATGAGTTTCAGTATGAAAATGCCAAAAATGTTGGTGTGCATCAATGATCATGAAATGGTATTTGGCTGATACGCTTCGGCAATTTGTTTTGAAGAACCCAATCCATCAATACCCAATTCTACCGTATCACCCGGGTTTAGATAACGGGGTGGGTTCATTCCTAAACCAACACCTGCAGGGGTGCCTGTTGAAATGATATCACCAGGTAATAGGGTCATAAACTGACTGATATAAGAAATAAGAAAAGGCACATTAAAA
>JANYEA010000123.1 GCA_025363385.1 Bacteroidota bacterium | reverse complement strand
TTAGGGAAAGAAGATGCATCAGGCTCTTGTTGAATCAAAGCCGCTCCATCAAATTCTTCGATAGCTGTACCATCACTTTTTAAAGTAAAGAAACTATCATGCTTTTCTGCAGTAGTTCCAGTTAAAGGTTGAAACCAGTGTGTAAAGTGTGTAACACCTTTTGCTTCAGCCCAAGCACGCATGCCGTTTGCAATGCTACCTGCATTACTACGATCAATTTTTTTGCCACCTTTGATACTAGTAACAAGACTTTTATAAGCATCATCGCTTAAAAACTCTCTAGCTGTTTTAACAGTGAATACATTTTCACCAAAAATACTTGTGATTTTGCTACTCCCGAGTGTACTTCCCGCACCGGAATCTGCTTTCAGTGTACCAATTGCTTGAAATCTAAGTGACATAGTTTTATTGATTTAGTAAGACGAAAATACAGAAATCCTTTAAAAAAAATTGACTATCTCAAAAAAAAACTCAAAAAAAAGCATGAAATGTTGAAAAAAATAAATATTATAATTATTGCAAATATTTAAAGTGTTCAAAATTTCGAAAGCAAGAATGCCTATTTAATTAAGTCTCTTATTAGAGTCATCTAACTTTTTTTGGGTATTGTAACTTATTACAGATTGTATCGTTTCACCAAAAACAACTAAAACTTATACTATGAAGAATGCATTATTATGCTTTGCCATGTTGCTAAGCTTTTCGGGATTTGCACAATGGAATTGGGAAAAAATAGAAGGGAATGGTCAATTGAAAAAAGAAACCAGAACTCCAGGTGATTTTTCAAATATTTCCAGTGCTGGTTCTTGGGATGTAATGGTGTCTTATGGACCTACCTGCGGTGTTCAGGTAGAGGCAGACGAAAATCTGTTGCCCTATATTGTAACAGAAGTAGAATCTAATCGAATTCAGATTCATAGTAAGAAAAATACCAACCTTCGTTCTAAAAATAAGATCGTAGTCTATGTAACCCTGAATCATTTGTCGGGAATTTCTCTGTCTGGTAGCGGAAATGTAATGGGAGAAGGCAAATTCAGTTCCGATGGTCCTTTACAATTAAGCGTATCGGGTTCAGGTAATGTTAAAATGGCATTTAATAATGCGCAATCTGTTTCTATGAGTATTGCAGGAAGTGGTAATATTCAGATAGCAGGAAAGGCCGAAACTGCAGAAGCAAGTATTAGTGGTAGTGGAAATGTAGACGGTACAAATCTGCAGGTAGATCATGCCATTGCTAGAATCAGTGGTAGTGGTAATGTGAATATTTTTGCTAATAAGTCGGTCAAAGCCAATATCAGTGGAAGTGGAAGCGTAGTATATAAAGGGGCTGCAACCGATATAGAATCTCATTCTGCGGGAAGTGGAAAAGTACACCGAGCCATGTAAAACAGTATTTCAAAGCCACCACCGGGTGGCTTTTTTTTTGTAGAAAACTTAGCCTTGCCCCTTAGAGCTACTTTCTTACCTTCGCGTCGTTATGGAAATTACAGCAAAAACAGCCCAGCAGCTTCGCATTACCGAAGAAGAATTCGAACTGATAAAACAGAAACTAGGTCGCACCCCCAATTTCACAGAGCTATGTGCTTTCAGTGGTATGTGGAGTGAGCATTGTAGTTACAAGAACAGTATCAAATGGTTGAAAACACTTCCCCGCGATGGAGGAAGGATGTTGGTTGCTGCCGGCGAAGAGAATGCTGGTTTGATGGATATGGGTAACGGATTTGGAGTGGTATTTAAAATAGAAAGTCATAATCATCCCAGTGCCATCGAGCCTTTTCAAGGTGCGGCCACAGGAGTTGGTGGTATTCAACGCGATATTTTTACCATGGGTGCCAGACCCATTGCCTCTTTAAATAGTTTGCGTTTTGGAAATATAGACGACATTAAAACAAAGCGTTTGTTATCAGGTATCGTACATGGAATAGGACATTATGGAAATTGCTTCGGTGTACCTACAGTGGGAGGTGAAGTTTATTTCGAAGATTGTTATCATACCAATCCATTGGTAAATGCCATGAGTGTGGGTATTATGCAATCGAATAAAATGATCAGTGCAACTGCTGCAGGAATTGGCAACCCGGTATTTTTTGTAGGCAGTGCCACAGGTAAAGATGGAATTGGTGGTGCAAGTTTTGCATCTGCAGAAATTACTGCTGAGAGTACCGAAGAATTACCTGCAGTTCAAGTAGGAGATCCTTTTCAGGAAAAGAAATTATTAGAAGCTTGTTTAGAAGTAATTGATACAAATGCCATCATAGGTATGCAGGATATGGGTGCCGCTGGTATCATATGTTCAACTGCAGAAATGAGTGCAAAAGGTGGCGTAGGGATGCGTATCGATTTAGATAAAGTTCCTACCCGTCAACAAAATATGAAAGCCTGGGAGCTCTTGTTGAGTGAGAGCCAGGAGCGAATGTTAATCGTAGTAGAAAAAGGAAAAGAAGCAGCCGTATTAGCTGTGTTTGATAAATGGGATTTAAGCTGTAGTAAGATTGGGGAAGTAACAGATGATGGTTTGTTGAAATTCTATATGCATGGCGAATTAGAAGCCGAAATTCCTGCATATGAATTAGTGCTGGGAGGCGGTGCTCCACAATATTCAAGGGAGTATACCGAACCAAAATATTTTGAAAAGATCAAAGCATTTGATCCGAATAGTATTGCAGATACCAACGATATCAAAACAGTTGCAGAACAGTTAATTCAAATCCCTAACATCGCTTCAAAACGTTGGATATATACCCAATACGATAGCATGGTAGGTGCTGGTAACACTTCCACAAATGCACCAAGTGATGCATCCGTTGTGTTAGCAAAGGGTACAGGCAAAGCATTGGCAATTACAGTTGATTGTAATAGTAAATATGTATTTGCAGATCCGTATAAAGGAGGCATGATTGCAGTGGCGGAAGCGGCAAGAAATATTGTATGCAGTGGTGCGGAACCTATTGGTGTTACCAACTGCTTAAACTTTGGTAATCCTTACGATCCAGAAGTGTATTATCAATTTGTAAAAGCCGTTACAGGAATGGGCGATGCTTGTAAGAAATTCAATACGCCCGTTACAGGTGGAAATGTAAGTTTCTATAATCAAAACCCTGATGGTCCGGTTTATCCAACGCCTACTATTGGGATGGTGGGCATATTAGACGATTTCGAAAATAGAATGACACTCAACTTCAAAAATGAAGGCGACTACATTGTGTTGATCGGAGATCAGAAAAATGATATCAACTCTTCTGAATACTTACATAAATTAAAGAAGGTAGAATATTCTCCTGCACCATATTTTGATCTTGATCAAGAACTCAAAGTGCAATCTTTTGTAGCATCAATTATTAAAGAAAAACTCATTGAAAGTGCACATGATATTAGTGAAGGTGGACTAGCCATCACACTTTTAGAATCGGGCTTCACCAACGATCTTGGGTTTGACGTAAATGCCACAGAAGCCATTAGAACAGATGCATATTGGTTTGGGGAAGCACAGAGTAGGGTAGTTGTATCTGTTTCAAAAGATACCTTAGCTACCCTTTTGCAAAAAGCAAAAGAAGCGGGTATAACAACCACTGAACTTGGAACCGTTAGCGCTGGAGAAATTAAGGTAAACGGTACCCTTTGGGGAAATATCAGAGATTGGAAAAACAAATACGATACTGCCATTGAAAAACTCTTGAGCTAAATGCAGCAATCAGCAACCATTGTAGTTACAGGAGCAGCCGGTTTTATTGGCTCATGTTTGGTGCAATCTCTAAACGAAAAAGGGTATAACAATCTTTTATTAGTAGATGATTTTGGCATTGAAGCAAAAAGAAAAAATTGGGAGGGCAAAAACTATTTAGAAGTCTTAGAACGCCACTCTTTTTTTGACTGGCTCGATTTGAACAAACCTAAAATAGATCTGATTATTCACCTGGGTGCTAGAACCGATACTACTGAATTTAATTACAGTATTCATGAAGAGTTAAATCTGGAATATTCTAAGTTGATTTGGAATTATTCAGTAGCAAATCAGGTTCCACTAATTTATGCATCCTCTGCAGCTACTTATGGTGCTGGTGAATTGGGTTATAATGACAACCATGAAGTGGTTGAAAAATTACATCCCCTAAATCCATACGGTGTAAGTAAAAACGAATTCGATAAATGGGCATTACAACAAAAGTATTCACCCTTATACTGGACTGGCTTGAAATTCTTTAATGTATACGGACCAAACGAATACCATAAAGGAAGAATGGCAAGTGTGATCTGGCATGCTGTAAATCAGATTAAAAATAATGGGGTTGTAAAATTATTTAGAAGTCATCGTTCCGATTTCAAAGACGGCGAACAACTCAGAGATTTTGTGTATGTAAAAGACGTACTCAAGGTAATCGAATGGATGGGCGAAGCCATGTTAGATAATAGCTGGAAGAGTACAAATAATGGTCTGTATAATTTAGGCACCGGCAAAGCAAGGTCGTTCTACGATTTAGCTGCAGCCAGTTTTAAAGGACTTGATCTGCCAACCAATATTGCATTTATTGATATGCCTGAAGATCTGAGAGAAACCTATCAATATTTTACAGAAGCAAATATGCAAAAACTGCAAAAAGCAGGTTATACGAATCATTTTTATACATTGGAAGAAGGTGTAGACGATTACGTGCGCCACTATTTAAAAACATTGAAATACAGGTAAGCCGAATTGCCCCTTTAAGCGAAGGACATCGTTTATAAATTTGATAAGTTATGAATAAGAAAATTGCAATCATCGGTGGAGGAAATTTAGGTACTGCTATTGCAGAGGGACTGATTAATAGCGGTTTTGTTTTGCCTAAGGATTTAATCGTTACTAAAAGAAATATTGAAACGCTGAAACCCTTAGCCGATAGAGGTGTAAACATCAGCAATAATAATCTGGAAGCAGTAAAAAACGCAAGCTGGATTATTCTTGCCATCAAACCCTTTCAAATAAAGGAAGTGCTGGCTCAGATCCAACCAGAATTGAAAACTGCTACTCATTGTTTAATTAGTGTGGTTACTGGAGTTTGGGTGAAAGATATTCAGGAGATGGTAGGAAATGGATTCCCTATTTTTAGAGCTATGCCAAATACTGCCATTGCTATTCAGGAAAGCATGACCTGTATTTGTTCTGTAAATGCATCAAATGAACATACTTCGTTTGTATCTGAGTTATTTGACCAATTAGGTAAATCAGTTTTCATAGAAGAAAAATTAATGGATGCTGCAACCGTACTCGGTGCCTGCGGAACTGCTTATGCCATGCGTTATATCAGGGCAAATATTCAAGGTGGAATTGAAATTGGATTTAGTGCAAAAGTGGCGTCTTTAATAGCGGCACAAACGGTGAAGGGTGCGGCGGAATTATTACTACAAAAAAATACACATCCAGAACAAGAAATTGATAAAGTAACCACTCCGAAAGGTTGTACTATTGCCGGACTTAATGAAATGGAACACCAGGGCTTCAGTTCTTCATTAATTAAAGGGATTGTTACAAGTTATAAAAAGATTCTAAGCGATATGTAATTGCATAGGATCTTTACTAATTCATGATTAATAGTATTCAATGCCAATAAAAACCTTTTTGTTTTTTCTGCTTATTTTTTTGATAGGAGGGCATTTAGGCGCTCAATTAGATTCTTCGCAGAAACAAAATCAGGTAACTTCTCGTTTCATTCCAGAAAAAGACTTTAGCGATTTATTGAGAGGATCTGGAAAAAAAGATAAGCACAAGAACATTCATCCAAATGATACTGTTGAAAATAATAGTAAAAAATTATTCAGTTTTATTCCGGCTGCAGGTTATTCTTTGCAAACTGGTTTTGCGGGAATCCTGAGTGCTAATCTTGCTTACTTTACTGATACGGCGGCCAATCAAAAATTATCCAGTATTTCAACAAGTATTACATACACAGAATACGATCAAATATTGATTCCTTTAACCATCAATATCTGGTCAAAAAACAATCGCTATAATTTTATTTCAGACAATCGATACATTGATTATCCTTCCAACATTTATGGTTTAGGTGGAAGAACAGATCCCAATAAAGGGCATCAGATTGCTTTCTATGGAATTAAACTTCATGAGACCGTTTTGAAATCTGTGGCAAAAAATTTTTTTGTGGGGGCTGGCGTTTACTTCGACAGGTATTGGGGTATTACCGTGGTTGATTCTGTTACGAGAAGACTAAACAGAATTATTAACCGACAATTAGGAAATAATGAAACAGCATCGAGTATTGTATTAAAAGCCTTGTATGATAATCGCCTGAATCAGATTAATGCCAAAAACGGATGGTATATAAATACAGTGTATAGAGATAGTAGAACTTTCTTGGGAAGTGATAATGATTGGAAATCTTTATTGATCGATGTGCGAAGATATTTGCCCTTTCCCGTGCATTCCAAAAACACACTTTCTTTATGGAGTTTTAATTGGTTAACATTGGGTGGCACACCTCCTTATCTTTTAATGCCAAGCACTGGTTGGGATGATCAGTATAATACTGGTAGGGGCTATATTCAAGGACGCTTCAGGGGTAATAATATGTTTTATTTCGAAACCGAATATCGATTTAATATTTCCAGAAACGGATTTTTAGGAGGAGTTGTTTTTGGCAATATGCAATATTTTACACCCGAAATCTCAGAGCAATTTCAAGTGCTTTCACCAGGGTGCGGGGGCGGACTAAGGCTAAAACTCAATAAACATTCCGGCACAAATCTATGTATCGATTATGGATTTGGAAAGGATGGATCAAGGGGATTTTTTGTAAATCTTGGGGAAGTATTTTAGAAAGTAAAAAGCCCGTCTCGATCATTCGAGACGGGCTTTTTACTTTCTAATTCCTATTACATTCTTGCCTTTAAAAAAGCGATTGCTTTTTCGTGTGCATCTGCTGTAGCTTCTTTATTAAATCCTGGATTACTTGGATTTGCAAAACCATGACCGGCTTCGTATTTGTAAGTAGATAGTTTTTTGCCTGAGATCAACATATCCTGTTCAAATTTAGTAACCATTTCTGGTGATGGGCTTTTATCCTTGTTGCCAAAGAATCCGATTACATCACAGTTCAGTCCTTTCAATTTATCAAGGTTCGTTTCAGGCCTTCCATAATACATCACGCAACCAGCGGCTTGCTTGCCGGCTAATAAAGTGGTTTGTAAACTCCACATACCGCCAAAGCACCATCCAATCGTATAGATTTTAGCTTTCGAACCCGTATAACCTAAGGCACCTTTAATGATGGTTTCTAGTCTTTCGGTTTTTGCTGCCTGCACAAGTTTCATAGCACTGTCTGGAGTAGCAGCTACTTTTCCGTCGTATAAATCAATAGCCAACACGTTTACGTCTTCCAGTTCTTTCGAAAGATTGTCGGATTCTCTTTTAATATAATCATTCAAACCCCACCATTCCTGAATCACAAAGATCCATTTATTCGATTTTTTCTTTGATTTAATTTCATATCCCATTGCTTCAGTACCATCTGCCGCTTTAAAACTAATTTGTTTTCCTATTGCCCCTTCTAAATGAAAAGGGATGGGAGTGGGATGCAGGTTCGCAAAAGCCATGGTACTGGCTTCCTGTCTGAATTGGTCCCTCACATCGGCATTATAACAACTGATATAACACTCTGGTGAAAGGATTTGTGGACTAGGAGTCTTGTAACGATAACTAAAAATAAAGGCTGTTGAGAACGCCGCCAGGGTTAAAATCAATAGTTTTTTCATTATTTGTGATTTTTGTTGGGAAAGATTTGCACTTCAAATTAACACTTCTGATTTGCCTTTGTTTGTTTTTCTGCTAGTATTTTTTTTCTGAGCTTTTTTGAAGTAGGTTTGTATGACCGCTGAGAATTTTTGTTATTTATTCCCCTTGGTCAAAATGAATTGTTCCTTATTTAAGCTAAATGAAAGCGAAAGCTTCTATTGAGTTGTTTTTTTTGTTCAGGAACATTTGGAAAGCGAAAATGCATGTGCAGCTCGTCTTTGGTAGTTCTAAGAAATTTAATCGGATACTTTAAGTATTCAACATTGATCAATAAACGCTCTTATGGCTAAGTACATTTTTGTTACTGGTGGTGTAACCAGTAGTCTAGGTAAAGGAATTATTGCAGCTTCGCTTGCAAAGTTATTGCAGGCCCGTGGTCTGAAAGTAACCATTCAAAAGTTTGATCCCTATATCAATGTGGATCCTGGCACATTAAATCCATATGAACATGGAGAGTGCTATGTAACAGAGGATGGTGCTGAAACCGATTTAGACCTGGGACACTACGAGCGTTTCTTGAGCAATTATACCTCTCAGGCAAATAATGTTACTACCGGAAGAATTTATCAAACCGTTATTAATAAAGAAAGGGCAGGAGACTTTCTTGGGAAAACCGTTCAGGTTGTTCCTCATATTACTGATGAGATCAAGCGCAGAATGTTGTTGCTGGGACAGGATGATCAATTTGATATCATCATCACCGAACTGGGTGGAACCGTAGGTGATATCGAAAGTTTGCCATTTATTGAAGCAGTGCGTCAGTTGCAATGGGAATTGCCAGATGAGGATCTGGTAGTAGTGCACCTAACTTTAATACCCTATTTAAAAGCGGCAAAAGAATTAAAAACAAAACCTACTCAGCATAGTGTTAAGATGTTAAGTGAAACTGGCGTGCATCCAGATATTTTAGTTTGTAGAACAGAAGAGCCATTAAACAATGATATTAAGCGTAAAATTGCCTTATTCTGTAATGTAAAAACAGAAGCCGTTATTGAAGCAATGGATGCAGCTACCATTTACGAAGTGCCTTTGTTGATGCTTCGCGAAAAACTAGATCTGATCTGTTTACGCAAAATGAATATCACTGGATATGCTGAGCCAAACTTGGATAAGTGGAAAGGCTTTTTAGACAAATTAAAATATCCAAAGAGTAAAGTTACCGTGGGATTGATTGGTAAGTACATAGAATTGCAAGATGCATATAAATCAATCCTAGAAAGCTTTGTACACGCAGGTGCGATGAACGAAGTGAAAGTGGAAGTGGTGAATGTACACAGTGAGTTTATTACTGCTGAAAACGTTTCAGAAAAACTTTCTGGATTGGATGGATTATTAGTAGCACCTGGATTTGGATTACGTGGTATTGAAGGTAAAATCATAGCGGTTCAATACGCCAGAGAAAAAGGTTTGCCATTTTTTGGTATTTGTTTAGGTATGCAAATGGCAGTGATTGAATTTGCAAGAAATATTCTTGGAATGAAAGATGCCCATTCTGTTGAAATGGATGCAAACACGAATTACCCTGTGATTGATATCATGGAAGAACAGAAAAAAATTACCATGATGGGTGGTACTATGCGTTTAGGGTCTTATCCTTGTGAAATTACAGAGGGTAGTCTGGCGCATAAAATTTACGGAAAATATTCCATCACAGAACGCCACCGTCATCGTTACGAATTTAATAATCAGTACTTAGATCAGTTCCAACAAAATGGAATGGTAGCAAGTGGTATAAATCCTGAAACCGGATTAGTAGAAATTGTTGAAATTCCTTCGCATCCTTTCTTCATTGGTGTTCAATATCACCCTGAATTAAAAAGCTCTGTGGAAAATCCTGCGCCACTCTTTGTTTCATTTATTGGTGCGGCAAAAAAATACAATGAACAACTTCATACTAGTGTAAAAAAAGCTGCACAGGTATCATAATCAGTATTTAATTTGATGATATGTCCAATAAAAAATTGTGGATCCTTTTAGTAGTCATTTTAGTTACTAGTATTAGTGTATTTGCGCAACCCCCCTCTGGGATTCATTGGAGTAAAAAGGGTAGTGGTTATTATACAAATTCAGGAGGTGAAATTTATTATACAAATTTGAATGATAATTCAAAATTGGTGGTCATCAACAAGAAACAATTAACACCTGAAGGAACAGATAAGCCGTTGGTAATTCGTAATTTTTTCTTTTCGAACGATGAAAGCAAATTATTAATCTATACTAATTCTAAAAAAGTTTGGCGTTATGATACGAAGGGCGATTATTGGGTCCTTAATTTGAATGATAAATCTTTAAAGCAATTAGGAAAGGGTAAACCTGTTTCTTCCTTGATGTTTGCTAAATTTTCACCCGACGATAAGAAAGTAGCTTATGTTAACGATTACAATATTTATGTAGAAGACCTTGCTACTAGTAAGATCCAAGCGCTGACTGTTGGAGGTAGTCGTAAAAAAATCAATGGAACTTTTGATTGGGCTTATGAGGAAGAATTCTTTTGCAGAGATGGCTTTCGCTGGAGCCCTGATAGCAAACAAATCGCTTACTGGCAAATGGATGCTAAGATTACAAAAGATCATTTGATGATCAACAATACCGATTCCATTTATCCTTTTGCAGTGCCAGTAGAATATCCTGTAGCAGGTCAAAAACCTTCACCCTTTAAAATTGGAGTTGTTTCATTAACAACTAACAAAACTAAATGGATGAATATTCCCAATGACACCATTTTAGAAACGTATTTACCTCGAATGGAGTGGGCTGCAAATAGTACAGAATTAATTGTACAACACTTAAATCGCAGACAGAATCAAACGGCTATTTTATTATGCGAAGCTAATACGGGTAAGGTTTCCTCTATTTATCATGAAGAAGATTCTGCATGGATTGACATACAAGCTTTATGGGATGAAAAATATGCTTATGGAGGTTGGGACTGGATTGAAAATGGTGCTGAGTTTCTTTGGTCTAGCGAAAAAGATGGCTGGCGTCATATTTATAGAATTAGTCGTGATGGCAAGAAAATAAAATGCATCACAAACGGTAAATATGATGTGATGCAAATTTCTTCAATAGATGAAAAAAATGGATTCTTTTATTTTGAAGCTTCTCCTGATAACGCAACCCAAAAGTATTTATATAAAACAAAATTAGATGGAACGGGAACTGCGATGCGTGTAACGCCAGGTAATCAATCTGGTACACATGATTATGAATTATCTCCCAAAGCAAGCTTTGCAAAACATACATTTTCAAATTATTATACACCGAATGTTACAGAATGGATAAAACTTCCAGATCATCAATCCATCGATGGTAACAAAGTAAACAAAGGTTTACAAGCATCTGATAAAACAAAATCGAATATTGAATTCTTCACCGTTACCACTTCCGAGAATGTAACCATGGATGCTTGGTTGGTGAGGCCGAATAATTTTGATTCATTAAAAAAATATCCAGTTTTGTTTTATGTGTATACGGAACCATGGGGACAAAACGTAAAAGACGAATTTGGTGTGGGGAATAATTTTTTATATCAGGGGGATATGGCTGCTGAGGGTTATTTCTATATTTCTATCGACAATCGGGGAACACCTGTGCCTAAAGGAAGAGAATGGCGTAAATCGGTGTATAAAAAAATAGGTCAGGTTAATATTCGTGACCAGGCCCTTGCTGCTAAAGAAATATTGAAATGGAAATATATTGATAGCAGTAGAGTTGCCGTTTGGGGATGGAGTGGTGGAGGATCAGCTACACAAAACTTAATGTTTCAATATCCTGAGATCTATCAAACGGGAATTGCTGTTGCAGGTGTTGCAAATCAACTTACTTACGATAATCTTTATCAGGAAAGATATATGGGATTGCCGCAAGAAGATAAAGCTGTTTTCATCAAAGGGTCGCCCATTACCTATGCAAAAAATCTGAAAGGAAATTTATTATTAATACATGGAACTGGCGACGATAATGTGCATTATTCAAATATGGAAATGCTCGTTAACGAACTGGTTAAAAATGGCAAGCAATTTCAAATGATGAGCTACCCCAATCGTACGCATAGCATTTCTGAAGGTGCAGGAACTTTTAAGCATCTTTCACAACTTTATACCGATTATTTAAAAAGAAACTGTACAAGCGGAGCTAAATAATTTCTAAGACTCAATCTTTGAGTAAGTCTACAGTAGCTTTTTGATAAAGTTGCTGTAGACTTTTTAATTCATAGGCTTCCCGCAATTTCACATGCTCGTCATATGTACCTGAAGGGAGCAATGTTTTTGCTATAACAGGCATCAATTCTATCAACATCAAAATGGCCACTAATAAATAGTATCGAAAGGCAACTGATCCATTGTTTTTTATCAAATTGTTTAACGCTTCAATTCTGGTTATAAAACCATCATTCAATAAAGTTTCAAATGCCGCCTGCTCTTTTAAAATGCCTGCATCAATATTTTTTAAACTACTATCTGCTGAACGAATGCTGGGAGTAAGGGTTTGCTCTAAGGCTATATAATCGGCCGCTAGTATTTGATAAGCTTGTTGCTTGGCCTTCGCAATATCTTTCAACCCAATTTTTTTACTTCCCCCGGTGCCATCGGTTTCTGCAATAAAGCTTTCACGGGCAACTGAAACTTCTTTGTCTTTTGCAATTAATTGTGATTGAAGTTTGTTACGTTCTATGAGAAGTGGTTGCTTGATACTCATATACACACTGTTTTGCTTTTGCAACTTACTCATCTTACGTTGCTCATTATCGATTGAGATCTGTGTATGAATTTCTTTATTGAACAAATATAATAAAGCTGGTTGTGCCATAAATAATCCAATGGTTATGGCAAGTAATACCCGAAAACTAATGGGAATTAATTTGTGTTTATTATTTCGATTTATGCCCTTAATCAGGGCTCGATCAATTCCTAATATCACTGCACCCATAAAAATACCCAGTAACATAGGTGCCCAGATATTTGATACCACAGTGCTAAAAAAATAGGCCCAGGCAAGGGTAGCAAATAACCAGGTACCCATCACTGTCATGCCTGTGATGGCATACCTGTTTCGATCAACTACGGCTTTTTCTATTAATGCTTGTTCTGCAGTGGATAACCACCATAAAAACTTTGTAAACCCTCCAGGCGCATAGCTATCGCCCGGAAGTATACTTTTCGTATACTCCATCATATTGATAATTTTGTAAATGTGATGGTTGAATCGGGGAATATCCTAGTTGAAGAACATAAAGAAACGAGTAAAAACTGATATTGCTCTCCGAAATGCCCTTTTTAAAGCTATTTTAACGCTTGTATAAATTTATAACTCGGGATTCTCAATCTAAACTGAGAATACTACCTTTGCCGCTCAATAAAAATTGATATGAAGACGGATAAGAATTCGGTTATTGGTTTTGTGCTGCTGGGTATTCTATTTTTTTTATACTTCTGGTATACAAATAAACAACAGACTGCCTTAGTAGAAATTAAAAAGAAGCAAGAAGATTCCATCGCACGCATTCAGGCTGCGAGGATTAAAATAGTGGATACAGTTACAGCAAAAATAGACTCTGTTAGAAGAGATTCTGCATCTAGGGTTTCTGCTGCTGGAAACTTTACTACAGCTGCTACTGGTGTTGAACAAATGATTGTGATTGAGAATGAACTTGTAAAAGTAAATTTCTCAAATAAAGGTGGTAGAATACAAAGTGTAGTTCTTAAGAATTATAAATCTCAGAACGGAACGCTTGTTACACTATCTGGTAATAAAGATCAAATTAGTTATGCTGTAAATACAGGTGCTAATCAATCTGCACAATCTGCTGAATTATATTTTACGCCAAGTGCTGTAGTGAAAAAAGCCGATGGCAGTCAAACTATCAGCTTTTCCATTCAATCTGCCAATGGAGAAGGTATCGTACATGAATTCATTGTACGCCCTAATGAATACATGATCGATTGGAACCTATCTTTAACTGGTGCCGATAAATTGTTAAGTCAGGGTCAATTGAATATGCAGTGGAACGCCACAACAGAGCAACTTGAAAAAACGGCTGTGTATGAGCGTCAAATGTCGAATATCTGTTTTTCTGAAGGAAATGATTTCGATTATATCTCTGCGAAGAATGAGCGGAAATTTGAAAAACCAGTTCAATGGTTAAGCATCGTTCAACAATTCTTCAATACTACTTTGATTGCTAAAAATAGTTTCAATGCTGGCTCAGTGAGTTTTCAACGTAAAACAGATTCTAGCTCACAACTTGCCACAGTTAATGCTTCTCTTCAAATGAAGTTGCCTGCAACTGCATCTGTTGCTGTACCACTTCAATTATATTATGGTCCAAGTGATTTTAATATCTTAAAGAAACAGGCTCCGGAAATGGATAAGATCGTAAACCTGGGAAGGGATATGTATTCCTTTGTTCGTCCGATCAATAAGTACATCATTATGAATGTATTTAATTTCTTTGCTGGCTTTGTTAAGAATTACGGTTGGGTTGTATTATTACTTACTTTATTTATTCGTTTAGTCACTGCTCCACTTACTTATAGTAGTTATTTGAGCGGTGCTAAAATGAAGGTAATGCGCCCAGAGTTAGACGAATTGAAAAAGAAGTTCGGTGACGATCAACAGGGATTTGCCATGGAGCAAATGAAATTATTTAGGGAAGCCGGTGTAAATCCACTTGGGGGTTGTATTCCAGCCTTGTTGCAAATTCCTATATTCTTTGCTTTGTATAGTTTTTTTAACTCGAATATAGCTTTGCGCGGACAAGCATTTTTGTGGAGTCAGGATTTATCGTCCTATGATGTAATTGCAAAATTACCTTTTACCATTCCAATGGGATTTGGCGACCACATTAGTTTGTTCACCATTACTGCGGTAATTACCAGTTTCTTAATTTCTATTTACAATATGAGTATGACTCCAACACAGGACAATCCTGCTTTGAAGTATATGCCTTATTTCTTTCCTTTCATGTTGCTGTTTATCTTTAATAGACTACCATCAGCCTTAACCTGGTACTATACTGTATCGAATATTATTACACTTGGATTGCAGTTTGTGATTCAAAACTATATTATTAATCATGATAAGATACTTGCTAAAATTGAACTGAAGCGAAAAGCGCCTAAGTCAAAAACAAAATGGCAGGAAAAATATGAACAGATGATGGAGGGTAATAAAAAAGTACAGGAATTAAAAGATCGTACTCAGAAAAAAAATAAATAAAATAAAGAAAGCCCTCCTGATTATCAGGAGGGCTTTCTTTATGCTTTAAAATACACAGTAACACTCAATCAACTTTATGAAACTATTTAGCGGATTGCTTTTTGCATTTATTTGTTTTACACTGAATGGGTTTGCACAACAAAGGATTGTAGCAGAATGTACGGTAACTTATCAGATAAGTTTAGAAGAAAATATTTTGAATAAAGATGTTCAAAATGCAATGCAACAAAGCTCTAAAACAGTTTATATCAAAGGAAATGATAGCCGTGTAGATTTAAATAGCCCGTCCTTATTGCAATCCGTTATTTATGATAAGACCAATGGTTCAGCCGTAATTTTACGGGAGTTTGGAAATAATAAATTCATGACCAAACTTAGCAGTAAAGAATGGAGATTGGCTAATAAACAATATGAGGGTATGACGATTCATTTTTTGAATGAGACAAAAACTATATTGGGTTATGAATGCAAAAAAGCGGTACTGAATTTAAAGGATAGTAGTGTGTTCCATATTTTTTATGCAACATCTATTGCCCCTTCTGTTCGCGAATTTGAATACCAATTCAAAGATGTTCCAGGATTTGTATTAGAATTTGATTTGAAGGAACACGGCAGTTCAATTGTTAAGTATAGAGCAACAAAAATTAACTTGAGCCCGGTACAGGCTTCAAAGTACGATATTCCTACCAGCGGTTATAGACTTTTAAATTAGTGGTGAGGAGCAGCCGGAGTTTTAAATTTGGTTGGCACTTTAACCTTGAATTTGTAAGGATATACAAATGTCGAATTCCCATTCTCAAAACGTAACATATAATTCATTTCTGAACTATTCTGATTGTCTTTATTTGACAAGAGTTGGGTTCCTTTAAATTGCAAACTCGATTTCATATAAGAATAGGTAAGGCCCTTTCTTGAAAAAGAATTCAGATTTTTTAGAGAGTATTTGCTGTTTTTAGAATGCTCATCAGCTATGCCAGTAAAAGAAAATGCAGCATAAGCCACCTGAATCGCCATCACCAAAAGGATGGAGAAACTGATTTTTTGTATAGTATGCTTTGCTTTCATCTGAGTAAAGATAATTCTTTTTCTTAATAATATGCCAATTCACATAATATTAATAAGACGCATGAAAATGAAAATAGTTGCTTCAGAGTTGAAAAAAAGTAAAAAAAAGGTTTTATATTCAACTAACCTATTGTACAATGAGAGAAAATCCATACCGCGAAGACCGAGAGGAGCTCAAAGAACTCTTGATGCAATACCAAAATCTCAAACAGGGAATCAGTCATTCCTTTATTGAAGAAGACGCTTTTGAGAGGATTATCGACTATTTCGATGAAAAAGACGATATGAATCAGGCTTTAGAAGCAGCTGAGATCGCTTTAGAGCAATTTCCTTATTCTTCTCTACTTATGATTAAAAAAGCTGATTTGTTGTTGGCTAATAGAAAATACCAGGAAGCCCTGAATATTTTAGAAACAGCCGAGCTATATGATAGCAATGATGTAAATCTCTATATTTTAAAGACGGATGCCTACCTGGCGCTCGATCAGCAGCAGAAAGCAGTTGAGTTGCTGGAGGCAGCTTTAAGTCTTTTTGAAGGGGAAGAGCGGATAGACTTGCTTTTTGAGCTAGCCGATGTGTACGATGATTATGAAGAATTCGATAAAGTTTTCGACTGTCTCAAGTTGATCCTGGAAGAAGAACCCAATAATGAAGAAGCCCTATATAAGGTTTGCTTTTGGACAGATTTTACGGGTAGAAATGAAGAAAGCATCCGGCTGCATCAAGGTATCATCGATGAATATCCCTATAATGAACTGGCCTGGTTTAATATGGCTGCAGCATTTCAGGGTTTGAAACTCTATGAAAAATCTATTGATGCCTATCAATATGCAGTAGCCATTGATGAAAAATTTGATTATGCTTATCGAAATATGGGTGATGCTTACCTGCGCTTGCGTAAGTATAAAGAAGCAATCGAAGTATTAGAAAAAGTACTAGAATTATCAAGGCCTGAAGATGTTATTTATGAAGCCATTGGTCACTGTTATCATCGTTTGGGCAATTATGCGCAGGCAAGATTTCATTATAAAAAGGCAGTTCATTTAAACACGGATGATAGTAAACTACATTATAAAATTGCAGTTACTTATATGCTCGAAGAGCAATGGCAGAGTGCGTTAAAGCATCTTGACAATGCCATGCGAATTCATCGCTCTATTACAGAATACAACCTTGCCATGGGCGAATGCCGGATGAATCTTGGCCAGTATAAAGAAGCCATTCAATACTTTAGTGTGGTAGTTAGGCAAAAACAAAAAAATGTGGCAGGTTGGGAAGCCCTTATACGTTGTTTGCTCAAAGGTGAGTTCTATGATGAGGCTATGAACCAATCTATCGCTGCCATGAAAGCAACAGACGGTAAGCCGGTTTTCCTTTTTTACCAAAGTACCGCACTATTTGCAAATGGCAAATCAAAGGAAGCTTTGATTAAATTAGAAGTTGCTATGGATAAGGCCCCCAAGCTTCTTAAAAAATTTATTGAACTGAATCCTTCCATCTTACAGAACAATCAGGTTGTTGATATCGTTGCCAGATATAAGAAAGGTAGAAAAATATAAGAAAACATAAACAAAGTGATACTGGCGGGGGCTTATAAAGTCGCTCGATTAACCTATTTTTGCAGCCGAAAATCAAGCGATATGAATTTTAATTTGACTCAGATACCTGATCGTGTTAAGAAACCCAGGGCTCACGGTATTACCATGGTAATGGACAAAGGACTCAGCATTCCGGAAGTACACAATTTTATGGCCATTGCGGGTCCGCACGTAGATGTAGTTAAATTAGGATTTGGTACTGCTTATGTTACACCCAACCTGAGAGAAAAAATCGAAGCCTATCAATCATACGATATTCCCGTATATTTTGGAGGTACTTTATTTGAGGCATTTTTAATTAGAAACCAGTTCGAAGATTATATTGCCATGTGTAAAGACTATGGTATAGATTATGTGGAAGTAAGTGATGGTTCTATTAGCATTCCGCATCCTGAAAAATGTGGTTATATCGAGAAATTGACTAAGCATGCTACCGTTTTAAGTGAAGTGGGTAGTAAAGATGCGGCCCATATTATTCCTCCCTATAAATGGATTGAACTAATGAGGGCTGAATTGGAAGCAGGATCCTCTTATGTGATTGCAGAAGCTCGTGAAGCTGGAAATGTAGGGATCTATCGCGGAAGCGGTGAGGTAAGAGAAGGTTTGGTTCAAGAGATTTTAACGCAGATCCCTGCCGAAAAAATTATTTGGGAAGCCCCTCAGAAAGCACAGCAATTATACTTCTTAGAATTAATAGGCTGTAATGTGAATCTGGGAAATATCGCGCCAAATGAAATGATTGCTTTAGAAGCGATGCGCATTGGATTAAGGGGCGACACCTTTACATTATATCTCGATAAATAATTCTGATATGCGTTTATTTGGTTTATTGGGCTATCCGTTAACGCATTCATTTTCGCAGAAATATTTCACTGAAAAATTTCAGGCACTAGGCATTGAGAATGTTTATTATGATAATTTTTCAATACCGGAAATTCAGGCATTGAAAACTATTCTCGCCTCAAAAAAAGGCCTTGAAGGATTTAATGTTACGATACCTTATAAAAAGGCAGTCATCAATTTTTTAGACGAATTATCAGAGCCCGTTAAAAGAATGGGAGCCTGTAATTGTGTAAAGATTAGAGATGGTAAATTAATCGGATACAATACAGATATAGTGGGGTTTCAACTTTCTTTACAGCCCTTCTTAAAACCCAATCACCAAAAGGCTTTAATACTAGGTACTGGGGGAGCATCCGCAGCTGTGGAATATGTTTTTCAATTGCTTAAAATTCCCTATCTATTTGTTTCAAGAACGGCTTCACTTAATGCCATCAGTTATCAGGAGCTTACAAAAGAAATGCTCGATTCTCATCAATTGATTATCAATACTACTCCACTGGGAATGTTCCCTAATGTGGAGGCATTTCCTGAAATACCATATCAATTTATTACAGAGCAACATCATTTGTTCGACTTAATCTATAACCCAACAGAAACTAAGTTCATATTACTTGGAAAACAACAAGGTGCAACTGTTCAAAATGGATATGAAATGTTACTCCTTCAAGCTGAAGAAAGCTGGAGAATTTGGAATGAATTAGCCTAACCCTATTTTACAAAAGCTATCTATGAACCTAATTTTAAGACGCTTATTTTTAATAGTATTGGGTTCCACTCTTTGTTTTATTCCTGCTTGCAACAATAAAACAAATATGCCTTTCATTGATTGGACGAAAGCGGAGATGTACCAATTACCTCAACCGGTAATAGACTTTTATTATAATGCAGAAGAAGATCCCAAACAGATATTTTTTGTAATGGATTCTACTTTTACAGTAGCCCAAAAATTTAGCAAAACCAGTAGCCTAACAGAAACTCATTATACGATTCAAATCAACCATCAAGACCTCTATCTTCGGGAAAGAGACTTTCGAGCTCCTTTCCTGATTTATAATGGGAAGATGTATTTTTCAAAAAGCCGTATTTTTAAAGGCAAATTAATGACACCCCAAGATTTGTTTATAAATTTTGTAGATTTAAAAACAATTTTAAAATAAGATTGCTCAATAACTCTTAATAATCGAGTATGAAAAATGTATTTAGCCTAGATGACAGCCAGGAAATAATTAACAGAATTCATCAATTAACGCCTGATACGAAGGGCTTATGGGGTAAAATGACAGTTTCTCAAATGCTTGCTCATTGTAATGTTTCTTATGAAATGGCATACGAAAAAATTCATCCTGCACCAAATGCTTTCATGAAATTTATATTGAAACTACTTGTAAAAAAGACAGTAGTAAATGAAGTGCCGTATAAAAAAAGTAGTCAAACTGCACCTGCCTTCATTATTAAAGAAGATAAAAACTTTGCAATAGAAAAAGAAAGGTTGATCAATTATATCAAGAAAACCCAGGAATTAGGCGGGGCTTATTTTGAAGGGAAAGAATCCTTGTCATTCGGTGCATTAAATAAAAATGAATGGAACAATATGTTCTATAAACACCTCGACCATCACCTGCAACAATTTGGGGTATAAAGCTTATTGAATTTTAAGGGTTTCTTTCAGGCGAAGATCTCTGGAAGATGCACCAATCATGATTCTAAAATTGCCGGGTTCAACTACTTTTTTCATTGCTGAATCATACATTTCCAATAATTCTTTTGTGATGCTAAAATGAATTGTTTTTGTTTCGCCTTTTTTTAGTGAAACCCTTTGAAATCCTTTTAGCTCCATTACAGGTCTTGCCACCGAAGCATATTCATCGTGTATATAAAGTTGTACTACTTCATCTCCATCATACTCGCCGATATTTTTTAATTGAAAGCTTAAAATGGTGGTATCATTTTCTGTCATTTGTTTCTTATCGATTTGCAAATCACTATATGCAAATTGGGTATAGCTCAAACCAAACCCAAATGGAAATAAGGGAAGTCCGCTCTGATCGTTATAATCATCTCCACGACCAGTTGGTAAATGGTTGTATACCAAGGGTAATTGGCCTTCTGAATTTACAAAGCTGATAGGTAATCTTCCTGCTGGATTTACTTCTCCAAATAAAATGGATGCAATGGCATTTCCACCTTTTTCACCTGGATACCAGCAATCTAATACTGCTGCAGTTTTGTTAAACCATTTATTCATGGTAATGGCACTTCCGCCTACAAGCAATACCACCACTGGTTTTCCGGTAGAAATTAATGCTTGGAGCCATTTTTCTTGATCTCCTGGAATAGATAAAGACGAACGGTCTCGAAACTCTCCTTCTTCAATTCCTACAGTAAAAATAATCAGATCAGAATGGTTAGCAATCTCAATGGCTCTTTTCAAATTTTGATATTCCGCACTGGGTGTTTTCCAAATCAATTGAATATGTGCATTGCCATTTGGTTCTTTGAATTCTATACGAATAGGGTACAACTTGCCCTTCTCAAAATGGTAATCTACCAGATCTGTATGATAGCTTTGCTTCAACCATCGATCTATGATTAATTGATTGTTGATGTATAAACGATAACCATCATTTCCTTTTAATCCAATTGGAATTGAAGCAGATATGGGAGATACAAAATTCCCCGTCCATCTGGCACTATAAAAATCTCCTACTAATTCATTGGATGGTGGAAAAAGAGTCCAATTAAAATCAACCTGTGCATCTAATCTTTTTAAGATTGCGTTACCGGTTGCTTCTATATTATTGTAATATTCTCCCAGTAATCCAGCCACCATTTTTCCATTTAGAAAAGTAGATAAATGAGCAAATGGAATTGGTTGAATCTCCTGCAGTATTCTTGTTCCACCTGTGGCAAATGAAACTGCTATATTTTTTTTCTCAGCAGTATTTTTGATTCCGGTAAGAATAGTTACGATTTCTTTGGATACTCCGGAATACCCACCCATCCTACCTTCTATGGCATCTTTGCCAATAACAGCTATTCGTTTTACTTTTTCTTGAATGGGTAAAGTGTTGTGCTCATTTCGTAACAAAACAAATGATTCGAGCGCTGCTTTTTGAGAGAGTACTTTGTGTTTTATAATGGTACTAGAATCCATTAACTTTTCTGATACATAGGGTTGTTCAAACAATCCCAATTCAAATTTAGCCCTCAATATTCTAGCCACTGCAGAGTCGATGATGGCTTTTGGGATACTGCCATCCAAAAATGGTTGAATAAATAATTTACCATGATCATGTGAAGTTTGAAAAATTACATCTAATCCATTGGTCAAAGCTTGTTTGCCAGATGCATCATATGTTTTTGAGGTATTATGCAAAACATTTGAACCGCCTACAGCACTGGCGTCTGAAATCACAAAACCCTTAAATCCCCATTTCTCTTTTAGTGTTGTATTGAGTAGCCAATTATTAGCAGAGGCAGGTGTTCCATCAATGGAATTATACGCGGTCATGATGCTTCTTGCCCCCGCCTTTTTGATTACACTGATGAATGGAATAAAATCGTTTTCGTAAAGCCTTCTTTCATTGTAATGAATAGGATAACTGTCTCTTCCTCCATCTCCCACATTTGCAATAAAATGCTTGGGTGTGGCAATGATATTGTTTCTTTCGAAAGCACCTATATATGCTACTCCCATGGCAGAACTTAAAAAGGGGTCTTCTCCATAGGTTTCTTCTGTTCTTCCCCAGCGTGTATCAGTGGCAAGATTTATTACTGGAGAAAGTACCTGACGTATTCCCCTTGCTTTAGTTTCCACTGCAATTGCTGTAGCTACTTCGTGCATTAAACTTGTATCCCAGGTTGCGGCCATGGCAATTGCCTGAGGAAACACTGTTGCCCCCTGACGAACTAATCCATGTAAGGTTTCATCAAAAGCAATCATGGGTATGCCCAGTCTTGTTTGCGCTACAAAATAACGTTGACTTCTATTGATTTTTTTAGCAAGTTCCAATGCACTCAAATCAACACCGTATTTTAATAGTTGACTATTTGCGTTATTCCCAACCGACTCGGCGCTCACTTGAAATCCGAATAACCCATTTTTATAACTGGTATCCTGCAGATCTTTGATTTCTCCTGGAATCATGAATAATTGCCAAAATTTTTCTTCGGGGGTCATTCTGGAAAGAAGGTCTTGAATCCTTTCTGAAATGGTTAATTGTGCATTTTTATAGGCGGGAATGTTTTGTGCCAATAAATCCTGTGAAAGGATTAAAAAGACAAAAACAAAAACAAACTTTTGAGAGAATGTCATAGAATATGTTTTAACATCGATGGGTACTATTTGCCTGAATTCATTTTTTGAAAGGCAATTGCTGGAATACTGATTTTCTTTTTAGTGGTGTAATCAAAACAGATCATTCCTGTTTTTGCTTTACCTGCTAAAATGGGTTGTCCTTTATTGATGATCTCTAATAAATAATACAGATCGAATCCTAGTTTGTCGTAATCAACTGCCTGAACAGAGATCCTTACAGTATCGCCATAATTTAATTCATGTTTGTATTCAATTGCAGCATCAGATTGAATCAAACCAAAACCTTCAAAATCTAATTCTGCATAACCAAATGTTTGTAAATACTGCTGACGGGCTTCTTGTATCAAAGAAAGGAAACTGTCATTTCCCACATGTCCGCCATAATTCAAATCAGTAATACGAATCTTTAGTTCTGTGGAAAAAGAAAATAACGCTGGCATGGTTAGTTTGATCCTGTTCATGAAACTTTTTGTTTAAGAAATTCAATAAGTTGGGCAACAGCTTTCTTGCGGTGACTGAATTTGTTTTTCTCCTCCATTCCCATTTCTGCAAATGTGTAAGAAGAACCTTCAGGAACAAAGATGGAGTCATAGCCAAATCCTTCCGTTCCTTTTTGTTTTTCAATAATCGTTCCTTTGCAAATACCTGTAAAAAAAAATTCTGCATCATCCCAAATTAATGATACTACAGTTCTAAATTGAGCGGTACGATCAGATTTTCCTTCCAGATTTTTTAAAAGTAAATGGATATTATCTTGAAAATTTCTTCCCTCACCTGCATATCTTGCACTTTTTACGCCGGGTTCTCCATTGATTGAGAAGACTTCTAAACCTGTGTCTTCACTGAAGCAGTTCTTATGTGTGAGTTGATGAATGCTTCCAGATTTTTCAGATGCATTTGCTTCCAAGGTTTGATGCGGTTCCGGTATATCAATATCAATGCCCGCATCCTGTAAAGTAATAATCTGAAAAGGCTCTTTTAAAATTGATCGAATTTCGTTTAGCTTATTTTGATTATTAGTAGCAAATACGAGTTCTATTGTTTTCATTTAAATGAGTAAGAAGAGGTTAATTAATCGGGTTCTTTTTGCTCTGCCAAGAAAGAAATGCTACAATTGAAACAAGTTCTTTAAACTCATCCAAAGTTTCGATTTTTCTATTTTTTCTTCTTGTCCATCACCATCCATCTTTGTAAGTGAAGTTGAAAAAAGAAATTTACAGTTGTCGTGTTGCTGCACTTGAAAATTGGGTATTGTAAAGGGCAGTGCTATTTCTTTTGTTTCTAAGTCGAACACCAATACAAATTTTGGATGCAATTTTTCTTTTAAGGCTGCGTAGCTCATTGGGTAATTGGCTAGGTTTACCAATGAAATATCTCCCAGATTTAATTTACAGGCGTTTAAAATATTGGAAAGAAATTGTAAGTGTTTATCATTGATGAATACTACTCCGGGTTCTTTGATGATAACCAAAATATGTTTCCCATTATTACCTAAATACCATTGCTTTACAACAATTGGTTCAGTTTGGAGTTGTTTCAACTGCACATCAGCACCTAAGACCAAATTATCTGTGTATAAATTGGCAATAACAAAATCGGGGAGCTGTATTTTTTCTGTTGACATGAGCAGTTTGTAAAGATAACGATTGTTAGCTTTTATTTTTTTCGTTTATTTGCAACAAATATAAAACTATGGTTGCAGGAGTGGACATAAAGATCGAGAAAATAGCGTTGAGTAAATTATTGGAAATGAATCTTGATAACCTCCCTTTTGGAAGGTTTTTTACTGATCATATGCTTGAGGCAGATTATATCAATGGAGAATGGACAAATATTACCATTAAACCTTATCAAGCTTTATCATTTGAACCTTCATTGTCGGTGTTACATTATGGCCAGGCAATCTTTGAAGGAATAAAAGCGTACAAATCAGAAAAAGGGGATGCTTTTATATTTCGCCCTTATGACAATCTCACTCGTTTTAATGTATCTGCAGAAAGAATGTGTATGCCCACAGTTCCTGAGGCTCTGTTTATTGAGGGTATGCGTAAATTAATTGAGCTCGACAAAGAATGGATCCCCAATAAAAAAGATCACTCATTATATATCAGGCCCTTTATGTTTTCTACGGATGCCTTTTTAGGTGTTCGACCTTCTGATACGTATAAATTCATGGTCATCTTAAGTCCTTCGGGTCCGTATTTTGCCGCCCCTATGAAAATTTTGGTAGAAGAAAACTATACTAGAGCTGCTCCGGGAGGTGTAGGATTTTCAAAGAATGCAGGTAATTATGGGGGTAGTTTAATTGCGGCACGTTTGGCCAATAAAATGGGTTACGATCAGGTTTTATGGACAGATGCTTTTGAGCACAAGTGGTTACAGGAAGTAGGAATGATGAATGTAATATTCATTATAAATGGTGTTGCAGTTACTCCATCATTAGAGGAAGGAACTATTTTAAAAGGTGTTACCAGAGATAGTGTTTTAACACTTTTAAAGAAGAGGGGAATTAAAGTAGAAGAGCGTAAAATAAGTATTGATGAATTAATAGCAGCTTATCAAGCAGGGCAAGTGCAGGAAGTTTTTGGTACGGGCACTGCAGCTACCATTGCGCCAATCAAGGAATTAAAATACAAGGAACATATTATGCAGTTCGATACCAGTAGCTGGACTATAGCACCTGCTATTAAACAAGATATGGATAATATAAAATCATGCGCAGTTGCCGATGAATTTGGTTGGATGTATCAGATTTAATTTTTAAATATTTCATTCTATAGCCTGCACAATAAATATTGTGCAGGCTATTTGTTTTTAGGATTATTTGTTTGTTGTAAACTTCGTTTAATTCCATAACCAATACCCACAGCTAATAAAATACTCAGGCCACCATCTATTGGCACGTCTGCGGTATCATTGTCAAAACTTGGAGGTTGAGCCATAATAGGTGTGTAATAAAAAGATAAGAAGGTATAGAGCATGATGTAATAGAGGCTGCAAGATTTCATGAGGCTGATTTTAGTACTTGATAATTTTTTGAATGATGGTTTCTTCACTATTGGAAATCTGAATGAAATAAATTCCAGCTGCAAAAGTGTCTAATAAAATCGTATCATTTATCTGATGTGCGGTAGCCAACACTTTATGAAGCATTATTTGACCTAAAGAATTTGTAACTGATATTGTTATGGGTAATAGTAGGGGTGATTGTATATTCAGCAACAATTGATGGTTCGTAGGATTGGGGAATAATTGGCAAATTAATTTTGAAACTTCAATTGAATTGAAAGTGTTAACTGTGTTAGCCATTAATTGAATTTCGAAACGAATACTGTCTTTTAATTCTGGCAAACTATCTACTTGAAAAGAATAGTTCAATCCTGATTTTAATAATAATTTTCGCTCAGCTATTTTGTCTATCAAATAAAGATGATAACCCAATATTTCGGGCACTTGAGAAACTTTTAACTGAAATGTTTTGAATAGGGAAGAAGTTAGTGCCATTGGTATACGTGTAGGGTGTAAACTCGATCTTGTATCAACACATAATTTCACTTTTTCAGCACTCCAACTGAATAAACTAAAATCAGGGTTCATCATTTTTTTGGCATCATAAAAATCAACGCTATCAGTTGCGGTCTTATTGAAAATAAATAGGGCCCTATCCCAAATAATGCTATCGGCCTCCACTATGAATTCTAATTGATTCTTTATTTTTTCTGTATTGCCTAAAATCCGAATGGATTGGCTATTATTTACTTTACTGCTTTCAGGAAAAAGCAATTGATTGCCCATGCTTGAATCAATTGTTTGTGCAAAGAATGCAGCAAAACTTGGCAAATAAATACTATTCGAAAATGGGTAACATGAATAGCCCCCTTTCGTACCCATATAAGGGTCCCATAAATAAAAATTAGGAACAATATTTTGACCTAATTGTATTTTGCTCATATCAATCTCTGCAGCAAAAGGATTCCCTATTAAATTATATCCATCGTTATGTGTATTCTTCGTTAAAGAAACTATTTGATCTCCGGTGTTCAGGCTGTCTTTTAGGTGTAAAAGAATGGGGGAAGGCAAATAGGGTTGTCCGTTCAAACCCTCTCCCTTGCTGCCTCTTAGGTTAATCCGGATGCCTTGTTTCGGATTCCAGGAATTATTTCCCAAACCATTGGTATTGGTAAAAGCTATCCATCCTAATTCGTTCTGATGTTGATCGGCCAATAAAGGGTTATACCAAAACGCAGAAGGGTTATTGGTATTGGTATTTGTGAAGCCATTGGATGAGCCAGATCTACCAGTAATATCAATATCGTTTGTAAGCTGATTCAATGATATTGGGTTGGCAAAAGGGTGACTTAAAAACCTAAAATTTCTTTTACCTGCAGGAATATACTTCTGCACTTCAACGGGTCCTTTTATTGTGGCATTTTTACCCAACGAGGAAATGGAGGATGATCCTTTTTCGGAAGCAGTTAATACCAAATTTCCGTGGGTGTTTAAAAAGGAGCTATCCCCGAGGTAAACGGTTCCCGGGGAATTGCCGGAAACAATTTTGAGTGTATTTTGTAAACTAACACTTGCACCTGCTGTCAGAATTAGTTGGTTCAATATAGCAGAACCAGCATCAAAATATAGTGGCGCCGATTTTCCTTTGATTTGGATAATTGATGCATCCGAACCTATGATGAATCCTTTGCTCGAATCCATCAGGGCAGAAAAAATTAATTGGAACCCATTGATTGATAAATATTGATTTTTATCTATCCATAATCGATCCAGATTCCAGTTATCTGTTAGTAGAATGGTTCCAGATTGATTGCTAATATGAAAAGTATTTCCTGAGGCTATAAATGAATTCGGAGTGATGCCACTACCATCTGAAAGGGTTCCCCAACTAGTTAAATGAATCGGGTTTCCCTGAGGTCTCAAAAAGTAATGCGTTAGAATTTGAAAATGCCAATTGGGTAAATTGCTAAACCGATTATTACTCCTGACCCAGTTTTTTGTATTGCCAATTGAAGAAAGAAGAGAATCTTTTGAGTCTGCGTATTCCAGTAGTTTAAAATATTGGTTATCATTTTCGGTGGCAAAGTCGCGGGCTGTTACCCCATTTAGAAGAGGTGAAGGCAGCCATGATTGGTTGGATGTTGGGATGCCTGCAGTAATCCAGGGTCTGGATCCAAAGGCATATATAAAATGCGGGGCGGTTATGCTACCTTGAAAAGCCAACAATTCATCACCGGAAGTAGAAAGTTTTGCTGCTGCAGTTGATTGAACTATTCCATAGTTGGCAAATGGGGCCGTTCCAAGGTTATTGAAGCCGATGATAACCACCGTTCCTGTTGGCAAAGTAATGTTAGGGGCAGTCCAGGTATGAATCCCCTCAGTGGTACTTACAAAAACGGGGGTGGGAAGGGAACCATTCCAGCCCTTTTCGGAAAATTGAATCTGGGTATTGGGGGCTATATTAACTAGGCAGAGGAAGGCAAATTGATCGTTATTATCTGATTGGAAAGCAATGATAGCAATATCGCCTGGGTTTAAAAGGTTGCTTTGGGCTTGTATTCTACAGAAAACGAGCAGAAAAATGAAGGTAAAAAGTATTTTGCGTAGCATCGTACAGGTTTGAAGCAACAAAATAAATAGGGGAGAATCCCTTTCACAAGGGGCAAAAGGAGATTGGGCTAAAACTTTTCTCAATTTGGGTGTTTCAGCTTATTGGGGCTGAGGTGTTTTAGCGGGTTTGTGGATTTTTGCCCAATTATTCTAAATTATGGGTTGATGTAATTAGTATTTATCCCCGATTTTCAGGCAGAATTGGGTCTATTTTGATTTATTTTTGAAATACTAGGGGAAAACTTTTGAAAACATTTTGGTTTTTCACATCCAGCCATTACCTTTGCCGTCCGAAATTTTAAACGGATTAGAATGCCTACAATACAGCAATTAGTTAGAAAAGGTCGCGAAATAATCAGGGCTAAAAGTAAATCAAGAGCTTTGGATGCATGTCCTCAGCGCCGTGGTGTTTGTACAAGGGTTTACACAACCACTCCTAAGAAGCCAAACTCTGCGTTACGTAAGGTAGCGAAGGTTCGTTTGACCAATAAAGTGGAAGTTATCGCCTATATCCCAGGTGAAGGACATAACCTACAAGAGCACAGTATCGTTTTGATACGTGGTGGTCGTGTAAAGGATTTGCCGGGTGTACGTTATCACATTGTACGCGGTAGCTTGGATACTGCAGGTGTGAAAGATCGTAAGAAGAGTCGTTCTAAATATGGTACGAAGAAAGAAAAAGCAAAAAAATAATCCATTATTCAGCTGAGTAAAGTTTTAATACTTGAAGAAATTCAGCTCAAATTAAAAATTAGCAACAATGCGTAAAGCACAAGCCAAAAAATTACCTCTCGCTCCAGACGGACGTTTCAATGATAAACTAGTTACTCGTTTCATCAACAATTTGATGTGGCAAGGTAAAAAATCTACTGCAATCAACATTTTTTATGATGCAGTTGATAAAGTAACCAAAGTAACTGGTGAAGACGGATATGAGGTTTGGAAAAAAGCCATTGCAAATGTAACGCCTGCTGTAGAAGTACGTAGCCGTCGTATTGGTGGTGCCACTTTTCAGATTCCTGCGGAAGTTCGTGCTGATCGTAAAATTTCTTTGAGCATGAAATGGTTAATCCGTTACAGTCGCGAAAGAAATGGTAGAACCATGGCCGATAAATTATCAAACGAGATCATTGCAGCAGCAAAGGGTGAAGGTGCCGCTTTCAAAAAGAAAGAAGATACACACCGTATGGCTGAGGCAAACAAAGCGTTCTCACACTTTAAAGTTTAATAAGAATCCGTTCTATATAGGAAAACCCCGATCAGTTCGGGGTTTTTTTATGGTGGCAGGTCAACAAATTATCCCCATAAGAATTTATTCTTTAGGAACTACTTGTTCAATCGGGATAATTCCTACCTTTGCGGCTCGAAAAAAATTTGAAGTGTACTTCAAAATATAAAAATTAAACAAGAACTCTTTATGGCGGACTTGAGATTACAACGCAACTTTGGTATTGCTGCGCACATTGATGCTGGTAAAACCACAACTACCGAGCGTATCCTACGCTATACCGGTATGATTCATAAGATCGGTGAAGTGCACGATGGTGCGGCTACTACCGACTGGATGGAGCAAGAAAAAGAAAGAGGTATTACCATTACATCAGCTGCAGTTAGCTGTGAGTGGAAATTCCCAACTAATAAGGGTACTGCAGATGCGAATACCAAATCTTATTATTTCAATATCATCGATACTCCGGGTCACGTTGACTTTACAGTAGAGGTGGAGCGTTCTATGCGCGTATTGGATGGTTTGATCGCTTTGTTTTCTGCGGTAGATGGTGTGGAGCCACAGTCTGAAACTGTTTGGCGCCAAGCTAACCGTTACAAAGTTCCTCGTATTGGATTCGTAAACAAGATGGATCGTTCTGGTGCTGACTTCTTGATGGTGGTAAACCAGGTAAGAGAGATGTTAGGTGCTAAAGCTGTTCCATTGCAGTTGCCAATCGGTGCAGAAGATGATTTCGTAGGTGTGGTTGACTTGATCACCATGAAAGGTGTTATCTGGGATATGGAAACAGAAGGAATGACTTTCAAAGAAATTCCTGTTCCGGCAGACATGGTTGAAGAAGCGAATCATTGGAGAGCGCAGTTGATTGAAGCTGTGGCTGAATATGATGATAATTTGATGGAGAAATTCTTCGAAGATCCTGCTTCTATTTCTGAAGATGAGGTTCATGAAGCCATTCGTAAAGCATGTATCGATTTAAGTATCGTTCCAATGATGTGCGGATCTTCGTTCAAAAATAAAGGTGTACAAACTGCATTAGATGCGGTATGTCGTTACCTGCCCTCTCCAGTAGATGTGGATGATACCGCGGGTATTAATCCGGATACAGGAGAAACCATTTACCGTAAACCAAATGCAAAAGAACCTTTTGCTGCATTGGCTTTCAAGATCATGACCGATCCTTTCGTGGGTCGTTTAGCGTTCTTCCGGTGCTATTCTGGTCACTTAGACGCTGGTTCTTATGTATTGAATGTAAGAAGCGGTAAGAAAGAGCGTATCAGCCGTATCATGAAAATGTTTGCAAATAAACAAAACCCAATCGATTTTATCGAAGCAGGTGATATTGCTGCAGCTGTAGGTTTCAAAGAAATCAAAACTGGTGATACTTTGTGCGATGAAAACCATCCAATCACTTTAGAGAACATGTTCATACCTGAGCCTGTTATCTCTGTAGCAGTTGAGCCTAAAACACAGGTAGACGTCGACAAAATGGGTATGGCTATCGCTAAATTGGTAGAGGAAGATCCTACATTAAGAGTAAAAACAGACGAAGATACTGGTCAAACCATCCTTTCCGGAATGGGAGAATTGCACCTTGAGATTATTGTAGACCGTATGCGTCGCGAGTTCAAAGTGGAAATCAACCAGGGTAATCCTCAGGTAGCCTATAAAGAATCATTTGGTACAACCATCGAGCACCGTGAAGTGTTGAAGAAACAATCTGGTGGCCGTGGTAAGTTCGCTGATATTCAATTTGCGATCGGACCTGCTGATGAAGAGTGGTTGAAAGAAAATCCAGGAAAATCTTTCCAATTTAAAAACGATTTATTTGGTGGATCAATCCCTAAAGAATTCGTACCAGCTATTCAGAAAGGTTTTGAATCTTCTATGGGAGTAGGTGTTTTGGCAGGATATCCTGTGGTTTCTATGAAAGTAAGGGTATTCGACGGAAGCTTCCACCAGGTGGATTCTGATGCGATGTCTTTTGAATTATGTGCTAAAGGCGGATTCCGTGAAGCTGGTCGTAAAGCAAAACCAACCTTATTGGAACCCATCATGCGCGTTGAAGTGGTAACACCTGATCAATACATGGGAGATGTTACAGGTGACTTGAACCGTCGTCGTGGAATGTTAGAAGGTATGGATACCCGTGGTAATGCACAGGTGATCAAGGCTAAAGTTCCATTGAGCGAAATGTTCGGTTATGTAACTCAGTTACGTTCATTGTCTTCTGGTCGTGCATCTTCAACAATGGAGTTCAGTCATTATAACCCAGCACCTAACAATATCGCTGAAGAAGTGATCGCGAAGGCAAAAGGTAAAGTGAAATCGGAAGATTAATTTACAACTAGAATAAATTTCAATATACCCCGTTCCGAGTTTTTGGGACGGGTTTTTTTTGGAAAAAAGTAAAATTTAGCAGAAAAGCGAGAAAGCTTTGGGGATAAGTTGGTTAATAAAATCCCTAAAAAGCTATTTTGGGTATGTTTTTCGATTTTTTTCAAAGAAATTCACAAAAAAGTTTCAAAAATACTTGCCCAATCAATTACTGCCCCTTACCTTTGCAACCCCAATCAGAAAATTGGGTTTTGTCTATGTCTCAGAGAATCAGAATCAAATTACAATCATACGATCACAATCTGGTAGATAAGTCTGCAGAGAAAATCGTAAAAACTGTGCGCAGCACGGGTGCAGTAGTTACAGGTCCAATTCCTTTGCCTACTCATAAGAAGATATTTACTGTTTTGCGTTCACCACACGTAAACAAAAAGAGTCGTGAGCAGTTCCAATTAGCAACGCACAAGCGTTTATTGGATATCTACACTTCTTCTTCTAGAACAGTAGATGCGCTTAGTAAGTTAGACCTTCCATCTGGTGTGGAAGTTGAAATCAAAGCATAATCTGGGTTAGCTCAGATGCTGCGACAACAAAGAAGTTCTTTTTAAAATATACATCAACTACCAACTCCCTCAACAGGAGAAAAGTAGCTCTGATTAAAGAAAGCCACTAGGCAGCAACTTAGGTTGTGAAAAGCTAAAGTGGACAACATATAAACAGGCCCTTCGAGGTTTGTTTACTTCCGGTACTTCCCCTTCTCTGTAATTAGAGAAAACTAAGGAAAAGGTCGGCAGTCAACAGGGATTGAATTTCGCTTTCATCGGTGAAATGTCCTACATACCTCCGCGGGGCACAAACCGCAAACACGATGAAAGGAATTATTGGAAAAAAAATTGGTATGACCAGCATCTTCGCTGAAGATGGCAAGCAAATAGCTTGTACCATTATCGAAGCTGGTCCGAATACCGTTACTCAGGTTAAGACCATTGAGACCGACGGTTACAGTGCAGTTCAGTTAGCCTATGGCGACAAGAAAGACAAGCACGCTACAAAAGCTGAGATTAATCACTACGCAAAAGCTCAGACCTCCGCAAAAAAATTCGTTAAAGAATTCCGCAATTATTCAATAGAGAAATCTTTGGGTGAGACTATTACTTTAGACATTTTCGCTGAAGGCGACAAGATCGAAGTAGTAGGAACAACTAAGGGTAAAGGTTTCCAGGGTGTTGTAAAGCGCCACGGATTCTCTGGTGTGGGTGAAGCATCCCATGGTCAGCACGATCGTCAGAGAGCACCTGGTTCTATTGGTGGATCTTCTTATCCTTCAAGAGTATTCAAAGGAATGAGAATGGCAGGACGTATGGGTAACGACCGCGTTAAACTTAAGGGTTTGAAAGTGGTAAAGATTTTCCCTGAAAAAAACTATATCCTGATCAGCGGTTCAGTTCCTGGACATAACGGATCAATCGTTTTAATCCAGAAATAATCACCCACTTAATCTGAAGAAAATGCAAGTAGACGTATTAAACATAAAAGGACAGAAAACCGGTAGAACGGTTGAATTACCTGAAGAAGTATTTGGAATCGAACCAAATGATCACGTGATCTGGTTGGCAGTTAAGCAGTATTTGGCTGCTGGCCGTCAAGGTACACACAAGGTTAAAACTCGTGCCGAAGTTCAAGGTGCTAGCCGCAAACTGCACAAACAAAAAGGAACTGGTGGGGCTCGTAAAGGTAATATCCGTAACCCTTTATACAAGGGTGGTGGTACTATCTTCGGACCAAAACCGCACGCTTACGATTTCAAATTGAATCGTAAAGTAAAAGATTTGGCTAAGATCTCTGCTTTAAGTCATAAAGCGAAAGATGGTGCAATCTATGTGATTGAAGAAGTGAACATGGAAGTACCTAAAACCAAGGAATTGGTTGCAGCAATGCAAGCTTTAAACTTAAGCGATAAGAAAACATTGATCGTATTACCAGAGTACAACGATAATTTATACCTAAGCACTCGTAACGTTCCAAATGTAGCGAGCACTTTGTTAGCAGATATCAATACTTATGAGATCATGAATGCAGATGTGTTGGTTCTTACTGAGAACACAGCAAAAATTTTTGCAGACAACGATGCTGAGGTAGTAGCGTAATTGAATTAGTAACGTTTCAAATAAAATAAATGAAACCTTCTGAAATATTAATAAAACCGATCTTAACAGAAAAGGCAAACGCACAACAAGAAAAATTGCGCAAATATGCTTTCAAAGTAGATCGTAAAGCAAACAAGCTTGAGATCAAAAAGGCAGTAGAAGATTTCTATGGTGTAACCGTAGTAGATGTAAATACTGTTGTTGTTCCTGGTAAAAATAAAACCCGGTATACAAAAGCTGGTTTTATTCAGGGTATGAAATCTGCTTACAAGAAAGCGCTGGTTACAGTGGCTGAAGGTGAGACGATAGATCTTTACGCAAACATTTAATATATAGCAAGCGAAGCTGAAAAATTCGCTGATTAAAAGAAAAAGAAATGGCACTTAAAAAGTACAAACCGATTACAGCAGGAACTCGTTGGAGAGTCGGAAATGCCTATGCTGAAATCACTACAATGACTCCTGAAAAGAGTTTGTTGGAGCCTCAGAAGAATACTGCCGGACGTAACGTTCAAGGCCGTAGGGTATCAAGATATATGGGCGGTGGAAACAAACACCATTACCGTATTATCGATTTCAAAAGAAATAAGAAGGATATTCCAGCAACTGTTTTATCTATTCAATACGATCCAAACCGTACAGCGTTTATTGCTTTGGTGCAATACTCTGATAACGAGAAGAGATATATTATAGCCCCAGCTGGTTTACAAGTTGGTGCAACTGTAATCTCTGGTGATAATGTAGCACCTGAAGTGGGTAATGCACTTTCTATGAAGTTCATGCCATTGGGTACTAATATCCACAACATTGAATTACAACCTGGTCAGGGTGGAAAAATGGCTAGAAGTGCTGGTTCATCAGCACAGTTAGCCAATAAGGAAGAGAAATACGCAGTATTGAAAATGCCTTCAGGCGAATTGAGAAAAGTATTGATCAACTGTTACGCTACTGTTGGTGTGGTTTCAAATAGCGACCACAACTTAGAAACTGCAGGTAAAGCTGGTAGGAACCGTTGGAAAGGTATTCGCCCTCGTGTTCGTGGTGTAGCCATGAACCCAGTAGATCACCCGATGGGTGGTGGTGAAGGTAGAGCATCCGGTGGTCATCCACGTAGCCGAAATGGTAAGTATGCTAAAGGAGAAAAAACCAGAACCAAAGGAAAAGGAAGCGATAAGCTGATTATCCAAAGAAAAGATGGTAAAAAATTAGCTAAGTAATTAGCTCAGAAAATAAATCACTAATAGACCAGTAAACTTATAATTATTATGGGTCGTTCGATTAAAAAAGGTCCTTACGTAGACGCAAATTTAGAAGAAAAAGTTGTTGCGATCAATGATGGTAAAACAAAGAAGGGTGTTATCAAAACCTGGAGCCGTCGTAGCACAATTACTCCTGATTTCGTTGGACACACTTTTGCAGTACACAACGGAAACAAGTTCATCCCTGTTTATGTAACAGAGTTTATGGTAAGCCATAAGTTAGGTGAATTTGCTCCTACTCGTAACTTCAGAGGTCACGCAGGAACTAAGAAATAAATCATTTTTGATCACTTCAAAAGAGGGATCTCAAATAAGAAACTAAAAGAAAATGGAAGCAGTAGCTAAACTGAACAATTATCCTACAGGTCCACGCAAAATGCGTTTGCTGGCCGATGTGATCCGTGGCATGGAAGTGGAAAAAGCTTTGGCCATTCTGGAACATCACCCACAACATAATGCAACACCTTTAGCAAAATTGCTGAAGAGTGCCATTAACAACTGGGAGCAAAAGAATAGCGGCGAAAGCGCAGCTGACAGCAGCCTGGTAGTAAAAACAATATTCGTAGATGGTGGTCGTGTTTTAAAACGGATGCGCCCTGCACCTCAAGGTCGTGGCTACAGAGTTCGTAAGCGCAGCAACCATGTAACATTAATAGTAGATTCTAAAAACTAATTGTAAAACCATTATATGGGTCAGAAAGCAAATCCAATTGGTAACAGGTTAGGTATCATCCGCGGATGGGAAAGCAACTGGTATGGTAGCAAGAAAGACTACGCATCGAAGTTGATTGAGGATCATAAGATCCGTACTTACTTGAATGCCCGTATCAACAAAGGTGGTATCGCAAAGATTGTAATCGAGCGTACCCTCGGAAAATTGATCGTAACAATTCACACGTCTAAGCCAGGTATTATTATCGGTAAAGGCGGTGGAGAAGTAGACCGTATCAAAGAAGAGTTGAAAAAATTGACTGGTAAAGAAGATGTTCAGATAAACATCCTTGAGATACGTCGTCCTGAATTGGATGCGAATATCGTAGGAGACACTATCGCTCGTCAAATCGAAAACCGTATCAACTTTAAACGTGCCACTAAAATGGCGGTAGCTTCTACCCTTCGTATGGGAGCTGAAGGTATCAAGGTAAAATTAAGCGGCCGTTTAGGTGGTGCTGAGATTGCCCGTTCAGAAGAATTCAAACAAGGCCGTGTTCCTTTGCATACTTTCCGTATGGATATTGACTACGCTAATGTGTTTGCACAAACAGTATATGGTAAAATCGGTATCAAAGTATGGATCTGTAAAGGTGAAGTATTAGGTAAGCGTGAATTGAACCCGAATTTTGTTGGTGGAAAAGATATGAGCGATAGAAGACCAGGTGAAGAAAGAAGACCAGGTGGCGATAGAAGAGACGACAGAAGAGGTGGTGGAGATCGAGGTGGCAGAGGTGGTGATAACCGTGGTGGAAACGCTGGCGGCGGAAGAGACAACAGAAGATAATTTAAGGTACTGGTTTCCGGTTATGGATACCGATAGTAAATAAAGTTGAATCACTGAAGCTGTTAAAAGCAACAGTCATCCAAAAAACAAAATCAAAATGTTACAACCTAAAAGAAGTAAACATAGGAAACAGCAGAAAGGCCGCATTCGCGAAGTAGCAAAGCGTGGCACTACTATTTCTTTCGGTTCTTTTGCTTTGAAAGCGCTCGAACCAATCTGGTTAACAAACCGTCAGATTGAATCAGCTCGTCAGGCAATGACCCGTGCAATGAAAAGAGAAGGTAATGTGTGGATCCGCGTATTCCCTGACAAAATCATTACCCGCAAACCTGCCGATGTAAGGATGGGTAAAGGTAAAGGTAACCCTGAATTCTGGGCAGCAGTAGTTGAACCAGGTCGTATCATCTTCGAATGTGACGGTGTTACTGAAGCAACTGCTAAAGAAGCTATGGAACTAGCAGCACAGAAATTACCAATTGCAACCAAATTCTGTGTAAGAAGAGATTTGCAAGCTTAATCAAAAAACGAATTTGCAATGGCAAACAAACAAACATACGATTTTAACAAAAGCGTAAAAGAGCTGAACGTTTCAGATCTGAAAGCTAAGATCTCTGAAGATCAGTTGAGACTAAAGAAGCTTGAGTTCGCTCATGCTATCTCTCCACTGGAAAACCCGATGAATATTCGTGGTTTAAGAAGAGACATCGCCCGTTTACAAACGGAATTGAAGAAAAAAGAAATGGGTATCTAAACCATAAAAGTTAAGTAATGGAAGAAAGAAATTTGCGCAAAACGAGGATCGGCGTTGTAACTAGCGACAAGATGGATAAAACTATCACAGTAGCAGTTGAAAGAAAAGTTAAACACCCGATCTACGGAAAGTTCGTAAAGAAAACAACTAAGTTTCACGCTCATGACGAAAAGAGTGAGTGTGGTATCGGTGATGTAGTTAAGATCATGGAAACTCGTCCATTGAGCAAGACTAAGCGCTGGAGACTTGTTGAAGTTGTTGAAAAAGCTAAGTAATTAGTTTTACATGCTAATGCGGTTTCGATAATTGCAAAAGCCTCTGAAAAAAAATTCTGTAAATGCTCCGGACCAAAAGTCCCTAGCAAAAAGTTTAAAAAAATGATCCAGCAAGAAAGCAGATTAAATGTAGCTGATAATAGTGGCGCTAAAGAAGTGCTATGTATCAGAGTACTTGGGAACAGCGGTCAGGATTATGCCAAAATTGGTGATAGAATTGTAGTGAGCGTAAAAGCGGCTATCCCGGCAAGTGCTGTTAAGAAAGGTACTGTTTCAAAAGCAGTTATCGTTCGTACCAAAAACAAATTGCGTCGTAAGGACGGTTCTTATATCCGTTTCGATGACAACGCAGTTGTATTGTTAAACAATTCTGACGAGCCTCGCGGTACTCGTATATTCGGTCCAGTAGCTCGTGAGTTACGTGATGCAGGATATATGAAGATTATCTCTTTGGCTCCTGAAGTATTGTAATAAAAATTATTTAGTTAAGCGTTTAACGCCTAGCATACAGCTTTAAGCATATAATAATGAGTAACAGATTCAAACCCAAATACAACATCAAGAAAGGCGATACCGTAGTGGTGATTGCTGGAGATGACAAGGACTTAACAAAGCCCCGTAAAGTGTTGGAAGTGATCATCGACAAAGGTCGCGTGGTAGTAGAAGGAGTTAGTATTGTAACAAAACATACTAAGCCATCTGCAGCAAATACCAAAGGTGGCATCGTTAAAAAGGAAGCAGCTATTAACATCAGCAACGTACAGTTGTGGGATGCCAAAACAAGTGCTCCAACCAAAGTTACCCGTACAAGGGAAAACGGAAAATTAGTTCGTATATCTAAAAAATCAGGGGAGGTAATCAAATAATGAGTACTACTAAATACACTCCGAGATTAGCAGATAAGTATACCAAAGAGGTTATACCTGCTTTAATGAAGAAGTTTTCTTACAAAAGTGTAATGCAAACTCCTAAGTTGGAAAAAATTTGTATCAACCGTGGTGTGAATGGCGCCGTGACTGATAAGAAATTAGTGGATATTGCTGTAGAAGAGCTTAACATGATCACTGGTCAGAAAGCAGTTCCTACAATCTCTAAGAAAGACGTATCAAACTTCAAATTACGTAAGGGTATGCCAATTGGTGCTCGCGTAACTTTGAGAGGCGAAAAAATGTTTGAATTCTTAGACCGCCTGGTATCTGTTTCATTGCCACGTGTACGTGACTTTAAAGGAATATCTGATAAAGCATTTGATGGTCGTGGAAACTATACATTAGGTGTTACTGAACAAATCATTTTCCCTGAAATCGATATCGATAAAGTGAACAAGATTACTGGTTTAGATATCACTTTTGTAACCACTGCAAATACAAACGAAGAAGCATACGAATTGTTGAAAGAGTTAGGAATGCCTTTCAAAAACATCAAAAAAGATAATAACTAATATAACATGGCAAAAGAATCAGTAAAAGCCAGACAAAGAAAGCGTGAAGCTATGGTTGCAAAATTTGCAACTAAAAGAGCAGCTTTAAAAGAAGCGGGTGACTACGCAGGCTTGGATTTACTTCCAAAAAATTCATCACCCGTTCGTTTAAAAAATCGTTGTCAATTAACGGGCCGTCCGAGAGGATATATCAGATACTTCGGCTTATCAAGGATCATGTTCCGCGATATGGCTTTGAACGGAATGATTCCAGGTGTTAAAAAAGCAAGCTGGTAACTTTTATCCCTTCAGGGGTATTAGCAAACAAAATTTAGAACTGATTTAATTATACAAATATGGTAACTGATCCTATAGCAGACTTCTTAACCAGAATTCGTAACGCTCAGTTGGCTGGTCACAGAATCGTTGAGATCCCTGCTTCCAACCTGAAAAAGCGCATGACTGAAATCTTGTACGAGCAAGGTTATATCCTGAAGTACAAGTTTGAAGAAGATAACAAGCAAGGGTTGATCAAGATCGCATTAAAATACGATCCAACAACTAAACAGCCTGCTATCCGTGCCTTGGAAAGAATTAGCCGTCCAGGTTTACGTCAATACGCAAAACCTGCAGAAATCAAACGCGTAATTAACGGTTTGGGTGTAGCCATCTTGAGTACTTCAAAAGGGGTAATCACAGATAAGCAAGCTAAAGCTGAGAATGTTGGTGGTGAGGTATTGTGCCACATCTATTAATACAATATAAAGCCTTGTGCTTTCTATTATAAAGCTGATCTGACAATTAAGCTTTTAGTCGGAGCTGAACACGGATTGGGATTTCTTAAAAATTAATTTGAAACGACTATGTCTAGAATTGGAAAAAAACCGGTAGAAATACCCGCAGGAGTAACCATTACGGTTTCTGCTGACAATACCATCACTGTGAAAGGGCCGAAAGGAACTTTAACGCAAGAAGTGGATAGAGATATCACTGTTGAGATCACAGCTGGTCAAATGGAATTAAAACGTCCTACAGATCAAATTCGTCACCGCGCTATGCACGGCTTATACCGTTCATTAGTAAGTAACATGGTGAAAGGTGTTACTGAAGGTTACAAAAGAGATCTTGAATTAGTAGGGGTAGGTTATAAAGCAGTAAACACTGGTAACACATTGGATCTGGCTTTAGGTTATTCTCACAATATTATTTTTGAAGTTCCTTCAGAAATGAAAGTGACAACTTTAACTGAAAAAGGTCAGAACCCTAAGATTTTCTTAGAAGGTATTGATAAACAATTGATCGGACAGGTAGCTGCTAAATTAAGAAGCTTACGTAAACCAGAACCATACAAAGGAAAAGGTGTGAAATATGCTGGGGAGATCTTAAGAAGAAAAGCAGGTAAATCAGCTGGTAAATAATCGCTGGGAAGAAACTAAATAATCAACAAGCAGTTCCGGCAGAATCGGAACTGTACAAATAAAATAAGATGAATTCTAAATTGGTTCAAAGGCAAAAAATCAGATACCGCATCCGTAAGAAGATCGCAGGTACTGCAGTTAAACCACGCCTTTCTGTTTTTAGAAGTAATGCTGAAATCTACGCACAATTAATCGATGACGATAATGCGGTAACATTGGCTGCTACTTCTTCAAGAGACAAAGACATTGTTGCTCAAAAAGTTACTAAGGTTGAGAAATCAAAATTAGTAGGAGCAGCTATCGCTAGAAAAGCTATTGAATTAGGTTTAGCCGCTGTTGTTTTCGACAGAGGTGGTAACTTATATCATGGTCGCGTGAAAAGTGTTGCGGATGGTGCCAGAGAAGCTGGTCTTCAATTTTAATTTGCTAACAACAATTAATAGTTAGATAAATGTCTAAAGTAAACGTAAATAAGGTAAAAGCCGGTGGTGAAATGGAACTTAAAGAAAAAGTAGTTTCTATCAACCGCGTAGTTAAAACCACAAAAGGTGGACGTACCTTCAGCTTCTCTGCTCTTGTAGTAGTAGGAAACGGAAATGGTGTTGTTGGCCAAGGATTAGGTAAAGCGAAAGAAGTACAAGAAGCAATTGCTAAAGGTATTGATGATGCTAAAAAGAACCTTACAAAAGTTCCAGTAATGCACGGTACTATACCGCACGAACAATGGGCTAAAGAAGGTGCTGCCAAAGTATTAATTAAGCCAGCTGCACACGGAGCGGGTGTAATTGCAGGAGGAAGTATGCGTGCAGTTCTTGAAAGCGCAGGTATTACCGACGTTCTTGCTAAGAGCCTTGGTTCTGCTAACCCACATAATGTGGTTAAAGCAACGATTAAAGCTTTAGGTTTGTTAAGAGAACCCATACAAGTTGCAAAAACTCGTACGGTTAAATTATCGAAAGTATTTAACGGATAATACCGAAAAAAATATTCCATGAAAAAGATTAGAATCAAATTAGTTAAAAGTGGTATCGACAGACCAGAGCGTCAGAAATTAACTTTACAAGCTCTTGGCTTGAATAAGTTGAACGCTACTAAAGAAGTTGAAGCTACTCCACAAATTTTAGGTATGGTTAATAAAGTTAGCCATCTAGTAACTGTGGAAGAAATTGCATAGTAATTATTATGTGAATTAGGAAAGAGCTTTAGTGTGAACCACTTTTGCGCCTTTCCTAATTTTTAATTTTTATTGTTGAATTTTTAATTTTAAAGCGAGGGGTGATTCCCCGCATAAGTACAAAATCAATTTAAGATGAAATTACACACATTAAAACCAGCAGCTGGTTCAGTACACAAAGCAATCCGAATTGGTAGAGGTGAAGCATCTGGTAAGGGTGGTACTTCTACGAAGGGTAACAAAGGTGGTCAGAGCCGTGCAGGTTACAAAAGCAAAATGGCTCACGAAGGTGGTCAGATGCCCATTCAACGTCGTATCCCTAAGCGTGGTTTCAAGAACATTAACCGCGTAGAATATAAAGTATTTAATCTGGGTCAGCTCGACCAATTGGTTGAGAAATACGGATTCACTGAGATCTCTCTTGAAAACCTTTATATCAATGGTTTGATCAGCAGAACTGATAAAGTAAAAATACTTGCCACTGGAGAATTGAAAGCAAAACTTTCTTTTAAAGTGAACAAATTGAGCGACAAAGCCAAAGCAACAATTGAAGCTGCAGGTGGAAGCGTTGAAATAGTAAAGTAATTTTACTGTAACTTTCCAGACGCATCGGTGATGCGTCTTTTTTGGTTTTGAGGCATTAACTTCTAACAAACGGTATCAGTGAAAAAATTAGTACAGACTTTAAAGAATATTTGGGCTATCGAAGAGCTGCGCAATAAGATCATTATCACATTGGCGCTCGTTCTAACCTATCGAATTGGTAACCACATTGTATTGCCTGGCCTGGATCCAAATGGTATTGAAGCTGCTCAACGAGCATCTAAAAGCAATGGCCTATTAGGGATCTTCGACATGTTCGCAGGTGGTGGATTCTCTCAGGCTTCTATCTTAGCCTTGGGTATCATGCCTTATATCTCCGCTTCTATCTTTATGCAGTTGATGACCATCTTGGTTCCACAACTTCAAAAAGTTCAGAAAGAAGGTGAAAGTGGTCGTAAAAAAATTAACCAATGGACACGTTACCTAACCGTTATCGTTACCATTTTCCAAGCTGCAGCATATGTGGGTTATTTAAATAGCCCCGGTTATGCGGAAGCAATCTTAGTTGCTTACAAACCATTTTTCTGGTTTTCTACCATCCTTACTTTAACTGCAGGTACCCTGTTTGTAATGTGGTTGGGCGAAAAAATTCAAGATAAAGGTTTGGGTAATGGTACTTCAATCATTATCATGGTGGGTATCCTTGCTCGTCTTCCACAAAACCTGATTCAGGAATTTGAAAGTAAACAACAAAAAGGTGGCGGTGGTTTGTTAATCTTCTTAATTGAAGTTGCCATTCTAGTTGCAGTAATCATGGCCCTGATTATTCTGGTTCAAGGGGTACGTAAAATACCAGTGAACTACGCTAAACAAATTATTGGTAACCGCCAGTTTGGTGGTGCACGCCAGTTCTTACCCGTTAAAGTAAATAGTGCTGGTGTAATGCCGATCATCTTTGCGCAAGCAATTATGTTCTTACCTACATTAGTATCTTTCACTAATATCGACTCTGCTCAAGGTATCGTTCGAATTTTCAACGACCATAGCAATGTTTGGTATATGGTGATCTATTCTGTAATGGTAATTGGGTTTACCTTCTTGTATACTGCTTTGATTTTTAATCCTAAGCAAATTTCAGAAGACTTAAAACGTAATAATGGTTTTGTACCTGGTGTAAAACCTGGTCAGCCTACCGCAGATTATATCGGATCTATTATGGATAAGATTACTTTACCAGGTGCTATTTTCTTAGCATTGGTAGGTATCATGCCTGGTTTCGCTCAACGTTTGGGTGTTACACAAGGTTTCAGTTCATTCTTCGGAGGAACTTCTTTGTTGATTATGGTAGGTGTAATTTTAGATACTTTACAACAGATCGAAACTCATTTATTAATGCGTCAGTATGATGGATTAATGAATAGCGGTAGGGTTCAAGGACGTCAAACAGTGTCTACTTCCACTATTTAATTAGTTTGTAGGATATCAGTAAACCTGTCTGGCATCCGCCTGACAGGTTTATTTTTTTTATCATGAGCAGAAGACCTAATATGATTTATTATAAAACAGAAGCGGAAGTTGCTTTAATGAAAGAAGCAGCGTTAATGGTGAGCAAAACATTAACGGAAGTGGCAAAAGTATTAAAACCAGGAATGACCACTTTAGACATCGACAAAATCTGTGCAGATTTTTGCAAGGCTAATAATGCCATCCCTTCTTTTTTTAATTATCGTGGTTATCCGCATCATATCTGTGCATCTGTAAATGATGTAGTAGTTCACGGTTTTCCCAATAATGAACCCTTGAAAAATGGCGATATCGTTTCAATCGATATGGGTGTGATTTTAAATGGTTGGCATGGCGATCATGCATATACTTTTATTCTGGGAGAAGTAAGCACTGAGGTTTTGCAATTGGTTAAAGTAACCAAGGAGTCATTATACAAAGGCATCGAAAAAGCGACGATCAATAATCGCGTCGGTGATATTTCTTTTGCCATTCAAGACCATACCGAACGCAAATACGGTTATGGGGTGGTGCGCGAATTAGTTGGTCATGGATTGGGCAAAAGCTTGCACGAAGACCCACAGGTTCCTAACTATGGCAAGAGAGGTAGTGGCCCAAAGATGAAAGAAAATTTAGTACTAGCTATTGAACCCATGATAAATCTTGGTGTGAAAGAAGTATATACCGATGATGATGGATGGACCGTTAGAACTGCCGATGGCAAGCCTTCTGTGCATTTTGAACACGACGTTTGTGTAAAAAGAAACCAGGCCTTGATATTGTCTGATTTTAGTATTATTGAAGCTGCAGAAAAAGCAAACCCACACTTGAACAGTTCTTATTACTAGCTTTTGTATCTTACAGCAAAACTGTAGTTAGATGCAAAAAATCATTTTTGGATTTTTATTATTTTTTTCAGCTTATTCAGCTAGCGCACAATCTAAAGAATTAATAAACATTCGTGCATATTGTGATAAACAAATGCATCAATGGTTAGCAGAGTATACTTCTTTTTTGGGTATTCCCAATATAGCTTCTGATACGATTCATATACAAAAGAATGCCGCCTTTATTCAACAAATGATGAAGAATAGGGGTATTTCCAATGTGCAATTACTTGCTCCAAAAACCATCGGAATACCGCCAGTAATTTATGGCGAGGTAATTCATCCGGGTGCCACTAAAACAATTATTTTTTATGCGCATTACGATGGACAACCTGTTGATTCAACAAAATGGGCAAAAGGCTTGCATCCCTTTAAACCTTCTTTATTAAACAGTTCATTAGAAAATCAAGGAACTATTATTTCATGGCCAGATCAAACAGCAGAAATTAACCCAGAATGGCGCATTTATGCTAGAAGTGCATCAGATGACAAAGCAGGAGTAATGTCTATTTTATCTGCTTATGAGTCAATTACCAAATGTGGCTATCAGCCTTCTATCAATTTAAAATTTTTCTTTGAAGGGGAAGAAGAAGCGGGGTCTGATCACTTATACGAAGTGCTTGAAAAGTATGCACCCCAATTACAAAGCGATCTTTGGATAATCTGTGATGGTCCAGTACATCAATCAGGAAAAAAAATGGTTTCATTTGGCGTTCGTGGAGATACCCATATGGAACTCACTGTGTATGGAAGTAAAAGGCCTTTGCATAGCGGTCATTATGGTAATTGGGCCCCTAATCCGGCAATGCTGTTGTCGAAACTATTGTCGAGTATGAAAGACGATAATGGGAATGTCTTAGTAAAAGGGTTTTATGATGATGTGACTCCTCTTTCTGAAAATGAAAAAAAGGCATTAAAAGAAATACCTTCTCCCGATAATCAAATGAAAAAGGAATTAGGCTTTTTAGCGCAAGAAAATGATCAACTAACCCTTGCTGAATCTATTCTTAATCCATCCTTAAATATAAATGGATTACAGAGTGCTAATGTAGGAAAGTTGTCGAGCAATGTGATTCCCACAACCGCTACTGCATCACTAGATCTTCGTTTAGTTTTGGGAAATGATTTTAGAAGACAACAAAATAAAGTAGTAGCACATATTAAGAAGCAGGGCTATTATGTAACAGATCAAGACCCTACAGAAGCAGAGAGAAAATTATATCCCAAAATTGCTAAAGTAATTTTAAGCGATGGATACAATGCTCAAAGAACTTCCATGGATCTTCCCATTGCACAAAATGTAATTGCTGCAGTTAAATCAACCACTAGTGATCAAATAGTTTTGATGCCCTCAGTAGGAGGAAGTTTACCCCTATTTGTTTTTGAAAAATATCTGCACGCAAAAACCATTACAGTACCCATCGCCAATCACGATAATAATCAGCACGCTGAAAACGAAAATATACGATTACAAAATTTGTGGAATGGCATTGAAACATTTGCTGCTATCATGATGATGAAATAAATAGTATGTCAAAAAAGTTAATTGTAATAGGCGGAGGTGCTGCCGGTTTTTTTTGTGCAGTAAATGCTGCAAGAATGAACCCAGATCTGGAAGTAACTATTGTAGAAAAAAGTAATCAATTATTATCTAAAGTAAAAGTGAGCGGAGGGGGAAGGTGTAATACCACACATGCTTGTTTTGAAATACCTGAGTTAGTTAAAAAATATCCGCGCGGCCAGCAATTTTTAAAAAAAGCCTTTCACCATTTCAATACCAAAGACAGCATTCAATGGTTTGCAGAAAGAAAAGTAGAACTGGTGGCAGAAGTAGATGGACGTATGTTTCCCATCACTAATAATTCTCAAACAATTATTAACTGCCTATTAAGTGAGGCAGACAAATATGCTGTTAAAGTGCTGATGCAAACGGATATAAAATCAATTGAAAAAAGAGACAATACATTTATTTTAACAACAGCCACTCATAAAGAATTAATCTCCGACGATCTATGTATTGCTTGCGGCGGCTTCCCAAAAGAAAGTATGTTTCATTGGTTAACTTTGCTCGGGCATACTATTGAACCCCCAGTTCCTTCTTTATTTACATTTAATATGCCGGGGAATAAAATTTGTTCTTTAATGGGATTATCCGTTCCCATGGCAACCGTTAAAATAATGGGAACCAAATTACTAGAACAGGGCCCCATTTTAATTACACATTGGGGTATGAGTGGCCCAGCAATTTTAAAATTATCTGCCTGGGGTGCAAGAATACTAGCCAACACTTCCTATCAATTTACAATCATGGTGAATTGGTTGAGTAGCTATACAGAACAAAGTTTAAGGGAGTCGTGGCATGATCTGAGAAATGAATTAGCCCCACAGAAAATGGCCAATAAAAATCCATTTGGATTACCCAATAGGCTCTGGAATTATTTGTTGGAATTGTCTGTAATAAAAGAAGAAACGCGGTGGGCAGACCTGCCTTCAAAAGAACAAAATAAATTAATCAAAAATCTAACCTCTGGTGAATTTATAGTAAACGGTAAAACTACTTTTAAAGAAGAATTTGTAACCTGCGGCGGTATTACATTAAATGAAATTGATCCCAATACCATGCAGAGCAAAAAAATACCGCATTTGTATTTTGCAGGAGAAATCATGGATATTGATGGGGTAACTGGTGGGTTCAATTTTCAGAATGCCTGGACCAGTGGTTGGATTGCAGCAAAGGCAATTGCAGGCAAATAAAAAGCGCCCAAATCCGATTGCTCAGATGGGCGCATTTTGATATTAAAAAGTGGTTATCCTTTTTTCTTAGGAGCAGCTGCTTTATTCTCTTTATAACGCATGTCTGGAGTTCCGTCTTTTTTAGTAGGTCCTGCAGGTGCAGTTTTTGGGGCTCCTTTGTTTTCTTTATAACGTTTATCAGGAGTTCCGTCTTTTTTAAGCGGAGCTGCAGTTGGTGCAGCAGTTTTTGCTACTGTGGCTGCGGCAGGTTTAGCAGCTGGTGCCGCTTTTTCTGTTTTTGCTTTTTCTGCCGGTTTAGCTTTTGTAGCTTCTTTTTTCTGTGCAATACCGATGCTCGTCATGAATACAAAAGCCGTAAGGGCTAATAACATTTTTTTCATATGGCTTAATTTTTAAGTTTGTACAATTAAGGTAGTTAAGAAGATGGAATAACCCAATTTGTTTCGAATAAATTTTCATTAAAATAATTTCATACAAAATGCTAATCTTAACCTAGTTTATTGTTGGTACATTGATAAGTGAAAAAAAATCTTGCGAAAATCCCATGGATTTCTTAAATTAATGATTCAAAACTAGCAAATGAGAAAAGTAAACGACATCCTGAAAAGAAAAGGAAATAAAGTAAGCACAGTGTCTCCCAATTTGTCTGTAATAGAAGCATTAGAAATGATGGCGGATCAAAATATTGGTGCTCTTGTGGTGGTTGAAGATGATTCGTTTATTGGTATCATTACAGAAAGAGATTATTCCCGAAAAATTGTTCTGAAAGGGAAAAGCTCAAGTGATACTCCCATTTCAGAAATCATGTCAACCGAATTTCCTGCAGTTCAACTCAACGATACGGTAGATAAATGCATGCAACTTATGTCTTCAAATCGCATTCGGTATCTGCCAGTAATTGAAACAACAAAATTAGTGGGAATCATTTCAATGAATGATGTTGTTACTGAAACCATTCTTACACAGCAAGAAACCATTTCACATTTGCATTCTTATATACAGTCATAGTACTTTCTATTAAGAAGCAGATATTTGATTTTAGTTCATGAATATTTTATTAGATTTCTCAGGTTACAAATATTATTATTTCTTAATTTATCTATCTAATTAATGAAAAAATTGTAAAAACCTTGAAATTGGTCCTTTTATTTAGGATTTAGATAAGTTTTTTTAAGCTTAAATCCTTTGTTTTTACTGCCATACCCTTACCTTTGCAGCCCCGAATTATAAACCCTCGGGGTTATTTTATGCAATTTTTCTTGAAACAATTAAACGCAGATGCACAGGAGAACGCCGCAGCTTCAGAAGCTGTTGAAGTTCCTACTGCGACAACAAATGCACCTGTAGAAGAACTAGTTGCTGAAGCGCCTACTGCAATCGTTGAAGCGCCTATAGCTGTTGAAACTGCACATGATGATTTCGATTGGAGCATCGACAAACGTAATGTTAGCTCTTATGCGGAAACTGAAAGAATGAAGTATGACAAAGTTTACGACGACACTTTTGTACAAATCGCTGATGGCGAAATTGTAAGAGGTGCTGTAGTTGCTTTAACTAAAACAGATGTTGTAATCAACATTGGTTTTAAAAGTGATGGTTTGATTTCTTTGAACGAATTCCGTGATGTTCAGGGATTGAAAATTGGTGATGATGTAGAAGTAATGGTTGTTGAAAAAGAAGACAGAGGTGGTAATTTACATTTAAGCCGCAAGTCTGCAAGAATCTTCCGTGCTTGGGAGCGTATTGTGGAAGTTCACAAAACTGGAGAAGTTATTACAGGTACAGTTACCAGCAAAACCAAAGGTGGTTTGATTGTTGACGTATTTGGAATGGAAACTTTCTTGCCAGGTTCTCAAATCGATGTGAAGCCTGTAACTGATTATGATCAGTTTGTTGGTAAAACAATGGAATTCAAAGTAGTTAAGATCAACGAAACAATTAAAAATGCCGTTGTATCTCATAAAGCATTAATCGAAAGCGATATCGAAGCACAACGTGCAGAGATCATGAGCAAACTAGAAAAAGGTCAGGTATTAGAAGGTGTGGTTAAAAATATCACAGACTTCGGTGCATTTATGGACTTAGGTGGTTTGGATGGTTTGTTGTACATCACAGACATTTCATGGGGTCGTATCTCTCACCCAAGCGAAGTGGTGAAGATGGATCAGAAATTACAAGTGGTGGTTTTAGATTTCGACGACGATAAAAAACGTATCAGCCTTGGTTTAAAGCAATTGACTCCACACCCTTGGGATGTGTTGCCTGAAGGTTTAGCTGAAGGTTCTGTTGTAAAAGGTAAAGTAGTAAACATTGAAGATTACGGTGCTTTCTTAGAAATTCAACCTGGAGTTGAAGGTCTGGTTCACGTATCTGAAATTACTTGGGCGAACACTCCGATCAACGCTAAGGAATTCTTTAAGTTGGGCGATGAGTATGAAGCAAAAGTGGTTACTCTTGACAAAGATGCTCGTAAAATGAGCTTGAGCATTAAGCAAATGAGTCAGGATCCATGGAGCTCTATCGAAACCAAATTCCCTGAAAATAGCAAACATAAAGGTTTAGTGAAGAATATCACTCCTTATGGCGTGTTCGTTGAATTGGAGCCAGGTATTGGTGGAATGATCCATATCAGCGACTTGAGCTGGTTGAAGCGTTTCAATCACCCAACAGATTATACCAAAGTGGGTGAGCATATCGATATCATCATTTTGAGCATTGATAAGGAAAACCGCAAATTGCAATTAGGTCATAAGCAATTAGAAGAAGATCCTTGGAATGCACTAGAAGATACTTTCGCAGTTGGAACTGTACACGAAGGAACTGTAACCCGTAAAGACGATAAAGGTGCTTTAGTACAATTACAATATGGTTTAGAAGGATTCACTCCTAACCGTCACTTGAATAAAGAAGATGGTTCTACCGTGAAGGCTGACGAAACTACTCAGTTTGTTGTGATCGAATTTGATCGTAACGAGAAGCGTATTGTGTTAAGTCATGCACGTATCTGGGAAGCGGCAGTAGCTGAAGTGAAAGAAACTGCAAAGAAAGAAGCAAAAGCTGAGACAGAAAGCACTAAGAAAGCAGTGAAAAACATTCAAGCTAAAGTAGAAAAAACTACTTTGGGCGACTTGAGTGCACTTGCTGAAATTAAGGCTAAACTGCAGGAAGGCGAAGGAGACAAACAATAATTGTAGATTTTTAATAAGAAAAGGCTGTTTCGCTCAGGCGTAACAGCCTTTTTAGGTAAATCTTAACGAGCGGTAAGGCTAAACTAGAATACGAGTTTATATATTGCCCGATAATAACTAATTTTGCCCACTTGTATGAATAGGATTCTCTCATTATTGATCTTGGCGTTACTTTTTAGCTCATGCTCGAACAAGTTTTCAAAAATTGTGAAGAGTAAGGATTTCGAGTACAAACACAAGATGGCTGATAAATATTATGAGGCGAAGAACTATAATTACGCGCAACAGCTCTATGAGGATATATTTCCTTTTATAAAAGGTACTCCAGGATATGAAGATGCTTATTACAAATTTGCATATTCTTATTTCTATGAGAAAGACTATTTGAATGCTGAAAATTTATTCAAAAGTTTTGTAGAAAATTTTCCGAACAGTGCCAAAGTAGAAGAGTGCGATTTTATGAGGGCAAATTGCTATTATAAGCAATCACCTAAAATCGATCTGGATCAAACGAATACAAATAAGTCGATTGGTTTGATGCAAACATTTATCAATACGCATCCTAATTCTGCAAAGAGTAAAGAAGCAGCAGAAATCATTGATAAGTGCAGAGAGAAATTAGAGGCCAAAGATTTTAAAAGTGCAGGTTTGTATTACGACCTGGGCTTTTATAAAGCCGCCGCCATTGCATTCGGAAATGTTTCTGACAATTTTCCGGATTCAAAGAAAGCAGATGAGTATAAATTACTTGTTATCAAGTCGTACTTCAAATACGCTGAAATGAGTTATGAAGAGAAGCAGAGAGAGCGTTACGAAAAAGTGGTAAGTGAGTGTGCAGATTTTAGTGAACGGTTTAGCGGAAGTAAGTACCTGGAAGAAGTAGGAAAATACAAAACACAATCAAATAATTATTTAAAAAACCTGAAAAAATGAGTAAATTAAGAAGGCAAATGAGCGCTAACACTGCCAGCGTTGTTGAAACCAAAAGCCTAATTGAGATCAAAGGAAAAACAGGTAACTTATACGAATCAATTGCTATCATCGCAAGAAGAGCAAACCAGATAAACATTTCTTTGAGAGAAGAATTGCACAATAAACTGGAAGAATTTGCTTCTCACACCGATAGTTTAGAAGAAATTCATGAGAATAAAGAGCAAATTGAAATTTCAAGAGCGTACGAGAAAATGCCTAATCCGGCAATTCTTGCTACTCAGGAATTTATGGAAAACAAAATTTACCATAGAAGAAATAACGAACAAGACTTGTTCCGTTAATATAAAATTGTTCTAAATAATAGAAAACGACAGCAACTGCTGTCGTTTTTTGTTATTTTCAAGTTCTAATTAGGTTACTACCAGGCCATGAACAAAAATAATCTTCTTTTCGTAGTTGCTGTTTGCATCATTTCTCTTCAGGCACAGGCTCAGGAGTTGAATGCCCGTGTAACTGTTATGTCGAATAAAGTGGGTACGGCAGTTGATAAAAAAGTATTCAACACCTTGCAAAATCAACTCACCAATTTTTTGAATACCAGAAAATGGACTAATGATAGTTATCGGGTGAGTGAAAAAATTGATTGTAGTTTTATTATTAATATTGAATCAGTAAATGAACCCAACGTTTACAAAGCCAGCTTAGCCATTCAAGCTGCAAGACCTGTTTTTAATGCTTCTTATAAATCAGCTATCATTAACTTTCAAGAGTCGGATCTATTATTCAAATACATAGAATTTCAACCCGTAGAATTTAATGACACAAGGGTACAGGGCACAGAAGCAAGTGTAGCAAATTTAACTGCTGTATTTGCATTTTATGCGTACACAATTATTGGAATGGACAATGATTCTTTTAGTCCGAAATCAGGAGAAGTTAATTTTAGTAAGGCACAGAATATTGTAACCAATGCACCAGAAGGGAAGGGCATTAATGGCTGGCGTGTGTTTGATGGTTTGAGAAACAGATATTGGCTAAATGAGAATTTAGTGAATAGCCGTTACAATATTATTCACGATATTATCTATACCTATTATCGTGCTGGATTAGATAAGATGTATGATAATGAAGCCGAGGCAAGATCTAATATATTGCAGGCTCTGATACAAATACAAGCATTTAATAAAGAGAATCCCAATACGATGATCCTTCAATTTTTTATGCAAGGGAAAGCCCAAGAAATTATTGGCATATTTAAAAATGCGATGCCTCCTGAAAAATCTAGAATCATTGAAATTGCCAGTGAGATTGACATTGTGAATGCAGTGAAATATAAACAGGAATTGCAATGAGAATGAGGATTGTATTTTTTGCATTTTTTGGGTTGTTTTTATTTGCTTGCAAAGGAAAACAAGCCAAAAAAAATGTATTGCCTGTAAGCTCCATGAAATTGATCTTATGGGATATTCTAAAGGCAGATGAATGGTATTTTCAAACTGCGATACGTGATACCTTGCGCAAAAGAGTGAATGAAAATTTTCAAATTTATGAGCAGGTGTATAAAATTCATCACATAACGAAAGAGCAATTTTATTTGAGTTATAAATATTACGAAACCCACCCAGACCAGTTTAAAACATTGATCGATTCTGTGATTGCTGTGGGTGATCGGGATAAAATAATTGAAAAATCTGGTCCCGCTCCAGTTCCTGCAAATCCCAAATAATTTATTATTAGGAGATATATTTTCTCGAATGGCATGAACCATTCAGTTTGTTAATTGTTTAAATGTTGAGCACAAATTCTAATGATGCTTAAAATCGAAATTGTATTGTTGCACTACTATAATTTAATAAATGAACATTCAGGTAGGCGATAAAGCCCCAGTTATTTCACTGTACAACACAGAAAAAAATCAGGTATCACTAGGTAATTCTGATAAAAGTACTGTAATCCTTTTCTTTCCTCTAGCTTTTACTGGAGTTTGCACTGCAGAACTGTGTAATATCAGAGATAATATCAGTCTATACAATAATACCAATGCACAAGTATTGGGCGTATCAGTTGATTCTCTGTTTGTGTTAGGTAAATTTAAGGGTGAACAAAACCTTAACTTTCCTTTATTAAGCGATTTTAATAAAGCTGCAGCTAGGGCATATGGCGTTTTATATGAAACGTTCCCTGCTTTTGAAATGCAAGGAGTAAGTAAAAGAGCCGCTTTTGTGGTTGATAAAGAAGGGTTAATTCGCTATGCTGAAGTATGCCCTACACCTGGTGATTTACCAGATTTTACCGCTATACAAGCTTGTTTAGCAACATTATAAGTCTAAAATAGGTAGAGTCGGCCATACAACGTTTTCGTCAATGGCCGACTCTTTAATGATATTATTACCCACTAAACTTGATATTCTCGGGTATATTGCTTTATTTTGTTAAGTGTTCAAACGTATGAAGTATTTATACACCATCCTTTTATGTCTTATTTTAATAGTTGGAAGCAGCTATATTACCCCTGTAACTAGTGGTGAAACCCTTATCAATACGAAGATCACTAAGGCATATCCTAACCCTGCTACTTCTTATATTGTTTTTGAATTTGATAAATCGGTCGACCGTACCTACTCTTTACAAATTTTTGCGTTCTACGGTAAAAAAATGACTGAATTACACATTAACGAAAGCAAGTTGAACATTAATTTAGATGATAGCTACATGCGCGGACTCTATATCTATCAGCTGGTAGACCTGAGTGGTAAAATTGTAGAATCTGGAAAATTTCAGGTGAACAAATAATCCTCTACCTATCGCATACTTCCACAATAAGAAACTTTAAATAGTTGGTATTTTCCATTCCCCAAATAATCGGATGATCGCTCGATTGAGCTTGGAAAACTACTTGTCTAATACGCTTTCTTGCATCTTTTGCAGCTTGATCGATACACTGTAAAAACATTTCTGGATTTACCAGATTGGTACAACTTGAAGTAACCAGGAACCCGCCATTATTTAAAAGCTTCATTCCCCTTAAATTAATTTCTTTATATCCCGTTAATGCTTTTGCAATATTTTCTCTACTCTTAGTAAAAGCAGGAGGGTCTAGCATTACCACATCGAATTTTTTTCCGTCCTTGCCCCACTGTTTCAATACATCAAATGCATTCATGGTTTCGAATTTGCAAATGCCATCCAAACCGTTCAAAGCTGCATTTCTATTCGCTTGTGCAACGGCTTGTTCTGATATATCAAGACCTAGAACACTCTTTGCACCATAATGAGCGGCATGAATTTCAAATGTTCCAGTATAAGTAAATGCACCCAATACATCGGCGCCAGCCACAATATTTTTGATAGCTCTCCGATTGTCTTGCTGGTCTAAAAAATAACCCGTTTTTTGTCCGTTCTCTATATCCACTAAAAACTTTAAGCCATTCTCCTCAATTTCAATATTGGTATCGAAAGGAGCCATTAAGAAACCCTTTTGCTGGGGCAATCCTTCCAATCCTCTAACCGGCACATCGTTTCGTTCATAAATTCCTTTCGGATGAAAAATAGATTGTAAACTATTTACAATGGCATCCCTCCATTTGTCTATTCCCAATGTAAGTGTTTGGATCACAAAATAATCATTGAATTTATCAATGATCAATGCGGGCAATTCGTCAGCTTCTCCAAAAACAAGCCTGCAATTTTCTGTATACCCCAATTTTTGTCGATACTTCCAGGCTTTTAAGATCTTAGTATAAAAAAAAGCCTCATCAATTGTTTCTTGTTTTCTGGTGAGAAGTCTTACCAGGATCTGTGACTGTGGATTGATATAACCTCTGCCCGCATATTTCTCTGCATTATAATACACATCTACAATATCTCCTGCTATTACTTCCCCTTCAATTTTCTCAACTTCATTACCATAAACCCAGGGATGACCATTCGCGATTCTTGGCGCGATCTTTTTTCTAAGAAATACTTTTGTCATTGGGCAAATATAGGTGAATGCTTTAGGGAGTCCAATTAGCCTTTCAAAACAAGACGGGCTTCTGTCAATTTAAGTGGATGGTATGCCCGAATAGCTCGTATTGTTCGTTTTCCCTGTCATTTTTTCCCTTTCCTTTGCTTGGCAAAATTTTTGACAAAGTAAAGAACAATGTTTTTTTTATGACTCAAGATGAAAAAATGGTGCAGCCGAACGCCGAAAACGAACAATTTGATATTAATACTGACGAAAATGCAGCCGGTACATCTAAACTGAACGAACCTATTGGTGAGGATTCAGAATTAGTTAAATTACAACTGGAACTGCAGGAGCAGAAAGACAAATATTTACGATTAATGGCCGAATTCGACAATTTTCGAAGAAGAACGGCTAAAGAGCGCCTTGATCTGATACAAACCGCTGGTAAAGACGTAATTGTGTCTTTATTGGATGTATTAGACGATTGTGATCGAGCAGAAAAACAATTGAATTCGAATACAGATATTGCAGTTCAGAAAGAAGGCGTTCAACTCGTATTTAATAAAATTCGTTCCACACTTCAGAGTAAGGGTGTGAAAGCCATGGATAGTATCCATACTGCATTTGATGTAGAAAAGCACGAAGCCATTACAGAAATACCAGCACCTAAGCCAGAATTTAAAGGCAAGATTTTGGATGAAGTAATGAAAGGATATTATTTGAATGATAAATTGATTCGTTTTGCCAAAGTGGTTGTTGGTAATTAATTGTATACTTAATAGAACATGAAAAGAGACTTTTATGAAATACTGGGCGTAACCAAATCAGCTACTGCAGATGAGATAAAAAAAGCTTATCGAAAAGTAGCCATGCAGTTTCACCCAGATCGCAACCCTGGCGATAAAGAAGCCGAAGAAAAATTTAAAGAAGCAGCAAGCGCTTATGAAATATTAAGTGATGCGGATAAAAAAGCGAAATACGATCGTTTTGGACATGCGGCTTTTGGTCCGGGTACAGGTGGGGGAAGCGGATTTGGTGGTGGAATGAATACAGACGATATCTTCAGTCAATTTGGAGATATTTTTGGTGATGACATGTTCAGTAATTTTTTTGGAGGAGCTGGTGGTCGTTCAAGAGGCGGTGGTGCAAGTAGGGCCAGAGGTCAGAGAGGCAGTAATCTGCGTATCAAACTGAAGCTCAATTTCGAGGAAATGGCAAAGGGCGTTACCAAGAATGTAAAGGTAAAAAAACACGTTACCTGTACAACCTGTACAGGTAGTGGCGCTAAAGATAAAGGCAGTGTTCAAACTTGTAACACATGTCATGGAAGCGGACAGGTTAGAAGGGTTTCCAATACTTTCTTAGGGCAAATGCAAACTGTTACTACTTGCCCTACTTGTAATGGGGAAGGAACAACTGTAACAGCAAAGTGCACCAGTTGTAAGGGTGAAGGAAGGGTATATGGCGAGGAAACTATTAGCATTGATATTCCCGCAGGTGTTCATGAAGGCATGCAATTGAGCATGAATGGAAAAGGCAATGCAGGAGAAAGAGGCGGTGCTAATGGAGATCTGATTATTCAGATTGAAGAAGAGGCGCATGCTGAATTACAACGTGATGGTTTGAACGTGGCTTTTGATTTACATATATCATTTCCAGATGCCACATTTGGAACACAGGTTGAAGTACCAACCATAGATGGAAGAGCAAAAATTAAAATACCACCAGGAACACAAAGTGGTAAAATATTTAGATTAAAAGGAAAGGGTTTCCCAGAAGTACAAGGATATAGTAGGGGGGATCAACTAATACATGTAAATGTGTGGACGCCGCAACATGTTTCGTCAGAAGAAAAAGCAATTCTTGAAAAATTAAATCATAGCGAAAACTTCAAACCCAATCCGAATAAAAGCGATAAAAGCTTTTTCGATAGAGTAAGAGAAGCGTTTAGTTAATATCCAAAAAAAAGGTCCCATTTTGTGGGATCTTTTTTTATGCCTCATCTTCCATGAGTTGATATATTTCTTTGATATTTCTGCCGTAACCATCATAGTCTAAGCCATAACCTAAAACGAATTTGTTAGGGATGGAAAAACAGCAGTAGTCTATGTTTACTTTGAATTGCGTGGCATCAGGTTTGTGCAATAAGATAGCCACTTTTAATGATGCAGGTTGTTGATTGAATAATTGGGGAAGAAACTCATTCATCGTTTTTCCGGTATCAATAATATCTTCAAGTATCACCACATGTCTATGGTGTATGTCAGTATCTAGCCCAATAGCTGTAATAACCTGACCAGTTGATTTTGTTCCCTTATATGAAGCAAGTTTTATAAAGCAGATTTCTGCTTCTATGGTGAGATATTTAAAAAGGTCAGCTGCAAACATGAATGAGCCATTCAAAATTGCAATAAACAAAGGTTTTTTACTTGCATAATCAGTATCCAATTGTGCAGCTAGTGCTTTTACTTTTTCTTGAATCAGGGCTTCTGATAAATATGGTTCAAACGCTCTATTGTGCAAGTGGATGATTGACATGCGATTTTTATTTCGGTTGTTTTACAGAAGTATTACTGTTGGCTATTGCGGTTGGAGCTCTTAAGTATATTTTATCACCATCACGCAATACAGCATCTTTTTTTATTTTATTGTACTCTAATAAACTTTCTAATCTAACACCTTCTTTCTGACTAATGATAGCAAGGGTTTCATCAGCATTAGAAATATGAAAATCAGTAGCTCCTTTTTTTAATTTTTTCTCAAGAAAAATCAATTGGTCGTTCGTTAAAATATCTGTTTCTGAAAGTTCATTGAACTCGATTAGTTTGCCTAACGCAATGTCATAATTGTTAGCTATACTTAAGAGAGAAACTCCCGCTTCTGCATAGATTACTCTGGAATGATTGATGGTAAATACAGTACTTGGATAATTGATATTTTTTTTAGAGTTGAGAACTGCAGGTTCTTCTTTTTTTACACTTAGTTCTGGTTCATTATTTTCTTCCGGTTCGGTAGCTTCGATCGACTTTTTAATCAAAACAGGGGCTACTTCAACAACAGGTTCACTAGGATTCAATCCAGCATCAGTTTGGTTGATAATTCGCTGCATTTTAGAATTAGTGGCTTTCCTTTTATTACTAGTTGTTATTTCAGTAATTGGTTTACCTAAAGCTACCAAACTATATTGTTGTAATTGATAATCGTTGATAAGCTTTAATAAACGCTGCGGGTAATCTTTTTCAGTAGCGTAACCAGCTTTTTTTAAACCATAAGCCCAGCCACTATCATCAGTGGGTTCTAATTTAAACAGAAAGGCATACCATTCGCGCGTCATTAAAAAATTAGAATGGTCTTTATAAGATTCTTCTGCAGAGGTGTAAACTCTGAAGCATTCTTTTTTTAGATCGTCATCATGATATGTTTTTTCTCCAGTCCATTCAGTTTTGCATTTTATACCGAAATGATTATTGGCATTTACGGCAAGATCACTTTCACCGAATTGTGATTCTAAAATACCCTGTGCCAAGGTAATGGATGCCGGGATCCCTGTTCTTTGCATTTCTGCAATAGCAAGGTCTTTATACTTGTTGATATATGCTTCAGCTCTTTCACGTTGTGCGTGTAAAGTAGTGCTGATCACCAAAACTATAAATAGAGTAATGCACTTCATCAATTCTTCTTTTTAATTAGCAACAAACCGTCTCTAATGGTTAATAACACTTGTTCTGTTCTCACGTCTGCTAAAACATGTTCATTGAATGCCTGAATAGCTTTGGCACTTTTGCCCGAAATTGGCGATTCCAAAACCTGTCCATGGAACAAAACATTATCTGCAATAATCCAGCCAATTTTACTCAATCTAGGAACGATTTGTTCATAATAATCAATATAGCCAGTTTTGTCTGCGTCAATAAAAACCAGATCCCATTCAAAGGGAAGGGTAGGTATGATGTCTTTGGCGTTGCCGACGTGCAAATGTATTTGCTTATTCCTAGTTGATTTGCTAAAATTTGATTGTGCAGTTGCTGCATCTTCGGGTCTTAATTCAATTGTATGCAATTGTCCAGAATCAGTTAAACCTTCTGCTAGGCAAAGTGCACTATACCCGGTGAAACTGCCTATTTCAAGAATTCTCTCCGGTTGTATCATTTTGCTTAGAAAAGAGAGCATTTTTCCCTGGATTTCACTGCTTAACATATGGGCATGGGGATGCATTGCCTTGGTTTCGCTTTGAATCTTTGCAAAGAGTGCATCGTCTGGCGAACTGAATTTTTCTGCGTATGCTTCTACAAGTGGATGGACCAATTCCATCGGGCGAAATTAATCTATTCTTTGACTGTTTGAGGCTTCGACACAAGCAAAAGCCCTAAAAAAGTGATCAAACCATTTACAATCAGCAATTCAGGACCTAATTTAAAACCCCTTAATAAGCTATCCTGATTATAATCTATTACAAAACAAACCAAAGGAGCTGCCAAACAAACGATTGGTACTAGTTTGTCTGTAACCTGGCGCTTTAATAAAATACCGAATGAAAACAAACCCAAAATAGGTCCATAAGTATAACTAGCAACTTTTAGGATTACTGAAATCATACTGGCACTATTTACTTGTTTAAATATGAGTACAAATAACAAAAATACTAAAGCGAATGATAAGTGTACTCTTTGGCGAATCTTTTTCTTTTTTAAATCGGTTAGTGAACTGTTTCTTTGCATGCCCAATATATCGATACAAAATGTAGATGTAAGTGCTGTAATAGCTCCATCTGCACTAGGGAATAAGGCAGAAATGAGTGCTATAATAAAGATTACAGAAACAAATGCAGGCATATGGTGCAATGCAATAGCAGGAAATAGTTTGTCACCTGTTTCAGTAATCCCTTTCTGACCTGCAAAGAGATATAATAAACCACCCAGGTACAAAAAAATCAAAATGGAGAAAGCAAGCACCAAAGACATTGATATCACATTTTTTTGTGAGTCTTTTAAATTTTTTACAGAGATATTCTTTTGCATCATTTCCTGATCCATTCCTGTCATCGTTACCGTAATAAAAGCTCCTGCCAGAATTTGTTTAATAAAATACAGTCTGTCCATAGGTTCAGTAAAGAAAATTTTTGAATATCCTTTTTGAGACATTGCTTCTATACTTCCTGCAAAACCCAAATGCAAATCACTTAAAATGTAAACCACACAAATAATCAAGCCCAATAACATGCAGCTTGTTTGTAAGGTATCTGTCCATACGATTGTTTTTACACCGCCTTCAAAAGTGTATAAAAGTATCATGGATAAGATGATGAGTGTGGTAGCCCAGAAAGGAACTCCAAAACTATTGAGAATGGCGTCTTGTAAAATGTTTACTACTAAATATAAACGTGCTGTAGCGCCAAGAATTCTTGAAAGAATAAAAAATGACGCACCGGTTTTGTATGATTTAAAACCAAGACGTGTCATTAAATAATTATAAATGGAAGTAAGATTTAATCGATAGTAAAGAGGTAACAAAACATATGCGATCATTGCATAGCCGATGATATAACCAATGGTAACTTGAAAGTAGGCAAAACCTTCTTTAGCAATATTACCCGGAACACTGACAAATGTTACACCGCTTAATGATGTACCAACCATCCCAAATGCCACAAGCATCCAGTTACTACTTTTATTGCCAATAAAAAATGATTCATTGGTACTATTTTTTCCTGTAAACCATGCAACAGCTAATAGAATTAAGAAATAAATGATTACAAAAGAAAAAAGTAGCACTGGCGACATAAAGTAATAGTTAACTGTAAAGAAATTGAAAACTAGTAAAAATAATTCAGCTAATTTTCAGTTGTAAATTTAGGGGTATGAAAGTTAAGAGCTTTGCGGTTTTTTGTGGTTCGAAATCGGGTATGGATCATCTTTTTGAGGATCATGCAACCCAATTGGGAAAAATGATGGCAGAAAATAATATTAGCCTGGTTTATGGAGGTGGTAATAAAGGATTGATGGGAGCAGTAGCAAACGCTGTGATGGGTAGTGGTGGAAAGGTAGTTGGAATTATCCCTGAAATATTAATTGGCTGGGAAGCAGGGCATGAGAATATTACGGAATTGATTGTGGTAAAAGACATGCATATTCGAAAAAAAATGATGTATGAATTATGTGATGCAGCAGTGATTTTACCTGGCGGTAATGGTACACTCGATGAAATGTTTGAAATGCTTACCTGGAATACTCTGAATATTCATGATAAGAAGATAGTACTATTGAATTCGAATGGATTTTATACACACTTGATTGCACATATTGAAACTATGTTTCATCAAGGTTTTTTATACGAAAATTGGCAAGAAAGATTGATAGTTTGTAAAAGCCCTGAAGAAATTATTTCTTGCTTGGTTTAAGAAACATCCCAAAGCCTGCTTTAAATACTGGAATAGGATCATTGTAGATATCACGATAAGGTGAATTTTTATCTTGTAATACATCCATCATTAATGTTACATAGCTATATCGATTGCCAATAAAACGAGATCCATAACCAATTCCTACTAATAGGCTACCAGCACTATAACTATATTTCAGGGTGTTGTTATTGGCCATATTTTTTTGTGTGGAATTGATCCAGTTAAATTCAGGCTGAACCTGTATATGGAAAAAACTTACAGGCCAGATTCTTAAAAAACTTCCTGCCCCATAACTAAGGTTCTGATATTTGATAGTGCTAAAATCGTAAGGGTTTTGAGAATAATAATTTAGATTAAATGTGATTCCGGCATCCAGCCATTTGGTAATACTATAACCAATTTCTGGGTTTAAACCAACATTGAAAGATTTATTAGCAATACCCAGGTTTATCCCTGTTCCCAAAAAAATGTTTTCCTTTTTAAATTTCCCTTTATCCAAATTGGTGTCAGCATTTTGGGCCGACAGGAAATTCACATGTAGGAATGCCGCAAGGATAAATAGGGTAATTCGCATGGGATCAGGACTTTGTACAAACCTAAGAAATGAACTTAGAATTAGAAATTCTTCTTTTATAAAATAATGTTAGTTTTCTGTTTAACCAACACGCTTAAATTTTACACAAAAATTCAGAGGCTTTCATGGTAAATTAATGAACGTGTATAAAATACACATACACTTTGCTAGTTAAAATGAAACTATTATTTTAGCAAACTACTAACGATTGCTTGTAATAGTCTCTAAACCAATTTATTGGGAAACCTAAGCTTGCTTGCTATAAGCCGCCATTTTTTGGCGGCTTTTTATTTATATGGCAAATTGATAGTAAACAGGCTTCCCCCCTCCGGATTGGGGGTATATTCAATGGTGCCGTGGTGTAATTCAATGATTTGTTTTACCAAAAATAAACCAATACCAGTTCCTCTAATATTAGCCACATTCTCTGCTCTCTCAAACAATTTGTACAATTTTTGCACATAATACTCTGGTATCCCAAGTCCATTGTCGGATATTTTTATTTGTAAGTTTTTTGCGTTGTATTTAATGACAACTTTTGGAGCGGGCATTTTTGGGGAGTATTTAAACGCATTTGCTAATATGTTATCGATTGCAATGGTTAGTTTCAATTTATCAGCCGAAATTAATTGCTCTTTACCACTAATGCGCAGAGATGCTTTTCTACCGTCTTCTTGTATGTTTGATTGCCTATCTACAAGTGTTTTGATAAATTCTTTAAAATCAAAAGCCTGTTTTATTAATGAGAAAGCACCGGACTCTATTTTTTCTATTGTAATTACTTCGCTAATGATATTGGTTAATCTTTCTACTTCAGATTCAATTTGAATTAATTTCCCTTCAAATTTTTTCTTTATAAGCTCTGGTAATGTTTCACTATACATTTCCATTGCTTCAGCACTCAGACTGATGATAGATAAAGGGGTTCTAATCTCATGAGAAACTGTAGTAATGAAATTTGATTTGGATTCAGTGAGTTGTTTTTCTTTCTCTAAGTTAGCAATAATTTGTTTTTCAACTCTTTTTCTATTCGTTATATCAATACCATATCCAATAACTAATTCTATCTCCCCAGTATCATTAACCATCGGATAAAAATTGCGCAGTACATATTTACTTTCGTTCTCCGTAATTTTTATTTCGTCTTCCCAGGAAACTATTTTTTTTGTTTCAAGTGCTTCATTAAAGTAGGTTCTTCGTATATCGACTAATGTTTTTGGCTTGTTTCTAAAAGCTGCGTAGTCTTCATCTCTCTTTCCGATAATCCATTCACGCAGTTCCTGATTTTTAATAGCATATTTATTTACAAATATATATGTGTGGTTTTTATCAAATACTGCAATATCCGCAGGTAAATTATTTAAGATAGATTGGTAGAAATTCCGTTGTACTTCAATCCTTTTTTTTAACTCAATTTCAGAAGTAATATCCTTATACGACCATAAATGTCCGCTATATTTATTATTGATAAAAATGGGATAATAATTGCGCTCCAGAAATTTATTAGTTACCGTTTCTAAAATCTCTTTTTCGTGTTGTAATCTATTTCTTAATAAAGTATCGATTCTCGAAACAAAATGATCTGGATTTTTGAAAAAGGATTTACTCTGTTCGGCTGATTCAGAGCAGTCTGCTCCAATCATTTGTTCAGGTGATGCTGGAATCCCAAATAGGTCGATGAATTTTTGATTGGTAAATACAATCCTTCGATTTTCATCTTCCATCAATAAGCAGTGCTCACTATTGTTAACCATAATATATAACTGGTTGCCAATGGTTTCAATTCTTTTTTCAAGGAATTTAAATTCGGTGATATCATTACCAATTAAATAGATGGATTGATCTGTTTCATCTACAGTAACAGTCAATTCATAATATCTATCATTGCTTTGAAACAGAATTGTTTTTTCAATAGGAGATCCTTGAGAGTTTTGTAATGCTAGTGAAAGAAAGTTTGATCGATCTAAGTCTTTTCCATCAACCCGAAATTCAGAAAACGATTCAAAAACCTTGTTTTGAAAAAGTAGGGTGCCAGTTGCAGAAAAAACTGCAAAGGGTTGTGTTGTGAGTCCTAAAACTTTTTCAAGCTTTTGATGCATGAGGCAAATTATATAATGTATTTAATTTAAAAATGGCGGTTTTGCTACTAGTTGAAACTTATGTAAAATTCTCTTTAAATATTGATTTAAAATCGCCAATAACGAATAAGTGATAATATATAACGAATTTATATTTATTTGTCTTTTGTATTGCTAAATAAATGATAATAATAGACCGTATAGTTAGATTGACAAACTAAATAAGCAGCTATTTTTACTTTTTAACCAAGCAAGGTAGCCCCCCATGCGAAGTGGCGAAAAATAAATTCAATTTATTTGTGAGCAAAACAAAAGTGTTGTTAGTTGATGACGAGCCTAAATTAGTGGAAATACTGCAGGAGATTCTTGAATTACATGAATTTGAGATTGCTGTGGCTATGGATGGTTTTCAGGCTCTGGAAAAATGCAAGGAATTCAATCCTGATATTATTTTATGTGATATCATGATGCCCAGAATGGATGGTTTTACCTTTTTCAAGCAATTCAGGGAAACTGTAAACGGAAATACTCCTTTTATATTCCTCACTGCAAAATCGGAATATTCAGATATAAGGGCGGGTATGCTTCAAGGTGCGGATGATTATTTAGTGAAGCCAGTTCGCGGTAATGAAGTAATACATGTTATTGAAACAAGACTTTTAAGAAAAACTCAAATACTGTCTCCAGAATTAAAGCGTGTAGAAAAGTTAGAGCAAGCTATTGGTCTGATTACTATGCATGAATTTAAGAATCCCCTTACAGCTATTATCGGCTTTTTAGATTTGATTAAATCAAAAATTGATACTATCGAGAAGGATCTTTTAGAAGAATATCTTAACTATATCGAATTCGGCGCAAAAAGAATCGTCAGCCTTTTAACGAAAGTTACTACCTGGCATCAAATGCAAAATCCTGTAAATCAATCACATCAGGGAGAAAGCAGAACAGAATTAAGTAGTAATGTAGGGCAAATTGCTCTTGAAATAGCCAAAAAATATCATCGAATAAATGATTTAACTTTACAACTTAAATTTAAACCATTAATTCATCTCTCCCCCGAATTGATCAAAGCATGTTTTTCAGAATTAATTGATAACGCTTTCAAATTCTCCCATACTGGAGATCATGTACGTGTTTCTGTTTGTTCCGAAGACTTAAAATGTGTGGTTTCAATTGAAGATAATGGCAATCGTTCCTGTGCTAGTGAATTAACAGAATATAAACCCTTTACCCAATTTGGTAAAAAGGAGTTTGAACAGCAAGGCTTAGGGATCGGGATTAATATTTCTAAATCGATAGCTGCGCTGGTGAAAGGCGAAGTTGAATTTTTGAACAATAAACCAACTGGTATTGTTACTAAAGTTAGTATACCCATAAACGAATAATACGAACATTATGAATTTGGAAAAAAACAATATTTTAATTGTCGAAGATGACGAAAAATTAAGGTCAACTCTTATTGAACTATTGGAGCCATACTATAATATTGCTTCAACTAATAATGGAGAATCTGTGTTGGCTTTAGTAGAAAGGCATCAACCCAAAGTGGTTATCCTAGACATTATGCTTAGTGGTTTTATGGATGGATTTTCCGTATTGCGTTTATTAAAACAAGACGACAGATTTTTAGATACACCAGTCATATTTATCTCTGCTTACGGACAAGAGTCTCAAATTCAAACTGGTTTGTCATTAGGTGCTAACGATTATATCGTAAAGCCATTTAATGTTAAAATGCTGCATTTGAAATTGGAGAGTTTAATCAAATTGAGAACTGCCATTCAAAATAAAGTCATCAAAACGGAGCTTAGTAGTCATATCGATCCCGGTTTTGCAAATAATCAATTACAGGAATTTGAAAAAATTATCGAAGAGATCTTACTAAAAGACGCAGATCTTTCTATACATGAAATATCACAACGTCTTAACCTGAGCGTAAGCACATTCGAGAGAATTGTGAAGAAAGCCTATAAAATGCCCCCTAATCGTTACATCCTGAATAGAAGACTGGAAAAGGCCAATTTATTATTGTCTAGTACAGATTTGCCTATTAAAGAGATCTCAATGACTATGGGTTTCAATTCTGTTTCCTATTTTACTAAATGTTATAAGGCCTTATACGGTTTTTCTCCCTCTACCAGGCGGAAGAAATAGAAATTAGTAAAAATTGTTATTTTAAGTTATTTTCGTTTCCCCTAAGAAGCGATATGGACAATTTGGAAAGATTATTAGAATATACTTTGATTATAGCGGATGATGATCCCATTCATCGATTGCTATTAAATATTCATTTCCGGGAATTGCATTTGCCCATTGTAGAAGCTGCTAATGGTCAAGATTTACTGGAACTATTCGAACGCTTCAAAGGCAAGCCAATTATCCTTTTGCTTGATTTACACATGCCAGATTTAGATGGTTATGAAGTTATCCAGTTGATGTCTGCAAATCCAGAAAAGTATAAAAATATTAAGACGATTGTTTTGAGTGGTAGTAGTGCATTGGACTTTGATAAAGATTGGATCCATGAATATGTATACGGATTTGTAGAAAAACCCATCAACAAAACCGCCATGATCGAAATGATTACAGAAGCGGCTAATTAGCTGTAAGAACCAGTCCCTCTATATTAAATTTTTCCGGAAATTTTCCTGCAATACTTCTATAAAAATTCTTGATTTGTTCAGCATCTTTAATTGGATCACCCGTTAAATTGATTAACGGTCCAAATCCTGCTATTTTATTCTTATAATCAAGATAACCCAGTAAAATTGGAACTTTAGCACCCAACGCAACATGGTAAAAGCCCGTTTTCCATTTTTTCACCCTGCTCCTGGTACCTTCTGCCGGAATAGCTAGCATTAGTTGCTCATTGTTTGCAAACAACTGAATCATATCATCTACCAAATTATTTTTTGAATAGCGATAAACAGGCATACCACCTGTTCTTTCCATGATGCCTTTGATTGGCCATCTGAATAATTCCTTCTTTGCTAAATATCTAACGGGTAATTTGAAATGAAAAAAAACAGCGAGACTATATAAAAAATCCCAGTTAGATGTATGCGGAGCTGCAATCACTACACATCGATCGAAATTAGTGGGAAGATTTACATCCATCTTCCAACCCTTCCACTTAAATAACCACACAAATACCTTGCGCATCGTTTTATTTTGGCACAAAGAAAAGGATTTAAAAGGATTTAGTACTTATATTTAAAAACCTTGTAAGTCCTTTATATCCGTGTATTCCTTGTTCCATTAAAACTATTTTATGAATGCTATCAACACTTCAGCTTTAGAAAAGATCTTAACTCAGATGGAAGAAACTATACCAGATTTTGAAAAAATAAATCCTTCTATTTCTTCATCAAATATTGGATGGCATATCAACCATTCGCTACTTGTTTTTATTGGTATTATAGATACCACTTCAAAATCAGATCCTAAAGATTATACCTGGTCGTTTAATTTAAAAAGACTTGTAGTATTCACTAAAAATAAAATTCCCAGAGGGGTTGCGAAAGCTCCAAAATCTGTAATTCCTAAAGATGATTATACAATAGAAAGTTTATCAGAACTTATTACTACTGCAAAAAACAAACTTGCAGAACTACATCGTATGGATCCGAAACTGTTTTTCAAACATCCAGGTTTGGGTAACCTTAAGTTCAAACAAATGATTAAATTTTTGGCGATACACTCAAGGCATCATTTGGAGATCATTTGGGATGTTCAAAAAAGTAAAAATAAAAAGTGAGGAGTTGTAAGTGAAATTAACCTCAGCTTCTAAGCTGGGGTTAAAGAGTTCAAAAGAATTTGGGATTTAGCCCATACGTTGTGTTTGCTCCAATTTAATTCTACCATAATTAAGTTAATAACTCAGCCTATGGGCTAAAGCACGATTTGCAAAATAATGTATTACCCTAGGCTTCAGCCTAGGGTAATACATTATTTTCAGTCATATTAAACTTACAAAATAAATAATCTAAGCATTATTAAAACAAATGCTATACTCAAATAAATAAAGAAAAGCCATCTATCCGCTAATTTATATTTAATGGATAAAATAATATGAGCACCAATTAAAAGAAAAAATATTGGCAATGCATAATATTTATTTTGACCTTTAAATAAACCGATATTTCCTGCTATAATAATTAATAGGATTAGGTATTTAATTCTCGAAGATAAAATAAAGGCTTTGTAATGACTAATATATTTAGTATTTTGTGTCTAAATAATTTAGTTATGTTTAAGGGAATAAACGCCATAGAGTTTTCGAAAAGGTTTCAGAC
>JANYEA010000102.1 GCA_025363385.1 Bacteroidota bacterium | reverse complement strand
ACTGCCTTATGCTTACCAGAAGCCTGAATTGTGGTGGAAAGAGCTTAGAAAGGCAACACCCGACGATTTTGTAAAATCGCCCGATACCGCTATAAAACAAGAATTATTCAAACATCTTTTTGAATCGCTGATGAAGTGGCCGGAAGGATTTAGTCCGCTGAAAAAAGTCGAAAAATTATTACAGGATAAAATTAGTCTTTACGAGAAAGAAGGTAAAATAGACTGGGCTACCGGTGAACTCTTAGCGTATTCATCTTTACTGATTCAACACAATCTAGTACGAATGAGTGGGCAGGATGTGCAACGTGGTACTTTCTCACATCGTCATGCTGTTTTAAGGGATGAAGAAACCAATAAGGGGTACAATCGATTAAATCATTTTCAGGAAGATCAAGAAAAATTTAGAATTTATAATTCATTGCTCAGTGAGTATGGTGTATTGGGTTTTGAATACGGCTATGCAATGGCAAATCCCGCTGCCCTAGTTATATGGGAAGCACAGTTTGGTGATTTCTCTAATGGTGCACAAACAATGATCGATCAGTTCATTGCTGCTGGTGAACAGAAGTGGCAACGTATGAATGGCATTGTAATGTTATTGCCTCATGGATACGAGGGTCAGGGTCCGGAACATAGTAGTGCAAGGATGGAACGGTTTTTACAAATGTGTGCTGAGCTGAATTTGGTAATTACAAATATCACCACATCAGCAAATTTATTTCATGCTCTGAGAAGACAGTTAGCTTGGCCTTTTAGAAAACCTTTGATTAATTTTTCACCGAAAGCTAATCTACGTTATGCGGGTAGCTTTAGTAAAGTAGAAGAATTCACCAAAGCTGGTTTTAAAGAAGTGATTGATGATGCTTTTGTTAAAAATGCAATTGAAGTAAAAAAAGTTTTATTCTGTACTGGAAAAATATATTTCGAACTAGCTGAAAAACAGCTTAAAGAAAATAGAACTGATATCGCAATTGTTCGTTTAGAACAGATCTATCCTTTGCCTAATAAACAATTGGATGTAATGAATAAAAAATATGCAAATGCAAATTGGCATTGGGTTCAAGAAGAGCCTTTGAATATGGGTGCAGCCTCTTTTTTACAAATGAATTTGAAAGGAATTCCATTTGATATTATTAGCAGAACAGCCAGTGCCGCAACAGCAACTGGGTATGCTAAAGTGCATGCAAAAGAACAGGCTCAGATTCTTGAACAAGCCTTTAGTATTTAAGAAGATTAATAAATTAATAAGAAATAGTAACACTTTATGATCGAAATTAAAGTTCCCACGGTAGGAGAATCTATCAGTGAAGTCACACTTTTAAAGTGGACCAAACAAGAGGGCGAATGGGTAGAAAGAGATGAAGTAATTGCTGAACTGGAAAGTGAAAAAGCAACTTTTGAAGTGAATGCAGAAAAAGCTGGAGTATTATTTCGACTGGCCAATGAAGGTGATACTATTTTAATTGGGGATGTGCTTGCTAAGATCGATGAAAATGCAGTAAAGCCAGAGGGTCAGCAAGTGGTTACAAATGAAACGAAAACTGAAAAACCTGCTCCAATAGTTACAAATCAGGCAGTCGTAAGTTCTGTACCTAATGATTTAAAAGCTACACCTGTGGCATCTGCAATTATTGCGGATAAAAGAGTAGATCCTACCAGCATTACTGCCTCTGGATTTGGTGGTAAAATAATGAAGAACGATGTACTGGAAGCTTTAAATAATCCTGGGAAAAAAGCATTTGCTGGCAACGAGATCTTTAGTAGAAATGTTCGTCAGGAAAAAATGAGTAATCTGAGAAAGACGATTAGTAGAAGGTTAGTGGAATCGAAGAACACAACTGCCATGCTAACTACATTTAATGAAGTGGATATGACCCGCATCATGGAAATTAGAAAGCAGTTTAAAGATAAATTCAAAGAGAGTCATGGTGTTAATTTAGGCTTCATGAGTTTCTTTGCAAAAGCATGTGCAATTGCTTTAAGTGAATGGCCAACAGTAAATGCTTATATTGATGGTGATCAGATCTTGTACCATGATTACGCCGATATTAGTATTGCAGTAAGTACTCCAAGGGGATTAACCGTTCCGGTAATAAGAAATGTGGAAAGTCTTTCTATGTCGGAAGTTGAAAAGGCTGTGGTAGTGTTAGCTGGTAAAGCAAGGGATAGTAAACTTACTGCAGATGATTTACAAGGGGGAACATTTACCATAACCAATGGTGGAGTATTTGGTAGCTTAATGAGCACTCCAATCATAAACATTCCTCAAAGTGCTATTTTGGGAATGCATAAAATTCAAGAAAGGCCAATGGCTATCAATGGTCAGGTAATTGTTCGTCCAATGATGTACCTGGCACTTAGTTACGATCATCGTATTATTGATGGAAAAGAAAGTGTGAGCTTCTTAGTTCGGGTAAAAGAACTGCTTGAAAATCCAGAACTTTTATTGATGGGAAAGGATCCAGTGAAAACTTTATTGGAATTATAAATTCTGGCAGTAGACAATTATGAAATACGCGCAGCAATACTTTCTTTCGGCTATTCAGATAATGAATCATTTTGATGGAAGTATGCCTTTGGCTTCATTTTTGAAAAAGCATTTTTCTGAGAATAAAAAATTCGGTTCGAAAGACCGAAAAAATATTGCGCATCTCTGTTATGCATACTGCAGAATTGGCAAAGCTGGAAAGGAATTGCCTACAGAAGAGAGATTTAAAATCGCCTTATTTTTAGTAAACGAATCAGTTGATGGATGGGATACTTTGTATGATGAAAATTGGTTGAGTCATTGGTCTAAATTCGTAGACAGCAAACTGAATTTTATAAAAACAGGGTATGCCAATTTCGATTCTTCTGAGATATTTCCCTGTACCACATCTGTCTCTGAAAAAATAAATGTTTCTGAATTTTCAACATCGCATTTAATTCAGCCGGATGTTTTTTTAAGGCTTCGTCCGGGAAAATATGATGCGGTTCGAAAACAAATAAAAACGGCAGATATCCCATTCAAGACCATTTCTGAAACTTGCTTTTCATTACCCAATTCAGTAAAAATTGATACCGTTGTTTCAATTGATAGAGATGTGATTGTGCAAGACAAAAGTTCACAAAGAATTGCAGAACTTTTTGCAAAAATAGAAACCGATAAAACAAAAGCCATTCAACTCTGGGATTGTTGTGCGGCAAGTGGGGGTAAAACAATTTTAGCAAGAGATTTTTTCGGAGTAATGGATATGACTGTATCTGATATTCGCTCAAGTATTCTGCATAATTTAAAAGCAAGATTTGAAAGAGCAGGAATTAAACACTTTCAATCATTCACAACAGATCTGTCTAAACCTAATCCTCAAAAACCAAATGGAACCTTCGATTTAATATTGGCAGATGTGCCATGCAGTGGGAGCGGTACCTGGGGTAGAACACCTGAACAATTATCATTATTTAAAGCAAGTAAAATACAAGAATATACTACGCTTCAAAAAAGCATAGTAACAAATACCATCGGTTCCTTATCTCCCGAAGGATATCTTTTATATAGTACCTGTTCTGTTTTTAAAGCAGAAAATGAGGAAATAGCTTCATTTATTGCAATATCTTACCCTTTTTTAAAATTGGTGGAAGAAAAATATCTGATAGGGTATACAGATAAGGCAGATACGATGTATGCGGCTCTTTTTCAAAAACAATCATAATCCCTTGATGCTAACTAATCGCGTACATTAAATTAGCTCACCCCTTTGTATAATGCCACCTGCAATTACATCATTACCCTCATATATAACTGCACTCTGTCCGGGTGCAATTCCTTTTACATTTTCAAAGAATCTTGCTCTGATACCATTTTCTGTATTGTATAAATTGCTGAGAGCCCCTTTGTCTTTATAACGGATTTTGGTAATAGCTTCCATTCCATCACTAATACCATCGTATTTGCCCCAGTTCATTTTAGCAATGAGCATATCATTCTGTTCAAGATCAACTTCATCACCTAAAACTACCGTATTGGTATTAGGGTTAATGGATGTAACATATACAGGATGCCCCATGGCAATTTCAAGACCTTTTCTTTGTCCAATGGTATAAAATGGGTAGCCCTTGTGTTTACCTAAACGTTTACCAGTTTTATCAACGAACCAGCCTCCATTTACACGTTCTTCTAAACCATCTACATTGCGTTTTAGAAAACCACGGTAATCATTGTCGGGAACAAAGCAAATTTCATAGCTCTCACTTTTTTTGGCGAGTTCCGGATAACCCATATCAATGGCCATTTGACGGATGGCAGATTTTCGATACCCACCCAATGGTAACATGGTACGAGCCAGAAGATCTTGCTCTAAACCCCAAAGCACATAACTCTGGTCTTTCGTTTCATCTGCTCCTTTACTGATTACATAACGATCGTTGGTATGTTTACGAATTTCTGCATAATGCCCAGTAGCTATAAATTCGCAATCCAAGGCGTTAGCTCTTTTTAGCAATGCCCTCCATTTAATATGAGTATTGCACATTACACAGGGGTTGGGTGTGCGTCCAGCGATATATTCTTCAATAAAATTTTCAATTACAAAATCGCCAAACTCCTCACGAATATCTAATATAAAATGGGGAAATCCGTGGTGAACGGCTGCTTGCCTAGCATCGTTAAACGAATCTATATTGCAACAGCCTGTTTCTTTACTACTACTGCCACTAGTTGCATAATCCCAGGTTTTCATCGTAATTCCAACTACTTCATACCCTTCATGGTGCAGCATTAATGCCACAACGGTACTATCAATACCGCCGCTCATTGCAACCAACACTTTCCCTTTGCGACTCATGTTTTTAAAAATTTAGGCGAAATTAGAACAACTGCTGCTAACTGTTATCCGATTTAGGAAGATGAGTCATTGAAAACCTTTCGAAAAGCGAAAAATAAGGCATTATAGGCACTGATTCAGCCAGAAATGATACATTCCTCTTTAAAATGTGGCATAATTGGTTAAAAAATTCAAGTGAAATGCCACTATAATTTTACTAATTTGAGCAACGCTTTCATTCTTAAAAGAAACAAAATATAGTTATGATAAAGCTTCAAGTAATCGGTAATCTGGGAAAGGATGCCGTTTTAAACAATGTGAATGGTAAATCAGTCATCAACTTCACTGTGGCCCACACAGAGCGTTTTAAAGATGCACAAGGAATTCAAAAAGATAAAACAACCTGGGTTGATTGTGCCTATTGGACAGACAGAACAGGAATTGCTCCTTATTTAAAAAAGGGGACCAGTGTGTATGTAGAAGGTACTCCAGATGTTCGTACTTATACTACAGCTGATGGTCGTAATGGTGCTACTTTAAGTTTGCGAACACTCAGTATTCAATTATTAGGTGGACGTCCAAACGAAGGTGGTTCTGCGCAGCCAGATTCTTCATCATCAACTACTATGGTAAGTTCAGCTACTCAGGATTCTTTGGATGATTTGCCATTTTAAAAAAAAAATAGCATTTAAAATAAAAAACCGTCCCAATTTTGTAGGACGGTTTTTTTATGATCAGGAAAACTGTTTTTTTAGCGCAGCAATCTCTTTTTTAAATATTTTCAATTCCGCAACTTGGTCTTTTATAAAACTATTGTCTTCCAGTTTACCTACTACTGCTTTCATTTCTGCAGTAGTATCGTACACCATTTTTCGATAAGGATTTGAATAGTCTTTTGCTTTAGAATCGTAGATCCCTTTTGCCATCCATTCTTTGGTGCTAACCATGGATCCTAATAAATGATGGAATTGATCTTTCGTAATTTTCTTCAAGGATGTTCCTAGAAGTTCACTCATGGAAGCAAATGCATGTGCTGAGCGTTGGATTTCATATTGCTTACCCATTGTTTCATAGAACGCATGAATTTCATCCCAGGATTTTATTTTATTAGCATTGATCTTTTTTCGAAGTATTATAATTTCTGATTCCGGAATTAATTGTCCTCCTAAATTGATCCAATTATTTCTTTGTGTTTTGGCAGGTAGCAAACTGATTAATCCTACAAAATCTTTAATTGATTTATTTTTTGCAATTTTTAATATTTCCGTCATGCCATATAACATCACCATCTCTTCAAAAATATGGTAGGCTTTTAAAACCTTTCTGAATACAACTTTACGTTTACTATTTTCAAATCCATCAGCTAAAATGTCAAGTGTATCAACAATTTTATTTTTAGTCTTCAACAGATTTTTACCAATAGTAGCAGCTTCTGCATCGCTGATTATTGTATCCTTATTTATAGATAGATGGTAAGCTTTTCCTGTGGCTAATTCCAATAATGCAATCGACTGAATAATTTCATTTATTGTATCGGGTGCAAGATAGTCGTATTCAAAAAACTGGATTCGTTCAGTACGTTTATCTCGATCAACATACTTCCAGGCATTGCGTGCTAATGCATACATATTATATAAGAACCAATATGCGGGCATCACAATTAACTGATCGTTACTTGCATCGATGCTTACTAAAGAGAAGGGCGTTTTAATGTTTAATTCAGTGGGGTAGTCGCCTTTTGCCAAAATTGTAAAACTTGCAAACTTCGAGTTATGCTTGATGCTTACACAAAGCCCTGGCCAAAATCCCCTACCTAAAATTACTTCACCATCAGCACCCCGGCTATTGTGGTTAGAGCCAATGGTAGCACCGGCGGCAATATTACTTTGGCCCATTACAACAGCCGCACATAAGAAGCTGTTATTATGGTGTTGTTCATGCGCAGGAAATATCAAAGAGTTCAGTACTTCGCAACAAGAAATTGTGGCATTTGGTCCGAGGTATGAATTTATTAAACGTGCTCCATACTTTAATTGTGAATGATCTGCCATCACAAAACGAACCGCTTTGATCCCATAAAATAATCTACAACCATAACCAATAATCCCATTCACAATTTCGCAACCTTCTCCAATTTGTGTGGTCCCCTCCGCTCCTGAATTGATAGTAAGATTTTTTAATTTATTGGCACCTTTTATATAGGCATCCGTTCCAACCCAAACATCCTTGATTATCTTAGTGTTTTTGATTACTGATCTATCACCTACTTTGCCATAATAGCCTCTATTGGGTTTAAACTGCCTTGCTGTAAAGGTTTTAAACTGTTCCTGTAAAATGGTATCGTCTTTATACTTACTCCATAAATAGGCATCTCCAGATAGCATACCTACAAATGGGAGTACTCTTCGTCCTGTGTTTTCATTACATAACTCCACCCAAATTCGAACGTCTTCCGATTCACCTTCTTTTAAAATTCCATTTCCGAATTTGCTATGATTGGTAGTAACCATTTCATCCACATTGGTGATGAGAACCTCCGTGCCAATAATATAATTTGCCAGATAGTGAACATTGTCAATTACTACATTGTCGCCAAAATCACAACTAATAATGGTTGAGTTGTATAAACCAACAGGAACTTTTAAATCGCTGAAACCAAGACAAATGGGTTCCAGTTTGCCAATTCTTACCAAGCCATAAAACTTGCAATTTTTTACCAGTTCTGGGTTGAATAAGTCAGACACAAGAAATTTATTCCAGTCGTCACTTGTATTTCTATTTCGAACAAGCACCTCAATTTCATACGCATTTAAATGCCTATAATTGATGCCATTTCTATTCTGAAAATTTCTAAGATAATATTCATCTTTTCCTTTTGGTAAATAAGGAGCTTCAATAAAACCATAACCCAAAGATTTGAGAGGTGTTTTATATATTTTATTCTGAGGCATACACTACAGTTCTAAAGGTGGACTAACAAATAAATAGCCATGGTGCTATTGCTGTTAATTGTTTTACAAACATACCTAAAAGTATAGGATATTCATTGCTATAAAAGTTCATATCAATCCCTTGCGAGTTAGCTTAGTCCTATTTTTTAGTGGCAGCCCATTTGTCCATTTTTGATTCAAATACACCTAAGGGTAAAGAACCATCTTTAAGAACCTGATCATGAAATTCTGCGAGATTAAATTTTGTACCAAGTTCTTTCTCGTATTTTAATCTTAATGAACTGATTTTCATAGAACCAGTTTTGTATCCCAAAGCTTGTGCAGGGATAGCCATATATCTTTCAATTTCTGCGGTTGCACCTTGCTCGCTAATGGCTTCATTGTCCATCATATATTTGATAGCTTCCTCTCTAGTCATGTTTTTAAGATGTATTGCCACGTCAACTACCAGACGAATGGCACGATGCATCTCATCGCCTAAAGCACCCATATATTGGTAAGGGTCTTTGTATAAACCTAATTCTTTACCTAATGATTCGCAATACAATGCCCAGCCTTCTACATATGCGTTATGTCCTCCGTAGCGCCTGAATTTTGGCAATTCTGTATTTTCTTGCGTTAAAGAAATTTGATAATGATGGCCAGGAATTGCTTCATGTAAAAACAAGGATTCCATGCCGGATGTGGTGTTGAAAGTTGTTGCATCTAATATAGGAACATAAAATATACCGGGTCTTTTTCCGTCAGCAGATCCGGAATTATATTCTGCGCTGGCTGATGCTGCTCTAAACGCTTCTGTTTGTCTAATTTCAAAAGGTGTTTTTGGAGTATGTAAAAAGATTTTTTTTAAGTTGGGCTGCATTCTTTGGTGTATATTTTCAAATGTTGCAATTATCTCTTTCGCATTATGATAAGGTTTGAATTGCTTATCATCTTTCATAAATTGAAAAAAAGCATTTAGATCTCCGTTAAAACCAACGGAAATTTTAATACTATCCATTGCTTTTCTAATTCTGGCAACTTCGTTTAGTCCGGTTTGATAAATTTCTTCAGGTGTTTTGTTGGTAGTTGTTTGAAGTTTTACCTGATAAGTATACATTTCAACACCCCCTGAAAATGAAGAGAATCCAGAACTAAGTCTTGTTTTTGGCAGGTATTCGTTTTGCAGAAAATCGCCTAGTTTTTTATAGGCAGGAACAATTACGTGTAAAATAGAATTGGTATATTCTTTTGTGAGTCGTTCTTTATCAGCAGCTGAAAAGTCTTTGGGTAATAAATCAATAGGTCCGTAGAATAAACTTTTCTTTGGATCAGATACCACCATACTTTTCATTTGGGGGATCATTTTTTCAACCAAAATTTTTGGCATAACAATACCAGCTGCGATGCCTTTTTTAAAATTACCGATGGCAGTATCCGACCAAACTGCAAATGCATCTACTCTTTTCAACCAATCCTCATAATTTTTAACAGTCTTAAATGGTTGTGCACTTGTACCTGAACCCAATTGCCCAATGATTAGTGGCAGGGCATCCATCTGATTAAATGGTAAGTATTCAAAATGAAATTTATTTGCCTCTAAATTCATTTCTAATTGATACTTTAAATTATCAAATGAAAGTTGATCATTGGCATTTAATTCTGTGCGGTCATAGCTTTTTAAACTATCTAAATAACGTGTATTAAATTGTTTCCAATTTTCAATGGATGCTAGTGATCCATCGTTTGGCAAAAGGTCGTTATACCTTTCATCGCCAACTATAGTAGCTTGTAAAGGAGTTAGCTTTAATTGATCCTGATAATAATTTTCAAGAAAACTTTCAAACTTAGAGCTGTCTGAAAGATTTTTAATGGGTTGTTTACACGCCAAAAAAACAATCACCATTATCATTGCAACTGATATCCTTTTCATTTTACTAAATTTTAATAAATGTAAGGTATTTGCAATAAGCTATCCGGCCCTGAAAAGTTTATTCTACCGTTACACTTTTTGCAAGATTTCGAGGTTTATCTACGTCCAAGCCCTTTGCTAATCCTACATAATAACTCAATAATTGCATAGGGATCACACTTAATAACGGAGCCAATACTTCATCTGCATCAGGAACAAACATAGTATCGTCTGCCATGCCAGGTATTATATCGTCCCCCTCAGTGGCTACTGCAATTACCATCCCTTTTCGGGCTTTGATTTCTTGCACATTAGAAACAATCTTTTCATAGTAGGAATCTTTTGTTGCCACAAAAACAACGGGAAGATTTTCATCAACCAATGCAATAGGTCCGTGCTTCATTTCGGCAGCAGGGTATCCTTCAGCATGTATGTAAGAAATTTCTTTTAATTTCAAAGCACCTTCTAATGCAATGGGGAAATTATAACCTCGACCTAAGAAAAGAAAATCGCGTGCGTCTTTATATTTTTCTGCAATCCGTTGAATATTGCTGGTATCTTTTAACATCTCTTTTACCTTTTCTGGTATATCATGCAACTCTTTCATTAAGTGCAAGTATCTTTCTTCAGATAAAGTGCCTTTAGCAAAACCGATTTTTAAAGCCATCATGGCTAATACAGCTAATTGACCTGTAAAAGCTTTTGTACTTGCCACACCAATTTCAGGCCCAGCGTGTGAGTATGCCCCTGCATTACTTAAACGGGCAATACTACTTCCTACAACATTTACGATTCCAAAAATAAAGGCACCTTTTTCTTTAGCGCTTTCTAATGCCACTAAGGTATCAGCCGTTTCTCCACTTTGAGAAATGGCAATGATTACATCACCAGGATGAATAACCGGGTTACGGTATCTGAATTCAGATGCATATTCAACTTCAACTGGAATTCGACACAATTCTTCTATTTGATATTCTGCTAAAAGCCCTGCATGCCAGCTGGTTCCACAGGCCACAATTAAAATGCGTTGTGCATTTTTTAAAGCCTCCATATGATTTTCTACACCACTCATTATGATCATCCCATTATCAGGAAATAATCTTCCTCGTAAACAGTCGAAAATGGTATCAGGTTGTTCGTGTATTTCCTTTAACATGAAATGTTCATAGCCACCCTTTTCAATGGCAGCTAATTCCATATCTAACTTTGTAATGAAGGGAGTTTGTTTTTCGTTACCCAGATTTTTTAGAATTAATTCATCCGGGCGAACAATCGCAATTTCGTAATCGTTTACGTACACTACTTCTTTAGTGTATTCAATGATAGGGGAGGCATCACTTGCCAGAAAATGTTCTCCTTTGCCAATGCCAATTACTAAAGGGCTTCCTTTTCTCGCAGCAATAATTGTTTCAGGATCATCTTGAGAAATTAATAAGATGCAATAAGCCCCTACAATTCTTTTAAGTGCAATTCTAAGAGCTTCTTCTAAACTACCGCCGTTATTTTTTTTTATGTCTTCTATGAAATTGAGTAATACTTCCGTATCTGTATCGCTAGAGAAAATATATCCCTTACTCAGTAATTCTTTTTTGATCTGTGCATAGTTTTCAATGATACCATTGTGAATCATTGCCAGCTCTCCACTGTTTGAAACGTGAGGGTGTGCATTTCTATCGCTTGGTTCACCATGTGTTGCCCAACGGGTATGGCCAATACCTATATGAGAATGGAGGTCTTTTCCCAAAACACTTTCTTCCATTTCTACCACTTTACCCTGTTTCTTATGAACGGCTAACTTATTATTATTTATTAACGCAATTCCAGAACTATCGTAACCACGATATTCTAGTCTCTTTAACCCTTTCAAAACTACGGGGTATGCTTCTCTTTTTCCGGTATAACCTACTATTCCACACATAATTATATCAATTGAATTAATATACAATATTAAATTATTTGTGGCAATCATTCGTTTTTAACTGTCGATTGCAATAGTTTTAACGTAAAAATTGGAAAATGAATTTTAGTGAGCTCTATCTGTTACAAAATGCCTGCGTGTTATTGCAACTTTTACAGGTAGAACTTGCAGAAAATTTTCCAAAAAATCAGTGGTAGTTCTATTTGATTAAATTTTTTATTTCATTCAACTTCATTAATGCCTCTACTGGCGTTAGTCTGTTTATATCTATATCATTCAATCTTTTTCGAATATCATCAAAAGTTTGAGAATGTGCATCAAATATAGAGAGCTGCATTTTTGGATGATTCAATTCTTTTACTTGATTTTCTAAATTCTTTTTTGACTGCTGAATTAGGTTGGAAGGTTCTGATTCTTCGACCTGTTTTTCTTCTAGTTGTGCCAATATCTCATTGGCTCTATCAATTAGTGATGCGGGCATTCCAGCCATTTTTGCTACATGAATTCCAAAACTGTGTATACTTCCGCCAGGTGCTAATTTGCGTAAGAAAATTATTTTATTCCCCACTTCTTTGTTGGTGATATGGAAGTTTTTTACCCTTGGAAATTTTGATTCTAATTCGTTTAATTCGTGATAGTGTGTAGCAAATAATGTTTTGGGTGCTGTAGGTGAATGGTGCAGGTATTCTACGATACTCCAGGCAATAGAAATTCCATCATATGTAGAAGTGCCCCTTCCAATTTCATCTAACAGGATCAAACTTCGCGAAGAAATATTATTGATGATACTCGCAGTCTCATTCATTTCTACCATAAATGTAGATTCACCACCACTTAAATTATCACTGGCGCCAACGCGAGTAAAAATTTTATCAGTTAAAGGAATACGTGCTGAACTTGCAGGTACAAAACTTCCCATATGTGCCATTAGCGTAATTAATGCAGTTTGCCTAAGAATAGCACTCTTCCCACTCATATTAGGTCCTGTTAAAATAATTACTTGCTTTTCTGAGGGATCTAATTCAATATTATTGGTGATATATTCTTCGCCAGCGGGTAATTTTCTTTCAATCACAGGATGCCGGCTATCTGTAAGTAATAATTCAAAACCCTCATGGAGCAATGGTTTCTTATAATTAAACTGCAAAGCGTTTTCTGAAAAACAGATCAGGCAATCTAGTGTAGCAAGCACATTTCCATTTACTTGAATGGGAGCTATAAAAGCTTGTAATGCCAATAAAAGTTTATCGAATAACTCCAATTCAATGGCCAAAATTTTATCTTCTGCACCTGTTATTTTTTCTTCATATATCTTGAGCTCTGGGGTTATATACCTTTCTGCATTTGCAAGTGTTTGTTTCCTGATCCAATCTGCAGGTACTTTATTTTTTTGAGAATTGGTAACTTCTAAATAGTATCCAAAAACATTATTGAAATTTATTTTTAGCGATGAGATACCTGTTCGTTCTGATTCCCTTTGTTGAATGTTTACTAAAAAATCTTTTCCGCCAGAAGCAATACCACGTAGCTCATCAAGTTCTGCATGTATACCAGCTTTGATCAGGTTCCCCTTATTGGCAGCAGCTGGAGGAGTGTCGCTGATTTCTTTGTATATTTTATCAGCAATAAAAATACATGGGTTCAATGCATCTGAAAGCCTTTGTACATATGCGTTTTCACTTGATTCACCTGTTTTTTTGATCAAACTTGTTTGGTGAAGTCCGTGGGCCAGTTGTAACACTTCACGTGGGCTGATTTTTTTCATAGGAATCTTACTAACAAGTCTTTCTACATCACCACACAATTTGATGGATTGTGCAATTTGTTTTCTAAGTTCTGTTTGTAATATTAAATAGGCAACAGCGTCTAATCTTTCATTGATCCTATTTAGATCTTTTAATGGGAAAACCATCCATCTATGCAAAAGCCTTGCCCCCATTGGGCTTACCGTATGATCTAGCACTTTTATTAAACTATTGCCCTGCTCAGATCCAGTATGTAAAAGTTCCAGGTTGCGAATGGTAAATCTATCCATCCAGAGAAAATCTTCTCTTTCCAATCTTTGAATGGAACTAATATGTTGAAGATTGGGATGTTCAGTTTGTTTTAAATAATAGAGGATGGCCCCGGAAGCAATAATGCCATTTTGCATTTTTTCAATCCCAAAACCTTTTAATGAATGGGTTTGAAAATGCTTTAATAAAGTTTCTGTGGCAAACGCATCTTCAAAGATCCAGCTCTCTAAAGTATAGGTATAAAACTTTGTACCAAATACTTCTTTGAATTGCTTTTGGAAACTTCTCTGAAAAATTACTTCAGCGGGCTTAAGGCTTTGCAATAATTTATCAATGTATTCTGCATTTCCTTCTGCTGTAAAGAATTCACCGGTTGATATATCCAGAAAGGCGATGCCCAAAACTGAATCGGTAAAATGAATGGCTGCCAAAAAGTTATTGCTATTTTGTTCGAGTAATTTATCATTCGTAGCAATACCCGGGGTAACCAATTCTGTTACACCTCTTTTTACAATTCCTTTTACCGTTTTAGGATCCTCTAATTGATCACATATAGCAACTCGGTAACCTGCCTTTACCAGTTTATGCAAATAGGTATCGAGTGCATGATAAGGGAAACCTGCTAATTCACTAGATGAAGCAGCTCCATTGTTTCTTTTGGTAAGTGTAATTCCTAATACTTTCGATGCAATAACTGCATCTTCTCCAAAAGTTTCATAAAAATCGCCTACTCTAAATAGAAGGATGGCATCAGGATATTTTTGTTTAATAGCCCGATGCTGTTGCATGAGTGGAGTGTCTGAGGCAGATTTCGACATGGCGACAAATATACTTCTAAGGTCTGAAGCCCTTGCCTGTTCAGCAAGGATGTGGAAAAGAATGTAGAAATTCTAAAATAATTTTATCGGGGCTTGGATGCTATTAACTTTGCAGTATGCGTAAACTGAGTATGGATGAGTTAGGGCGGATGTCTGTTTCTGAATTTAAAGAGGCAAAAAAGAATCCAGTTGTGGTGGTTTTAGATAATATCAGAAGCATGCACAATGTGGGCAGTGTTTTCAGAACATCTGATGCATTTAGGATAGAAGCCATCTGCCTTTGTGGATATACACCACAGCCGCCACATCGAGATATTCAAAAAACTGCATTGGGCGCCACTGAAACCGTTAACTGGATTTATTTTGAGCATACCAATGATGCCATAGAGCAACTAAAAGCACATGGATATAGCATATTTGCTGTAGAACAGGTGGAAGGAAGTATTTCATTAGAAAATTTTTATGTTTACGAAAAAAAAATAGCCGTTGTTTTTGGGAATGAAGTTGAGGGCGTAGATAGTGATGTACTGTTAAATTGTGATGGTTGTATAGAAATTCCCCAATTGGGTATGAAGCATTCTCTGAATATTTCTGTAGCCGCTGGTATTGTATTATGGGACTTAATAAAACCCAAATTAATCGACCTTAACCAATAAATATTTTCATTTTTGATTTTGATATATGCCTGCAATAAAAAAATATCTGAGTTTAGTTAAATTTTCCCATACCATTTTTGCACTTCCCTTTGCGATGATTGGATTTTTTCTGGCAATTGCAAATACTGGGGGATCTGTCACAGAAAATGAACAAATGGGTTGGGGTATATCATTTTCAGAAACCTGGAAATGGGTATTGGTTAAATTAATATTGGTACTTGTCTGCATGGTAACTGCAAGAAGTGCTGCGATGGCTTTCAACAGATATTTGGATAGAAGTTTTGATGCAAAAAACCCAAGAACTGCAATTCGGGAAATACCTCAGGGAATAATATCTCCCAACAGTGCATTGCGTTTTGTGATTTTTAATTGTCTCATTTTTACCCTTGCAACTTATACCATTAACCCCATATGTTTTTTTCTTTCTCCAGTGGCTTTATTTGTGATACTTTTTTATAGTTATACTAAACGATTTACAGCATTATGTCATTTGGTATTGGGCCTGGGTTTATCGCTTGCCCCCATTGGAGCCTATTTGGCAGTAACGGGGCATTTTAATCTCTTGCCTTTATTATTTTCGTTTACTGTTCTATTCTGGGTGAGTGGATTTGATATTATATATGCTATGCAGGATATAGATTTTGACCAATCAAATGAATTGCATTCCATACCTAGTATGTTAGGCGCCGTTAATGCACTTCGCGTATCTGAGTTGTTGCATGTATTAAGTGCCATCACAGTAGTATTCGCTGGTGTGTATGGTGAATTTCATTTGTTTTATTGGATAGGCATAATGGTATTTCTAGGCATGCTTATTTATCAACATAGTATCGTTACACCATATGATCTTAGTAAAGTAAATATTGCATTTATGACGGCAAATGGTATTGCCAGTGTGGTATTTGGTTTATTTGTGATTGTAGATCTTTTCTTTTTTAAATAGAAAATATGTCTAGAATTATTTGCATTGATTACGGTGGAAAAAGAACAGGATTAGCAGTAACTGATCCTTTGCAAATAATTGCTACTGCATTAACCACAGTTGCTACCAAAGATCTTTTTACTTATCTGAAGGATTACTTTGCTAAAGAAGCAGTTGAATTGATATTAATCGGAGAGCCCTTGAATTTGAATGATACCGCTACACATGCGACTCCTTTAGTAGCACTGGCAGTAAAACGACTTCAAAAGGAATTCCCCCATATTCCTTTAAAAAAAGTAGACGAGCGCTTTACTTCTAAAATGGCATCTCGCGCCATGGTTGAAATGGGGATGAAAAAAAAGGATCGCCAGGTGAAGGGCAATGTAGATCAAATTGCTGCTACAATAATGCTTCAAGAGTACTTACAATCAATTAGTTAGCCAACAAATTGCTAATTGTAGCATTTTGGGGTATTTTTGCATCGTTTTAAAAAAAGCTGATTCATGTTTCTTCCTATTGTAGCATACGGGGCGCCAATTTTACGCAAGGTTTGCACGGATATTCCATCCGACCATCCAGGGCTGTCTAAATTAATTGAAGATATGTGGGAAACCATGTATGAAAGTAATGGAGTAGGGCTTGCTGCGCCCCAGATTAATCGGGATATTCGCTTATTTGTAATGGATAGTATTCAGATTTTCGAAAACCTCGAAGAAGATGAATTAGACCTGTATCCAGATGGACCAGGAATTAAACAAGTATTTATTAATGCACATATTGAATCATTAGATGGTGAGGAATGGGCTTATAATGAAGGATGTTTAAGTATTCCCAAGATCAGAGAAGATGTATATCGAGCAGAATCGGTAACCCTTACTTATCTGGATGAAAATTTTGAGGAACATACTTCCACCTTTAATGGAATTACCGCCAGAGTAATTCTTCACGAATATGATCATATTGAAGGAAAATTATTTATCGATTATATCAAACCTTTACGCAAAAAATTGTTACAAGGAAAATTAAATGATATCAATAAAGGCAAGATAAAAGTTGATTATAAAATGATATTCCTCAAATAATGCGCTATTGCTTTTTAATTAGTTTACTCTTTTCATTACACGCAAAGGCACAGGACACTTTAGTTCTGGTCGAGAATCAACCATTTACACTTGCAGAAGTAGTTGTTAGAAATAATTTCGATTATAAAAGACTGCTTACACAGATCAAAGAAGATACTACATTTTATAAGGCATTCAGGAACCTCAGAGTCTTAGGATTTTCCTCGTATAACGACATTAAAATGTTTGATAAGAATGGGGCAGTGAAAGCGTCATTGAATAGTAAAACAAGGCAAAATCATGAGAACGGATGTAGAACAATGGATGTGTTAGAAGAAACAATCACAGGCGATTTTTACGATTCAAAACAACACTTTAATTACCTCACTCCAGAACTTTACGCAGGCTTGTTTTTTACCAAAGGAATGGTTTGTGGCGAGAATAATATTGTAAAAGGAAGGAATCTCTCTACTAGTAATAAATCTGGAATGGATAAGAAAAAGGAGCAGTTGAAAATGCTGTTTTTCAACCCTGGCAAAAAAATTCCAGGCATACCTTTTATTGGTGATAAATTAGACCTATACGATGAACGTGCACGTAAGTTTTATGATTATCGGTTAGACATTGTAGAGTATCATGGTAAGCTTTGCTATATATTTTCTATAGAACCCAAAGAGGGATTAGGAGCTTTGAAAAATGATAATATCGTGGTTGACGAAATGGTTACCTGGTTTGATATGGTGACCCTTGAAGTTGTGGCAAGAAAATATAGTTTGAGCTATAAGGCTGGGGTATATGATTTTGATGTGAGCATGGAGGTGGATATGACTAAATTTCAAGGATTAACAGTACCTAGTGTTCTGCGATATAAAGGAAATTGGGATGTTATTTTTAAGAAGCGCGAGAGAGCTGTATTTACTGCCACCATATTTGATTTCAAAAAATAAAGAGACCCCAAATGAGGTCTCTTTGAATATTCTCGATAAATCTCACCTACACGCTATAAGGAATTTAAGTAATCAAGGATCTGCGCCAGCGTTTTCTTTTCTGGTGTAATCGAATAATTGATCACGGTTCCTACATCATTAACCAATTTGGTTCCTAAATAGAAATCGCCCCCGATTTTTGAGATGGATACCAAACTGATCTTAGCTTTTAGCGGTATATTTTTGGTTGTAAAACTTCTGGTGCTGAAATCGCCATTCAAGGCAAGCACTGTTCTGTTTTTATCAAATGATACAAAAACTTGTGTATTCTTATTGGTAAAATTGGGGGGAAGAATAGCGTAGATATTTGTTTTTGCAATGGTACTATCTAAGAATCGTTCAGCACTAATCCAGCGTAATTTTTTTGCTATGATCTCGTAGCCTCTTCTGTAACTATTTCCGCTTTGCTTCACAAAAGTCTTTATCCAAGAAGTATCTTGATCCCTCACCCAAGTGTGTGCTTCATCAAATGCTCCATTTGGAAAAGGAGATGATTCCCTGCCATAGAACACCTGCATATTAGTAACTGGATCTTGAATGTCTGAATATTTGATTTTAATAGTGGAATCAGGAATGAGCATTAATTCCTGGCCATTTTTTTCAACCCTAATAAAGAATCCGGATGCTGTTTCTAAAGGAGCACCAAAACTATTATTAGGACGGTAGGCTTTTATAAAATCGCCCCTAGTTTGTATTCTCAAAATTTCAATCTTCGCTTTTCCATCGGTTGGTGTTGATCCAACTCCACCAGTACCTGAATTTCCCGTGCCTATTGTAAAACTATTGGCATGAAATTCGATTTCTAAACTATCTCCAAATTCAAAAACCTGATCCTTAGCCAGATCAAAAGTGTCTACCATGACATTGTGATGGAAAATTGTATCAGCCAATTTATAAATAGGAGCGTCACCTGGAATATTTTTGATCCAAACCGTATCGTTCAAAGGATTATCGGTATAAGGAGTAAACCCGTTATTATTAGATATTTCTTTGTTACATGCTGCAAGCATTAAAAGCAGTAAGCAACCAATGATACCAGTTATTTTTTTCATTCTAATCCCTTTTATATTGAGATACTTGATTAATGTTTTTTGTTGCCTGACACTTATCTATTTAAGTCAAATCTTAACCCAATGGCTAAACCACCCACCTGAAATCTTTGATTATAGGGGGAAGCTGCATTAGTCATATTTGATAAATTATACCTGAAATAAGGCTCAAAGAACAAATGTGTATTTTCATTGATCCGTTTTAACACACTGATACTTGAATAAAGCCCCATTCCTATATTAGATCTATAATAAGAACTGCTTATTTTACTCATAGGAACTGACACGAGAGAAGTGTCTAGTAGTTCACCTTGATACCACGAACTGATATTGAAAACCACACCTGCATTGATTCCTATTGTTAAATCTTCATTTCCAAATTGATAGCCCAGTGTAAGCGGAATATCAATACTTCGATAGTGATTACGTATTGTTTTAACACTATAACCAATTTGTAGTAACGAACTGGTGTCTGTAACAATGATAGTATCACCTGGTGAACGAATAATTGATCTTGTAGTAATTACCGTAGTTGTTTTTATCTCATTCTCGTTTCTATAGGAGAACTTTTGGTTTATTTGTGAATATTGTAAACCTGTTTTTAATAGCCAATTATTATTGAGCGGTTTTACTATTCTAAATCCTGCACTATAGCCAATCTGCATTTGTTCAGTACTATCTTTTTTATCGAGATATTGTTGAGTTGCCGAAACATTTGAAACAGATTTTAGTGAATAGTCTGGCGAAGCAAATAATTCAAAACTCCAGTCTCTGTTAAAATCAGACCTGCTCCTATTGGTTGGGCAAATGATGATAGTTGATTTGATGAATTTATCATGTCCATTTGCATCAAGATTTTTTTGTACTGTTCCAGTAATTGATTGGATAGATGATGGTTGAAATAGAAGACTTGCTGGTTGAATTTTCGCAGACGCGTAATTCATTGTTTCCATGGAAAGATCAGCATTTATTTTCTCCTGGCTTTGATCGGTTAGCTCATTCGACATAAAAGAAACTGCATTGGAAAAATTTGATTGTGGTTCTTTTATAGTCGAATTCTTTAAAATAGGAAGTTGATTGAGCGGAGTTAGACCATTTTTTGCAAGCGTTTGAATGGCAGGATCTTTCGCAATTTCAATCTTACTGTCTTTTGTAAAATCGTTATTTGATTTTGTTGAATTAAGTGTAGAAGTATTCCCTGATAATTGATTAGTAGTGGTTGAATTTGTATTTGTTGAATTTGTGTTAGGTATATTTTGTTTTGCATCTGTAGCCGGTACAGATATATAGTGTTGATAGGTAAGCGTTCCGATTATCACAGAACCCACCAGTAAGGCTGCTACCAATAGCCCGGTACCATTTATATTGCGGAGAAAAAAGCCCTTGGGGCGTTTTTCCTTCTCAGGGCGAATCTTCTCCCATAAACCCTCAGGCACCGGAGCCGTATGGTTGATGAGCTTCTCCCTAAAGAAGTTGTCGAACTGGTTATCTGTCATATTATACAGCAATTTTTTGTAATTGTAAGATTTGATGTTGCAGCATTTTTCTTGCCTTTACCAGCTGACTGCGACTGGTACCGGGTTGTATATGTAGCATTTCTGCAATTTCTTCATGGCTATATCCTTCTATTACATTTAAGTTAAATACTACTTTATAGCCATCGGGTAATTGATTGATCAGTTTCATTAAATCATCCTGCCCCATATGCGAATAAGTATATGGATCCAGCTTAGGTGCATTTGCGCCAGATTCATCGATATCTTTAAACTGAATTTTTTTCTTTTCCAAATGCCTGATTGCAGTGTTTACAATAATTCGTCTGATCCAACCTTCAAAACTACCCTCAAACTTAAATTGATGCAGGTATTGGAATACTTTAATGAAGCCGTCTTGCATGATATCTTCTGCCTCCATAGTATCATTAGCATATCTCAGACATACGCTCATCATTTTACCGGCGTACTGCTCAAATAGCATACGCTGGCAATGTGCATTTTCCTTGATACATCCTTTAATAAGGTCAGTTTCCGTCACCAGCTACTTGGTTTTTTTGATCGATTTCATAAGTAAGATACCCTTTGAAGTATATTCGTTGCCTTCATAAATTAAAACAAATGGCTAAGTAAAACAAAAAATCCTGAAACGCAAGCCTCAGGATTTTTGATCTTTTATGTGTTTCAATTAGATACTTAAAAATTGCTCATGGATATAATCAACTACACTAACCAAACTATTAGTTTGTTGATATACAGCGAGTTGCCTGTCGGCACCCGTTCCATTTTCAAACATTTTTGCCACATTGTCGATCATATGTCTACTCCCTAATTCATCAACCACATCATCCACAAAATCTAGCAATTCATAGATGAGTAATCGGGTATTTACCTCCGTTTCTTTACCAAAGTCAATTAAAGTACCGTCGATACCGTATCTGCTGGCCCTCCATTTGTTTTCGGTAATAAGTGCTCTTTCATAAATCATAAAATTCAGGTTCTTAGACCTAAGCTTATAAATTTTTGCACAGATTGCCTGAAAGAGGGCTGCAATTGTGATGGTTTCTGCAACCGTCATGGGTACATCACAGATGCGAAATTCAACTGTATTAAAAAATGGATGCACCCGAAGGTCCCACCAGATTTTCTTGGCATTATCTATGCAATTCGTTTTGATCAGGAGGTTTACATAATTTTCGTAAGCCTCAATGCTTTCAAAATAATCAGGGATACCTGTTCTTGGAAACTTATCGAAAACTTTGGTACGATACGATTTGTATCCAGTTTCTCTACCTTCCCAAAAAGGGGAGTTGGTACTTAACGCGTATACGTGTGGTAAGAAATAGCGTGCTGTATTGGCAATATGAATAGCCATTTT
>JANYEA010000082.1 GCA_025363385.1 Bacteroidota bacterium | reverse complement strand
TTTAGCTGCTTTGTATTCTCCTTTATTAAAATCATCTCCTGCAAGGGTATTGATGAAAGTATTAAATCCTTCATCCATCCAGCCATATTTGCGTTCGTTACTTCCCACTATCATTGGGAACCAGGTATGACCGAATTCGTGATCCGTTACACCAAATAAGCCTTCTGTTTTAGCGGTTGATCCACAAAAAACAATTCCAGGATATTCCATTCCGCCCACATTACTTGCTACGTTAGAAGCTACTGGGTAAGGAAATTCAAACCAACGTTTACTATAATTCTCAATACTTCCTTTGGTATATTCTGTTGCTCTACCCCAACCTTTAACTCCTGCTGATTCAGAAGGATATACACTGGTTGCCAAACATTTTTTTCCACTTGGCAAGTTGATTTTTGCCGCATCCCAAATAAAACTTTTAGAAGTGGCCCATGCAAAATCACGTGCATTACTAATTACAAATTTCCAGGTACAAGTTGCTTTGGCTGGTCTTGATGCAGGGTCATTTACTTCTGCTTCGCCACGAATAGTAACCGTTGAATCACTTCCTTTTGCTTGATTATAGCGTTTTAATTGTAAGGGAGTTAATACTTCCTGCGCATTTAATAATTCGCCAGAAGCCACCACAATATGTGAAGCAGGTACTGTTAAGGTAGCTTCCAGATCTCCATATTCCAGATAAAATTCACTGGCACCTAAATATGGTAAGGTATTCCATCCTTGTAAATCATCAAACACACAAACACGGGGATACCATTGTGCAATAGCATAAATATTGCCATTTTTAGTTTTTAAAATTCCCGTTCTATCAGAACCATATTCAGGAATTACATAACTATATTTGATTTTTACGGAAACAGCACCTGTTCTTGCTGAAAGTGCTTTTGCTAAACGCAATTGCATTCTGGTATCAGTAATAACATAGGGGATACTTTCAGCTGGCTTTCCAGCGGTTATCAATTGCACAGAAGTGATTTTATATCCACCATTGAACGTGCTTTTGGCATCTCCGTAACGGCTACGATTAGTTGCTGGCATTTTAGCCTGACCACGTGATTGCAAATTGTATAAATTCTGATCTAACTGCAACCAGATATAGGGCAATTCTTGAGGACTTTTGTTTTTATAACTAATGGTTACTGATCCGGTTACTTCGTTTTTCTCTTCATTTAAAGATGCTGTTATTTTATAATCGGCTCTGTTCTGCCAATATGCGTTCCCCGGCTCTCCACTAGCTGCGCGAAATTCATTCCCTGAATTTGGATAAAACAACGGGCCAAATAATAGGTGTTGGTCGTATTTTGACTTTACTTCAGTTGTTGATGCGGGCAAGGTATTTTGAGCAGACAATTGTAATACCGCGATAGCAAAAAAAGCGGTAAATGAAACTAATTTTTTAAACATAGTTCTGTTACTTTTATAGTGATTGAACGAAAGGGGCTAAAGTACTGAAAATAGAGCCTTATTTTTTGAGAAAATTATAAATGGAGACATATGTCTATAAAACTGAATAGATCCACATTTGGCAATCCTGAAAACAAAGGAAATCTGCTATCAAGAGAAGCTGCAATGGAATTGTTTAACGAATGGGTATTGAATCCTAAATTAAAAGTTCATATGTTGCAAGTTGCCCATTTAATGAAATCCTGGGCATTGGAAAAGGCAAATATGGATGTAAAATCACAATGGATGTGGGAATTGTCTGGTTTATTACACGATGCTGATTGGGATCAATGGCCTGAAATGCATTGTATTAAAATCATAGAACATTTAGAGTATTTACAAATTGACTCGGAGGTAATGCATGCAATTGCCTCTCATGGACCCAATCATTTCGGTGTTGAGCCCATCAATCAAATGGATAAAATGCTATATGCATTTGACGAACTTTCGGGTCTTATTCATGCCTATTCATTGATGCGACCAAATGGTTATGAAGGCATGGATATAAAAGGCGTAAAGAAAAGGCTCAAGGAGAAATCATTTGCAGCAAATGTTTCAAGAGAAGAAATTCAGGACGCCGCAAATAGAGCAGAAATTCCATTAGATGAATTAATTTCATTTATTATCGCACACCAGGCAGTAGTTACAGCTTAAAGATTTCAAGATAAATATGATTATGTATGAATAAAAAATTGGCGTTTGTGTTTGCATTTTTAGTTATGATGATGCAAGGATTTTCACAACAGATATTATCGCTGAGAGATCAGGCTAAATTAACAGATGAAATATTAACAGATCGATTTACAAATCTTCTTCCAGTATTAATGGAAAGAGAGGGTATCGATATGTGGGTAATCATTAGCAGGGAATATAATGAAGATCCCATTTTAAAAACCATGTTACCCGCAGAATGGTTGTCTGCAAGAAGAAGAACCATTTTGGTTTTCTACCACGATTCTACAAAAAAAATAAATGAACAATTAGCAATTGCCCGATATAATGTAGGTAATCAGATAAAAGCATCATGGGATATGAAAAAATTTCCAGATCAATGGGATGCTTTAATGGATATCATTAATACTCGAAATCCAAATAAAATTGCTTTAAATTATTCAGCTGATTTTGCTCATGCTGATGGATTAACATTTACAGAACAAAGAATATTTTTCAAAAAGCTTTCACAAAAATTTCAGCCCAGAATTGTTAGTTCAGAAAAACTAGGGATTGGATGGTTAGAAACAAGAACAGAAAGAGAGATGCAATTATATCCGCAATTGGTTCAGATTACACATCAAATAATTGCAGAGGGGTTCTCAGAAAAAACTATCATGCCAGGAGTTACCACAACGAATGATTTGGTATGGTGGTTTAGGCAAAAAATTCGCAATTTGGGTTTAGACACCTGGTTTCATCCATCCGTTGAAATACAAAGAAACGATGAAACAAGTTTTGACCACTTAACTGCTTTTACAAATAATGATAAAGAAATTATTCAAACTGGAGATTTATTACATGTGGATATTGGGATTAGTTATTTACGTTTAAATACTGATGTACAGGAACACGCGTATGTTTTGCAACCAGGTGAAACGATGGCCCCGATTGCTTTACAAAAGGCATTCGCTAATGGCAATAGATTGCAGGATATCCTAACCAGTCATTTTTTGTTACATAAAACGGGCAATGAAATACTTTCTTCCTCATTAGCACAAGCAAAAGAAGAGGGAATTATAGCAAGTATCTATACCCATCCAATTGGATACCATGGGCATGCCGCTGGACCAACTATTGGAATGTGGGATCAACAAAATGGGGTTCCCGGATCGGGTGATTTTCCATTGCATTACAATACAGCTTATTCCATAGAATTAAATGCCGCAACAGAAATACCTACATGGAAAAAATCAATAAGAATGATGTTGGAAGAAGATGGTTTTTATACCGAAAAAGGATTTCGATTTATTGGAGGCCGACAAAAAGAGTTGTTATTGATTCCAAGACAATCCTCCACAATTGGCAATTAAAAAACTTACTAATAAAGTGAAGGGTTAGCTCCAAAAAAGCATACTCTTCACTCTTCACTCTTCACTCTTCACTCTTCACTCTTCACTTTTCACTACACTTTC
>JANYEA010000055.1 GCA_025363385.1 Bacteroidota bacterium | reverse complement strand
AGGTTGCCCTTTTGGCGGTTATTTCAGCTCTAATTCGTCTACCATTCCCTGGGCAATTAAAACAGGCAACCTTACACTCAGACCACATTCTGTTGTGCATTCGGTGATTTATGATGATATACTTAAAAAAGCTACCGGTGTTCGTGTGATAGATGCAGAAACCATGCAAGAACATGAGTTCTATGCGGATCTGATCTTTTTGAATGCTGCATGCCTAAACACAAATCTAATCTTGCTAAATTCCACATCCGCACGGTTTCCGAATGGCCTTGGTAATGATAATGAGCTATTAGGTAAATTCATTGCATTCCAAAATTACCGCGGCAATATTTCAGCAGATTTTGATGGCCCTCTAGATCAATATTATTATGGCCGAAGACCTACGCAACCCATGATCCCCAATTTCAGGAATATCAATAAACAGGAAACCGATTTTCTAAGGGGATACATGATGTTTTATGATGCAAGTCGACCAAAGAATACCAATGCCGAAGGAATTGGCAGCGAATTTAAGGATGCCATCACAGAACCCGGTAGATGGAAAATAAATATGTCGATGCAAGGTGAAACCATTCCAAAAGAATCGAACCATGTAAGACTCAGCAAAGATAAAAAGGATAAATGGGGCATGCCATTGCTGATTACTTCTGTAGGCTATGATGAGAATGATGAAAAGTTATTACAAGACTTCTTCCAAACTGGAACGGAAATGCTCACCGCTGCCGGATGTACCAATATTAAAGCAATTGATACCATGCAAGCACCCGGTCTAGATATACATGAAGTAGGTGGAGTAAGAATGGGAAACGATCCAAAAACATCTTTGTTAAATAAATGGAATGCAATGCATCATTGTAAAAATGTTTTTGTAACTGATGGCGCCTGCATGACTTCAACTGGTGTTCAAAATCCTTCGCTCACATTTATGGCACTTACTGCCAGAGCCGTAAATCATGCTATCGATGAACTAAAAAAAGAAACCACCTAAAACAACATTATTGTATGAAAAATAGAAGGGAATTCATTCAACTAACCGGACTAGGAGTACTTGCCACTTCTGTACCAGATTTTTTAATGTTTCCTCTGGTAAATACAAAGCACCATTTAGGTGTTCAACTGTATACTTTCAGAGATGCAATTGCAAAAGATTTTAAGGGTAGCTTAAAACTGATTGCAGATCTTGGTATTAAAAATGTTGAAACGGCTTTTTGGCCAGAACATATTAGTGTACAAACTGCTGCTGATGTATTACAAGAATATAACTTAAAGATTTCTTCTTGCCATGTTGACATTCCAAATAAAAATAACATTGCGAAACTTGTAAAAGATGCCAAAGCATATAACTGCGATACATTGATCTGGCATGGTTGGCCTGAAGATAAACGATACAGCAGTTTAGAAGGCACAAAAGAGTTAATCAAAATGTATGAGGAAAGCTACAAGTTAGCTAAAGACAATGGTCTTCACTTTGGCCTACATAACCATTGGTGGGAATACCGAAATAAAGTGGGAGGCAAACTTGTTTACGAAATTTTACATGAAGAACTAAATGATTCTATCTTTTTTGAAACAGATATTTATTGGTTGAAAGTTTCAGGGCAGGACCCTGTTAACATTTTAAAAAAATTGCAAAAAAGAATTCGTTTCATACATATCAAAGATGGACCAGCAATTTTCAACGATAATTTATTGAAAGATACTCCTGATCCAATGAGCCCTATAGGACAAGGTTCTCTAAACATTCCAGCAATCATTGACGCATGTTCAGAGAATGTTCAATGGATAGTGATGGAATTAGATAAAACAGCTTTGAATCCTTATGATGCTATAAAGCAGAGTAGGGATTACCTATCAAAATTCAAATCGATTAATTTAACCTAGTATTCGTTTTAAGTAACCTAGTAAAGAGAAAAAGCCATTCAAATTTGAATGGCTTTTGTATGATTGATTTATTTTTTCGTTGGAAAGTGTCTTGTATATTCATCTAGCTCAACGATTTTACCGTTTACTATTTTCATATCATTGATCATAGCTATTGAATCTGTTTTTCCTTTTTTATCAGTAGTAGTTTGATAATACCAAATTGTTACAAACTCGTCTTTTTTATCTTTAGAAATAACAGATTCGAAATCGTGCATATCAATTTTCAAAGATGCGGTTTCATTCCACATGGCTTTAAATATTGATCTTAAGCTATCTTTCGAAAGTTTGGTTTCCATATAATCAGCTTTCCATAATACTGAGTCACCAAAAAAATTAAGACTTTCATCAATCTTATTTTCTTCAAAACCTTTTAATGCATTAAAAGCAACTACAACATTTTTGGTATTACTCATATCCCAGTTATCTGGTTTTTTTACGGTATACACAAGGTTTGTTTTTGAACTGTCAGCTGAAACGGTTTTCTCTGTTGTTTTCTCTGTTGGAGCAGTACAACTACTCACTAAATACATAATAAAACAAAGGCAAATAAATTTACGCATTATGGGATATTTTTAAGGTTGAAAAAGGGCTTAAAAACAAAGTACTCAATAGATATAACAAATGCAAGTTATTTCTTTTTTAACCAGATTAAGAGCTAAGGTGTTGATCGTTTTGTATTGATGTAAAATTTGCCATATAATGATGATCTGAATGACGTGATAGTTCTAAGAGAATCAATCTTCCAATGGGGTGATTAGAATTCCAAGAATGAGTATGTAAAGTTCTTTCAAAACTATCGCCATTCTTTTTCCTTCGCAATCCATAGTGCTCGATATAGTTTACTGTCTCCCTACCCCAAATAGTTCTTCCATAAAAAAATACACCGTTTCCCCTAAACTGCTTGAGGCTTGGTCAGAATCTGTTGTCACATTCTTGTGGTGTTATATAAGACAAAGAGAATTTCAAACTTCTTAAATTCATGTCACTTTATTTAAATCCCAAAATGCGCTTTCATTTTTTTAGGATAATCAGACAACGCCAATTCAGGTTCTGCAATTTCTGGATGCCATAGTTTTTCCCACTCAAAACTGTAATACCCTTTATAGCCACCTTTATACAGTGCATCAATGGCTGTGAAAATGGGAAGATTGCCTTCACCTAAAAAATAGAAACCTATTTTACCATCTTCCTTTTTGGCATCCTTAATATGAGCATGATGAATATAGGATTGGAGTTCCTGATATGCCAAAGCTGGTGATTCATTGGTTTCTAAATACATATTGGCGGCATCCCAAACCAAACCCACATGTGGATGTTTTGCAGCTTCCATAATGGTTTTAATATCTGCAACATAAACTAAGTCGCCATGTGTTTCCATTAAGACCCTCACACCTGAGCTTTTTGCATAGTCTCCTAATTCTAATAAACCTGTTGTGATTAATTCGATAGTTTGTTTCTTTTCCTGCCCTTTAATAAAGTTATTAGGATACACGCGAACATTAGGACAATCGATGGCTGCTGCCAGATCAATAAAACGTTTACCATCATCTAAGTTTTTTTGGCGCTCTACTTTATCAGCAAAATGTAAAGTACAAGAAGAACCCAAATCTACAAATCGCAGTTTTTTATCTGCCATTAGTTGCTTGGTATTTTTAATGTTTATTTCATTACTAAATTCCATACATTTTGGCAGATCTAATTGTTTTAAAATTCCACGCATCTCAATACCATCATATTGATTAGCGGCTGCAAAATCTACAATTTGGGTAAAAGTCCACCCAGGGCAACCAAGTGTAGAAAAACTTAACAAAGGTTTCTTTTTCTTTTCTAAGAAAGACATGCCAGCAATGGCACCTGACAATAATAAACCAGATTGTAACAAAAATTTACTTCTATTTATTGGTTTCATAATCGTTTTATCAAGATATTTAAGGATGAACATTAAATTTCCAAGAATAAGTTAATGAATAAAAAGAATTGTAAAAAATATGAAGAGCTTGAAATGGATGCGTATTGTAATTTTTTTAATCAGTTTTATATATTTGGAACCAAGTTTTTCGCAAACTGAATGGGCTTTAAAGAAAGATAAAGATGGTATTAAGGTATTTACGGGAAAATTAACTGATTCAAAATTCAATGCTATAAAAGTTAGCTGCAACCTAAATGGAAATTTGTCGTCACTTGCAACCCTACTTTTACAACCCATTTTACAACCAGAATGGGTAATAGCTACAAAAACCTCAAAGCTCTTAAAGCAATTAGCACCAAATCATATTTACTATTACAATATTGCTACTATGCCCTGGCCATTATCAAATAGAGATATGGTTATTGATCTGAAAATAATTCAAGATTCTATCACTAAAAAAATGACAGTAACAGCCAATACCATTGAAAATGTGTTACCAAATTTTAAAGGGTTAGAAAGAATTCCTTTTACCAATGCAACATGGGAAGTAACTCCTACCGGAGCAAATTCGATTCATGTAGAATATTTTCTTAAAATTAATCCTGGTGGAGGAATACCCCCATGGATTGTGAATATGTTCATTGCCAAAGCACCGTTTGAATCTTTCGATAATTTATCACGCATTATACAAGAAAAACGATTTCAGAATCAAAAAATCGACTTTATCAGAAATTAAATATATGATTGAGCAAACCGAAATGGAAGTAACTGCATGGCATTATCATCCTCCCACCAAAACCATTACAGACCAAACTAAATTTATATCATATACCGATTTCGATGTGATGCGTAAAAGAGCCGCTACCAAGAAAGGGATCGCATGCCGTTTTACCTGCCATTTTAAAATAGGTGATGAAACAGTACTGGAATATGTGGGTGAAAATTCTTACGTGGTAGACTTTGAAGATTTTATTGATAGACAAGAATTACTCAAAATGATTCGAAATGCTTTCGAAAAATTCAACGAGAAATTTAATTTTCGTAAACTAGGTACTGTACTCGCAGATAAAACTTTGAGCCCTTTGAACGAATCAAAAATTGATATAGATACTATTCTGCCAATGTTGATTTAAATAATGAAAATTATAAGGGTCTCAGCCATATATTTCGATAGCTAATCGGCTCACTTGGATCTCCATGGGCTTGTAATTTGATCGGGCAAGCATCATGTTTGTGATAACTAGGTTGACCGATATAGGGTGTATCTCCTTTTAAAATAAAATTATTTTGAACCAATATGCCATTATGTAAAACCGTAACTCTAGCAGGCGATAAAACAGTACCATCTTCATTAAATCTTGGCGCTGTCCAAATCACATCATAAGCTTGCCACTCACCAGGAGCCAATGCGGCATTTACTAAAGGAGGCGTTTGCTTATAAATGCTTCCAACCTGTCCGTTTACATAAGTTGTATTTGTAAAATTATCCAGCACTTGCAATTCATACCCGCCTGCATTTCCTACACCATCAGGTAATGCAGCTAAAAAGATTCCGCTATTTCCTCTTGCCTGTCCGCTACCAGTAATATTTGCCGGAATTTGATATTCGATATGTAATTGAAAATCTACAAACTTTTTCTTGGTTTGAATATCACCGCGTTTTTTATTCACGCGCATAGCTGCATCCACCAGATCCCATTTGTCTACGCTTGTTGGATTATTCACTAATTCCCACTCATCAAAATTGGTGCCGTTAAACAAAACAATGGCATCCGAAGGAGCACTTGCTAAACCCTTTGCAGGAGTTACTTTGTTAGGTACTGGGGTATAATATTCTGTTGCTTTAGGGTCGCCTTTTACTTGAGCAAATAAACCAATGGTAGCAGTTAAAGCAATCGCGGTTAAAAAATTCTTTATCATTTTCTTAATATGAATGTTGAAGTTAATAGTTTTTTAATTATTTCAGTCATTTGAAAACTAACAGAAGATTAAAATAATAATTATATTCAATGTAAAAGCAGATATGCGGAAATTGGTGATTTTATTTTTTTTATTTTTTATCACAGTTCCTTTACTTGCGCAGCGTAGAATGTCTAATCCCGCACCTAGCCCATCGTCAGGTGATGTACGTCCACGAAACACACTAGTTGATAAAGATGATCCCCTAAATCCAAAGATTAATGGCGATGTAAATTTAAAAAAAATACCCGTTGATCTTGCAACAGATTATATTCTCTCTCACGTTCAATCCTATCCAATAGTCGATTTCAATCCTCAGATAACACAAATAGATAGTATCAAAATTCCAGATATTCAAAAGATCAGGATCATTGATGGTAGGTTTGATATTAAAAAAGTAGGGTTCTTTCCAAGCGATCATAGTTTTCAAGAAAAGTTTTTATTCGTGGTCGGTCTACAATTGCAAGGGAATCTTTCAGGTTGGTTGAAAAATAATTTTATCGATAAAAATTTAATACTCGATAGTAATAACAGAAGTAACAGAGATCTGGTAATATTATTAAAACAATTTTGGTATAGTTTTTCAGCCGCTGAAAATTTAAAGACAAAAACCAACCTGATCAGTACCCTTCATTATCGCTTTGATATTTTTAGTTCAAAAGATGCAGGATATTATCCCCTGAAAAAAATAGAAGGTGTATTTACTGCCGTATACAACAATAGTAAAGTCTATAATATTCTTACCGATTCCTTACTTATGCAATTAAAAAAACAATTTAGCAGATTATTATTTGCTAAATATGAAAAAGAAAAAAACTGGATTGCTCCTGCAGATTTTAATGACTACTGTAATAAGGACATAAAAAGTATTTTAAAAATAGAAGAAAATAAAAAAGGACTATATGCTAGTTATGAAGACTTCTTATCTAACAAACCTATTGCGGATAGTATTGTAATGATTAAGAAGTTTAGTAATTCAGGTTTTACAACATTGTATGCCTGTCAATTAGCGCCTTATCAAAAAGGAGAGCCACTTTCAGGAACAAAAGCCTGGGGATATTATGATGGTATATCGATATTCTTAAATAGTGGTAACGGATTTTATATAAAACTAATTCGAAGTGGAGAAGATTATTTGTTTTTGTTTTTGAAAAATCTGGGATATGATAAAATTAAATCAGAAATGCAGGATCATATTTATATCAATGATACACCCTATAAACTATTGAGAAATTTCACCAAACAATATACGTTCATATACAAGCTTAATTTTGAAACAGGGAAATTATTCTAGCTATATTTTAGCCAAAAAATAATAAATAATTATAAATATTTTAATTGAAGTTTAAACATAAATTAATCAATGGTTTCACACTAAATATTTTAGCCAGAATTACTGATAATTATCATGTTTGTATGGATAACTGAAGTGTAATTTTAGTCGACTGGTTAATCAGTCGACTAAATTATCATTTATGAAAACGTTCATTTTAATAATAATTGGCCTATCATTTATTACTGGAACTATCTCTTTTATACAACCCAAAAAAGATCCTTGGAAAGTTCCAGAGAAATATGAAAAAATGAAAAACCCAATTTTACCTGATGAAGCTTCTATCAAAGCTGGGAATGCAATTTATACTGAACATTGCACATCATGTCATGGTATAAAAGGTTACGGAGATGGTAAAAAGGCACAGCATTTAAGTAAGGCTCCAACAGACTTTACCTCCATTCAATTTCAAAAACAAACTGATGGAGCTTTGCTTTATAAAATCTATTTTGGTCATCGTGATATGCCAGGGTTTAAAAATAGAATTCCAGACAACGATGACGTAATTGAAAATAGTTTTGGCAAAACACGCAGTCCGGGTGATCTAATTAATTACCTACGCACGTTTGAAAAGAAATAAATGCGATAATATAAGTTAGAAAAAAAGCGAATCGAAAAATGATTCGCTTTTTTTAATAATATTCAAATTTATTGATAGAATCTTCTTTCAGCATTTTTGCAATGAAAGCAGCATGATTTTTTGCATGTCCTTGTGTTTCCCAAACCAGCATTAATTCACCGTCTTTCTTCACATGTTTTACAATCCTGAATTTAAGTTTGTTTGCTTTTAGTTTTTTCTCGTAATAATCAGAGAGGTTTTCAGAATATGGTAGAGTAATAGAATAAGTTCTAGCCAAATTCAAGAACTCAATATAGTTTTCTAAAAATGGGAGTACAGCAAGAATTAAAAATATTAAAATGGATGCACAGCTTGCAGCGAAATAAAAGCCAGCACCAATACCCATACCAATAGCTGCTACAGCCCAAATTGTTGCGGCAGTGGTAATTCCATTGATTCGATTTTCTCCACGGAAAATCACACCTGCTCCTAAAAAACCGATTCCTGTAACAATATTCGAGGCTATTCTATCATGACTGGCAGGCGATCCTATTAACATAGACATCATGGTGAAAAAACAGGCCCCAATGGAAATCATGATCATGGTTCTGAAACCTGCAGATTTACTTCTATACTGCCTTTCTGCTCCTACAATGCCACCCCATAAAGCAGCAAAGAAAAAGCGTAATAATATTTCGTAGTCAATTTGCATGAAGTAGTTATTTGATGCAACTATGTATTTTCTTCATACAAACTAAGCATATTTCCTAATAGTTTAATTTGAAATTGCATTTCTTTAATACGCTTTCTTAATGTCATCTTCGCTGGCATTTTTATTGATTCCCAATACTTCAAAATAAATAATAAACGGCATACAGTCTATTTGAGTAAAAGCTACAATAGATTTTTTGATTAAACTATGATTATTATCATTTTAGCAATTATCAGAAAACTTCCCTGTTAAAGGTTCAACCAATAGTTCAGTTTAAACACAATTGCCTTATTCTTATTTAACATAAATGGAGTAGTAAAATAATTATCAGTGAATACCACATAGAGGTCGCTCATTGGTTTAAAGCGATATTGGAATCTACTATTAATATTGAAATTATTTTCTTGTGTGTTATACTGAAGAAAAGTTGTCCAAGAAGTTTTTGTACTAAAACTATATTCTATTTTAGGCGATAACAATAATAACTCTGTATGCCCATATGAATCGGGAAAAATGAGTTTATCGTATTCCGATTGCAAAATCAGGTTAAAATGTGGCCTGCTTCTATAAATGATACTTGCAGTAAGTGACTGGATGGTTCCATTATAAAACTGACCAGCAGTAATTCCAAAAGTGTACCCAAGGATCTTTCTGGTATCTGAAAAATAATTAAACACCAAATTAGAGTACCGATAATTTTGAGCGGGAATTGGTGTTTTACCTGTAAAAGAAATAGGATATAATAAATTCAATTCATTATGATTTAATTGAATTTTATACATCGAAGTATTTTTATATTCTGATTGAACCCCTAGATTTAAACTATTTTCATTAAATGAATTCTCTGGATTTAAAACTAAGTAGTTCTCCAATTTATAAGTTACCCTTCCTAGTCTGCTATTTGTTGGATAAGTTCGGTAAGTAATATTTGTAAATGAATGCTTAAAACCAACTCGTATTGAAGTATCACGCAAAGCATCATAATTTAAGATCCTTTGAACATACCCCATATCTGTGTAATAATTAGTACCCATGGATACCAAATCAACCATCACAGAAAGATTTTTTCCGCCATAAGAAAAGCCGGTTTCCTGAAAAATGTTATCTACTTTAATACCTGGTTTCATAGACAAATGATAAGCATACCATGCATTCCATTTTCCGTTTAAACTTCCAAACTCGAATGTTAATCCGGCATTTCTTCCATAAGCATTCAAAGGGTTTTGTTTTTTCTGAGCATCAGATTGAAAATTCTCACGATCTAAAAAATATCCTTTAACAGAAGAGCGTCCGAACAGATTTTTAAAAACAGAAACAGCCGCATAATTTTCTGGAGAATAATTTCCCTTTGCTCCTGTTTGAATATCCATGATCCCAATTCTGGTAGTTTTATTGATACTTCCAGAAAGCCTTGCACCACCAATGATGGGAATAGGGTTATTATTAGAATCTAGCCCTATTTTCCTTGAATAGAAAGGAGTCATAAAACCAGGAATCCCGTATTCTCCAAAAATGTCTGAATTTTCTAAAAAGAAAGATCTCTTTTCTGGGAGGAAAATATTAAACCTGGTTAAGTTGGTTACCTGCTGGTCTACCTCAACCTGCGAAAAATCTGGATTAATAGTGAGGTCTAAATTCAAAGAAGAATTCAAAGCAATTTTACTGTCTAATCCGGCATTAAATCCAGCATTAGTTTTAACAGCATTCTCTTGATCTCCCTGTACATTTCCACTGATGTATGGAATAACTACCCTATTTTTTCCTGCACTTGGTGGTGGTTTATCCCATATTAAAGATCCAGTAAATGCCATATTATAGATCTTGAAATTGGTTGGCACATGCGTCCATCCTGAATATTCATTATTCTTCATGTCGACCCTTAAGAAATTGGCACCCCATAAAGTACTTCCAGGTGGATATCGTAAGGTTTTAAAAGGAATCGCCATTTCTGCAGTCCATCGATCATCATAATGATGGGTACCAGAAAACCACTTATTATTCCAGCTCCAGGTTAATTCATTATCCTGATTGGCACTTATCTGATCTTCCGATTGTGCATTCATAGAATTAACTACAAAGAAAAAACCCGTAGTTCTGCTATTCAAAGGGTCTACAATAAAACCAACACCATCATTATCAATGTGCCCAACGTCTCTTTTTAGGCTCTGTATCTGGCTTTTTCCGGAATCATAACAAGTATATGCTAGGTATAAGTATTTGTCGTCATAAGAGATTTGAACAACCGTCTTTCTTTTAGGTCTTCCTTCATCAGTAGGAAATTTTAAAAAGAAATCAGTCTTTTTTTCTGCAACAGACCAGATACTATCGTCTAATATTCCATCTACTTTTATTGGCGAAGTTGTGGGTGCAATATGTATCTGAAAGTTTTTCTGAAAACTTTCTACAGTCATGTTTTGGGCTTTACTTACTGTTGTAAGTAGTATCATAAAGAAAAAGGAAAAGAAAAATTTCATGCCTGCAAAAATAGAGAAACTTACCGATTATTGATTGCCTTATAGAATAAGTTAAGTGATACTTTGTTTACGAACAGTAATAATTAAATCATAATGCGATAAATTAAGTATTTTTCAATTTATCAGTTAATTTCGATTTTTATAAAAACTATATTGATGAATAGGCGAAAAGCAATTGGCAATATCATTTTACTAACAGGTGGAGCCACAATAGTTGTATCATCTTATAAAGGCTATCAATGGTTTAAAAAACCTGACATTGATTTTATTAACAAGCAAAAACAATTAATAGAAGCTTTAGCAGAAACCATTATACCTAAAACAGATACTCCTGGCGCAAAAGAAGCAGGGGTTGGAGAAATCATTATTACATTATTAAAAGAATGCACACCAAGACCTTCACAAAATAGGTTTATTGAAGGATTAAAGGAATTAATTAATCATTCTTCCTCTCAATTTAATAAAAGTTATTTAGACTGCTCCTCTGAAGAACAATCGATTGTACTTCGTCATTTTCAAAAATCAGGCAAACCATTTAAGGGAATTATTGGAAAAGTTCAAAACAAATTTCTTGGAAAGTCGTTTTATTCGACCCTTTCAGAATATACAACATATGGCTATTGTACTTCTGAACTGGGAGCAACACAGGGTTTGTCTTATGTGTTAATTCCAGGAAGATATAATGGATGTATTTTTCTTGAAAAAAATCAAAAAACTTGGGCAACCAGTTAAAAAATTGAATACTAATCATGCAAACATACGATGCAATTGTTGTGGGTTCTGGAATTAGCGGTGGATGGGCTGCAAAGGAACTTTGTGAAAACGGACTTAAAACGCTGGTGCTTGAACGTGGACCAAATGTAGAGCACATCAAAGACTATCCCTCAGCATTTATGAATCCCTGGGATTTCCCACATCATTTAAAAAATACAGAAAAAGAAAAAGTAGAAAGCCCGGTAGCCAGTAAAACTTTTACTGAGGGAAATAAACATTTTTTTGTTAGTGATAAAGAACATCCTTACATACAGGATAAGCCATTTGCGTGGATTCGGGGGTATCAGGTAGGGGGTAGATCCCTGACTTGGGGAAGGCAATGTTACCGCATGAGTGATCTTGATTTTGAAGCGAATGCAAAAGATGGTTATGGAGTGGATTGGCCTATTAGATATAAAGACATTGCTCCCTGGTATGATTATGTAGAAAATTATATTGGAGTGAGTGGTCAATCTGAAGGCTTACATCAATTACCTGATGGTAAATTCTTGCCTCCTTTAGAATTGAATTGTGTTGAAAATGATTTTGCACAAAAAGTAAAAAAACAATATAACGATCGAGTGGTAACAATTGCTCGAGTGGCAAATTTAACAAGGGGTTGGAATGGAAGAGGGCCTTGCCAATTAAGAAATCTCTGCGATCGAGGATGTCCATTTGGAGGCTATTTCAGTAGTAACGCATCTACATTACCTGCAGCAGCAATCACAGGAAATCTTACATTATTACCCAACTCATTAGTAACAGAAATTATTTATGATGAAATTAAAAGCAAAGTAACCGGCGTTAGGGTAATGGATGCACAAACAAAAAAAGTAACTGAATATTTTTCGAAAATTATTTTCATCAATGCTTCCACAATTGCAACTGCCGGTATTCTTTTAAAATCTGTTTCCAAGAGATTTCCGAATGGTTTAGGTAATTCAAGTGGTCAGGTTGGTAGGAACCTCATGGATCATTTTACTTTTTCAGGTGCAACTGGAGAGCATGAAGGTTTGAAAGACAAATATTATTACGGCAGAAGACCATCAGGTATTTATGTTCCGCGTTTCCGCAATATCAGCCCACAAACAATGCGCAAAGATTTTGTAAGGGGCTATGGATTTCAAGGTGTAGGCGAAAGACTTACTTGGAGCGACGTAAATGCTCCCGAAGAAGAATTTGGTGTTTCATTAAAACAAAAACTTAGCAATCCAGGTCCATGGCAAATGACTTTGGGTACTTATGGAGAAACACTTCCTTACGAAAAAAACGGCATCACGCTGGATAAAGAAAAAGTAGATCAATGGTCTCAACCCATTATTCGCATTTCAATGGACTATGGAGAAAATGAAAATGCTATGAGAAAAGATGGTATTCAATCATCAATTGAAATGATGGAGAAAACAGGTATGAAAAATATCAAAGTATTTGATTTTCGAAATCCACCAGGTTCTGCCATTCATGAAATGGGTACTGTACGTATGGGCCGCGATCCTAAAACCTCAGTACTAAATGAATACAATCAAATGCATGAAGCAAAAAATGTTTTCATCACCGATGGAAGTTGTATGGTATCTGCTGGTTGCCAAAACCCTTCCTTAACTTATATGGCACTTACTGCCAGGGCTTGTAATTATGCCATTAATGAATTGAAAAAAATGAATTTATAATTCAAGCTGTAATAGAATTATTGAACTGCACCAATACTAGGGTTTGAAGTATTAAAGGGTAATTGATGAAAATCTAACGACTTAATCAAATGGCCTGAAACGCCTGCATTTTTTGCTTGTGAACTTGTTGTTAAAACAAGGTTTGCTTCTTCAAAACCAGCATTTTTTGCTGAAGAAAAATACTTGTTCCCAAATGTTGTTAGCAACACTTCGTCGGCGCTGGATGACCATTGAAAAAATCTATTGCCCTTTCCGCTTCCAGCAAAAGTATTGTACAATAAATTGTTATATACTTCTTGTGTTGAACCTGCAGGCATAGAATAATTATCTACCAAGCATGCATCAAAACTGGTTGTTTGTGAAGTGTTCAAATTACCAGCTGTATTATTATTTATTTTGATGTTACAGAAAGTTGTATTGGGTGCTACCACAACATTCAACCCTTCTGTAGACTGCCATTCGAACGGACTATATTTTCTAGAACCAAAACTGATATTATTATATACCAGACAATTTTCTGGCGTATTACCAAAACTGATCGTCCACATTCTTATTAAGTGGCCTTGATAATTTACCGCATAGTTTTGATAGAAATCGCCATTCCCTACCATATGAAATAATCCATTATCATTATTATTAGTGCTATTGATATTGTTAAAATAATTATCATGAACGCTATACTTGTCAACAGCTCCAGCAAAACAAAGGTCCCCACTATTGCAATTCAAAAATGAACAAAAACCAACTTCAAATTGCTTTTGTAAACCAGTTACACTTGACCTAGATACAGCGCCATCAATATTAAAAACAACGCCATTACAATTATCAAATTTGCAATAATTGAACTTCAAATTTATGCCTTGTAATCCAGCATCTGTACCATCCCATACTTTGAGGGTATTATCAGATATAGTAATTGTATAATCACCAATATTTTGATAAGACAAATATTCGAACACGATATTTTTATTTACTCCAAAAATGGTTGTTGGTCGATACTTATTATTCTGGCAAATAAAACCAAAAGGATAAGAATCTGTAATAGCTGGATTTCTGGTAATAGTTAGATTTGAGCAGTTGGTAAAATTGAGGCCAGCATTAATATTTGATGAGCCATCCATGATTACAGCAGCATTACCATTTTGAATAGTTTCATTATTTAAATTTTTCACAGATATAGTTTGGTAGTTTCCTGCAGCAATCACTATGAGTGAATTTGCTAAAAATATGCTTGAAATACCATCAATTGTTAAGTCACCACTTCCATTACCTACATAGTACGTTTTTGCATAAGTCTGACTAGATGTATGGGGTACAGGCGTTATTGCTGTTGTATTTGATGTAACGGCAACATTATCTTTTTTACAAGCAACAATAATTGCTAATACTGATACAAAAAGTATAACCTGTTTGAATTTATTTACACGATTCTTCATTTTCAGTAAATTATATTTTAATAATTAGCTCATACTCGAATTCTTATAAAGATTGGGAATAAAAGCATATTTCTATTCTGCGTGCTCATTACTTTTCAAATACTATGCCATAAACAATATTTATGATTGATACTTTTCTTCATTAACATATTGAAAAATGTAAAGTATTGAACACTTAGCTATTAGGTTAATGAATGCTAATAAACGTTAAATAAGATTGTATTAGTATAAACGGTAACAAAACAGGGTAGTTCTACGTATTACTTTGTCATTAATAACTGCAACATGAATAAAACAACTATACGAATAGTAGCTTTCAGTATTTTTTGTTTAGCCTCAATAGCTGGTAGATCGCAAAACAAATCTTCCCCTACAAAATCCCTTCCTGCTCAACGTTTTAAAGGTACAATTGTAATAGACGGGGAAATTTCTGATGCTGCTTGGAAAAATGCTCCTTTAGCAACAGACTTTATTGAATTCAGGCCTACCCCATTTGCAAAAGAAGCAAACAGTAACAGAACCGAAATGTATATGCTATATAGCAACGAGGGTATTTATATTGGGGGATATTGCCATGAATTATCGAAAGATAGTATTTCTACTGAATTAGCAGGACGTGATGGGTTTGGGAATAATGATTTTGTGGGCGTAATATTTGACACTTACAAAGACAGGATCAATGGCTTTGAATATTTTATTACACCACTTGGTGAGCAAATGGACGCCAAGTTTTCTCCCAATCAAAATGGCAATAATGAAGATTTCAGCTGGAATGCCGTTTGGAAATGTGCCACAAAAATTAAAAATGATGGCTGGACCTTTGAAATATTTCTTCCATTATCCGCCATCAGATTTAGTACGAAGCCAGTGCAAGACTGGGGTATGACTTTAGTTAGACAAAGAAAAAAAACATCTCAAACATTCTCATGGAATCCAGTTGATCCCAATGTAAATGGAATCCTTACACAGGAAGCATTTTGGACAGGATTGGAAAATATTAAACCATCGCTGCGTTTGCAATTCAGTCCATATCTTTCTACTTACGTGAATCATTACCCTTACAACGATCTAGCTATCAGTAATACAAAAACCAGTATCAATGGAGGTATGGATGTAAAATACGGGATCAATCAGAGTTTTACACTGGACATGACATTGATCCCAGATTTTGGGCAGGTACAAAGTGATAATCAAGTGCTCAACCTAACTCCTTTTGAAGTAAAATATAATGAGAACAGAAGTTTCTTTACAGAGGGAACTGACCTGTTTTCGAAGGGTAACTTATTTTATTCCAGAAGAGTTGGCGGTAGGCCGATGCACCATGACGATGTTTATGGACAATTATCTTCGAATGAGCATATCGTTGATAATCCTACAGAATCAAGGCTCATTAACGCTTTTAAAATATCTGGACGCACCGAAAGTCAGTTAGGAGTTGGTTTTTTCAATGCAATTACCAATCCAATGTATGCAACTATTGCAGATGATAAAAATAAAATCAGAAAGGTTCAAACAGCACCATTAACAAACTATAATATCATGGTGTTAGATCAAAGTTTGAAGTATAATTCTTCCATTTCTTTTATCAATACCAATACTATGAGAAGTGGTTCTGATTATAACGCTAATGTAAGTGCATTCTTATTTGATTTCAACAATAAAAAGAATACTTACCAATGGCAAGGTAAAATTGCGAATAGTTCTCAGTTTGGTTTAGATGGCAAGAATATTAATGGCTATTCACATAAGTTTTCATTTGGTAAAACAGGAGGCAAATTCACCTTTCAATTGGGGCAGGAATTAACAAATGAAAAATATGATATCAACGATCTTGGTATTCTATTTACTAATAACTATATAGATCATTTTGTTTATTTGGGATATAAATGGACCAAACCCACGAAGTGGTATAATAGCCTTTATTATAATTTCAACGTGAATTATTCCAGAAGATACAAACCTGGTGATTTTCAGAATGCCAATATTAATATGAACATAAATGGGCAATTAAAAAATCTTGGTTATGCTTTTATATCTATGTGGTATGAACCATCTGGCAATGATTTTTATGAGCCAAGAACCGCGGGTAGAGTATTTCATTCTACGGAAGCAAAAGGTATTGAAATTGGGTATGTGGGTAATCAGGCGAAGAAGTATACTTACACTATTGATTTATTACATGGCATTCGAACTTTAGAAGATGGAAAACGTTATGACATTCGTTTATCAAACAAATACCAGTTTAACAACAGGTTATCAATTGGCAATGATCTATTTTACCAATTCATTCATAACAGTGTTGGTTTTGCGGATAATGAAGTAGCAGATATCATTTTTGGAAGAAGGAATCTTAATACAGTTGAGAATGGTTTAAATATCAAGTACAATTTTAATAAAAAAATTGGAATTAGCACACGCATACGCCATTACTGGAGCAAAGTTGATTATCTCGAATATTTTAGTCTGCTTCAAAATGGAGATTTGAAAAAAAATAATATTTATACAGGGAACGCAAATAACATTTTCAATTCTTTCAATATTGATGCTGTTTTTAGCTGGGAATTTGCACCAGGAAGTTTTATGAATATTGTTTGGAAAAATGCAATCTATTCGTCAGGTACAGAAATAACAGATGGATATTTGAAAAATTTAGACCATACATTACAGTCGCCTCAGAATAATAATCTCTCATTTAAAATTCTATACTTCATTGATTATTTAAAATTAAAATCGAAGTGGCAAAAAAAGTAGCAGGTTATACCACTTCTTCTGTATAAAGGTTTAATTTTTTTCCAAATTCAATACCTGGTTTCTCAATGAGCAAATGAGTAATATAGCCAAGTGCTATACTAAGTATTAAAGAAATTGCACAATGCCAACCAACATACACTTTTCCAATAAATTGAAAGAGGGTTTGTTGCACAACAAAGCCCCAGAGATATACACCAAAAGAAATATCGTATTTGGGTCGATATTTATTAAAGTAACTAGTGGCAGAAATATATAAAAAGGTTACACTACTTGCAATATTAAAAAAGAGGTTAGCATATCCGGATGTTCTAAAGAAAAAATAAATTAGGCAAACACCTAATACAGAAAACTTATCTATTTTGATTTCATCAGCATTCACAGCAAAAAATGAACCCAGAGCAAAAGCTGCTGGCAGTAGATTTATTTGTGGATTAGGTCCAAGCCAATTAAAAATTATTTTATAAGGCAAGAAGCTTTCAAAAATGATCAGGCCCAATATGATATTATAAAGTATTTTTTTTTGATCTCTAACAATTAAAAACAACCCGAGTAAAAATACATAACTGCTCATTTCATAGGCAAGTGTCCAGAGAGACCCATTAACTGCTCTGGGATAAATATTAGCCAAGAACACTCCAGGTAAATTATAATATACTTGAAAAAGTAAATTGTTTGTTACATAGACATAAGGTACTTCACTTGTAAAATAAAGATATGACGGAATACTACTCACTATTGGCCCTATTAGAAAAGCTGAAACTAAAACCACAAAAGTAAATGCTGGCATGATTCTAAAAAATCTAGCAGTAATAAAACGTATTGGTTTTCTACTTATTAATAAACTATTGGTTACAACTAGTCCGCTGATAAAGAAAAATGTATTAACCGCCCATGGCCCAGATGAAGAAAAGGAGAAGAAATAATTGATCGGATCAACCCAATAATTGGTAGTTCCATTCAGTATTGGTGAATGCCCAACGATAACCATTGATGCTAGAAACAATCGAATAAGATTCAAATTGTTATTTTCCTTATTCAACAAATACGAAACTTTCATTTATGAATCTTTTCAATTATGTATTCAAATGTAAGGGCAATTCTATTTTATTGAATCATAGCTCAATTTTAATTTGTAATATTATTGATTATCGCAAACGAAAAAATGAAAGACTATGAAAAAATATTTTGCTTTTGCATTTTGTGTAGTGTATAGTTTTGGAATCCTGGCACAGCCTACTCAAAAGCCCCCTTTACATGGAAAAAATTGGATGGCGGTTACAGGAAAACCTTTGGCTGCCACTGCAGGTTCCATGATTTTTCAAAAGGGTGGAAATGCTGTAGATGCAGCATGTGCAATGCTTGCAGCAACCTGTACTATGTGGGATGTGTTGAGTTGGGGTGGAGAAACTCAGGCACTCATTTATAATCCTAAGACCAAAAAAGTGATTGCTATCAATGCATTAGGTGTTGCACCCACTGGCGCTACTGTTGATTTTTTTAGAAGCAAGGGTTATGAATTTCCTCCAGAATATGGTCCGTTAGCGGCAGTTACTCCCGGCACATTTGGTGGCCTATGTTTGATGCTTAGTGAATATGGAACGCTTAGCCTAAAAGAAGTGTTAGCGCCAGCCATGCAACTTGCTGCTGGATATCCTATTGAAGCTCAGACAGCAAATAGTATGGAGCGAGGAAAAGAAATGTTGAAGGGTTGGCCTTACTCGAAAGCTATCTTTCTTCCGCATCTTGGCCAAAAAAGAGAAGCTCCAGAAGCTGGTGAAATTTTTTTACAAAAAGATTTACTGGAAACACTAACCAAATTGGTTGATGCGGAACAAAATGCTTTAAAAAATAAAAAAAGTAGAAAAGCTGCGATTATGGCAGCGTATGATCGATTCTACACCGGTGATATTGCCAAAGAGTTTGTTAGGGGTAATAATGAACAAGGCGGATTAATAACCATGAGCGATTTAGCTAATTGGAAACCAAAAATAGAAGAGCCATTACATGTAAATTATAAAGGAATTGAAGTATATAAATTACAACAATGGACCCAAGGGCCCATGTTATTACAAGGATTAAATATATTAGAGAATATCGACTTAAAATCAATGGGCTATAATAGTCCGCAATATATTCATACTGTATTTCAGGCAATGAGTATGAGTTTTGCGGATCGCGATTTTTATTATGGTGATCCAGCTTTTTCACCCAATATTCCTATGCAAGGATTATTGAGCAAGGCTTACGCAAAAGATCGGGCCAAACAAATATGGCTTGATAAAAACGATCCGAATATTGCACCGGGAGATCCTTATCCATATGAGGGAAAAACAAATCCTTATTTAGGTCTTCTTCAAAAAAGAAAATTATTAACGGATACGAATGCTAATCAGGGTACAGCTATTCCAAAGCATGATCAAACAAGTTTTATAAGCAATGAAGATTTAAAAAATAGTATCGCGTCAAGTGACGAAGCTTATCACGACCGCTTATGGCGTGGCACTACATCAGTAGAAGCTGCCGATACTTCAGGATGGGTTGTTTCTATTACACCTAGTGGCGGATGGCTGCCAGCTTGCGTGGCGGGTAAAACAGGAATTGGTATGAGTCAGCGTATGCAAAGTTTTGTGTTGGATAGCACCATTGATCCATTCAATGTGGTTGCTCCAGGCAAAAGACCCCGTGTAACTTTAACGCCTTCACTTGCTTTAAAGGATGGAAAACCATTCTTGTGCTTTGGTGTTCAAGGTGGCGATACCCAAGATCAAAACTTATTGCAATTCTTTTTGAATATGGTTGAATTTAATATGACTGTACAAGAAGCCACTGAAGCACCGAACTTTAACACCAATCAACTTTGGTTATCATTAGGTGGTACAAAAATGAGCGACAGAAAACCAAAAGCAGGAAATATTCTTTTATCAAATTCTACCAAACCAGCAATCAGTGATGCGCTGAAAAAGATGGGTTATAATATAAGTTTTGGTAACAGAACTTCCGGCCCAATCAATGCTATTTATTTAGACGATAAACATAAAACCATCTGGGGTGGTAGTTCTAATAATGGGGAAGATTATGGCATAGGTTGGTAAGAACATGTGTGAAGTGAGAAGTAAAGATTGAAGAAGAGTTGAAGATAACAAATGGGTGTTTGAAGATATTGCGTTTGTTTTAGCTGAGGTTACTAAATTCTTTAAAAGAAAAAATATCTGAAAGTCAACAACCACCCCAGCTATATGCCGAGTCCGGCATAAGCTTCCCCTCCATCGCATGCGATAGAGGGGAAGTTTTTTCTTAACGCTACTTTTTTATTCTTTCATTTTTAATTTTTAAAAATAGTTTTCCCAATCATCACTTTCTCTACGTCTTCTCTTTTAGAAAGTTCTGGACGCTTACCACCTTCTGCAAACATTTTTGCTTGGTCGTCGTAATGACTGTTCATGAAATATCCCGACTGGCCTGTAGGGTTTACACTCATAGCTTTGCTGGTTTGTCCGAAATCGATTACTCGTCGAAGAGCTGGTCCGTATAAAACTTTATATAAGCCACTACTATCCAAATTAAAATCTAGGTTATTGATTGTTTCCTTTCCACCATTAACGGCTATTGGGCCCACATTAAACCATTTTCCAAATACAGGTACAATGCCTAAAGGGTGTTTATGTTCGATACTATGCACTTTTTTCCATTGCCAGTTAGCGGTATTTTCACCTAGCTGTTTGTTTAATTCAATAGTTGCATCATTCATAGCCTTAGTAAAAATATCAGCCCTAGTTTCCTTAACGGGGGTTAAAATATTATCCCACCATTTAGAACTATCGTTTTGAAAAAAATGTTCCATATTTTTTTTCAAACTAGCCTGATTTTCGAATGATTGAAATGCATCTTTTCCTAATTCATCTTCCAAAGAATATTTGTTAATCAGGTGCAAGAATTTATAAAAAATAGTGGGCTCGATATTTTCTAGTCCATGCATACCATCCCACTTATTCAAAATTTGATAGCAGTTTTGTGCAGCACCCGTTAGTTTATCTTTTTGAATGACCGGCAAAATCTTTGCGAGCAATCTGGGATAATTTGTTGATTGTACATCATTGATCACTGCACGTATGGAAGATTCTTCCCAATCTTTTTTATCTGTGAAAACCAATTCTTCAATTCTGGAAGCACGATTAGATGGAACATAATATCCGGGAACCAAGCCTGTACCCATATCCATTGGCTGATTATTTGCAGTATAAAGAACTCCACGAGCCGGATTTAAGATCTGTGGATTCTGTATAAAATCTAACCAACCTTGCGGATCATCTAACCCTGTTGATCCATCTAAAATTAATTGTGGATTTACATGTGTAGGACGAATCGGTAATTTTCCTGCTGCCCACCATGCAATATTTCCAATGGTATCTGCCCACATAAAATTAAGTCCGGGTGCAGTTAAAGGTTCAACCGCATTAGCAGCTTCAGTTGCATTAGAAGCATGACTAAGATTATAGAACACTTGTAAATGCCTACAAGGGAATTGATGGTAAACCCACCATAAAGCAATAGGATCTTCAATTTCTTTTATCCCATCAAACGCTCCATTCATGATGAATCCATGACGCGATTTTTTGATATAGAAAGCCAGATCTGCTTTCCCTTTTATTCTAATGGTTTCTTTACGAACCAATAAATCTTCCCAATGATCTTTATACCAAACCTGGTTAACATTTGCTGGGTTTATTTTTTCTCTAAAAAAATCTGCATCATCATTTTCAAACATGGTTAATCCCCAACCACCTTTATCAGAATGACCTAAGGCTGGAACAGGTGTGCCTGCAAGAAAATTTCCATAAATATTATATCCAGGACATACTAATTCTGCTTCGTACCAGATAGATGGTTGTGAAAATGCAATATGTGTATCGTTCGATAAAATGGGCTTCCCTGATTTTGTTTTGTTACCAGCAATTACCCAACCATTAGAACCAAAAAATGGAGGGTACATTAAATTATTTTGTATGGCAGTTACTTCTTTAGCCATTGTGTTCAAAGTATTGGATGCATTTTGCATTGCCTTATTCTGCCCAGCCTGAACCGGTATTTTATGTAATGAATCTGGCCAGCCATTCAATACATCATTAAAATAATCCATGCCGTACTTAGTAGCAATTTGTGTGGCAACAGCTTCAGTTCTGAATGCACCTACAAATGTGTATCCCATATAACCAACAATAATTTCCATGTCTTCCATGGTAAATTCTGTTTTAGGAATCCCAGCAATGGTAAATTCAATAGGGGTTTTTCCAACTTTTATGTATTGATTGATTCCTTTTAGATAAGCTTTTGCTGCTTTTACAAATGGAGCATTCGGATCTTTATACACTGTTTCCAGTGTTAATTTTGCTTGTTGCCTGAAACTTAGCATGCGAAAAAACTTATCGCTTTGCAAAGCTTTCTCGCCAAAAACCTCCGACAATCTTCCGTCTGCTAAACGCCTTAACACTTCCATCTGAAACAGTCGATCTTGTGCATGTACAAAACCAAAAGCATAAAATAAATCTTCCTCATTTTGCGCATAGATATGTGGAATAGCATAGTTGTCGTATAAAACTTCAACTTGCGAATACAAACCAGGAAGTTGTAAGTTGGCTTCATACTTTGGTTGCAGTGAATGCAAATAATAATAAATAACACCCACAGCCAATACTATAATCACTAGAAAAATAACTAGTATACGTTTTACTATTTTCATAACAAGCAATTGATTGATAATATAGAGAAAAATGAGGGTTCAGAAAGCATCGCTGATATAATGAACAAGATAAATTTCAATGCAAATTTATTGCCATTTTTTAAATGCCCTTAGATAAGATTTAGCTTCATCTGTAACGATTAACCTCCCACTTATTGCAGCGCGCTCTAATAAAGTATGATCCCAGTTTTCTGTGCCTTGCCAAAAAGCTTTTTTGATTTCACTCATTGCTTTACTACTGGATGCTGAAAGTGTGAAAGCAATTTTTTCAATTGCCTGATCCATTAAATGAATACTTGGAAAAATTTGGGAATACAAACCTTTCTCTTTTGCCCACTCGGCAGACCGAAAATTTGTTGCGTCAATGGCTAATTCATAGGTAGCCGATTTCCCAATTTTCCGTTCGATTGCTGGTGCCACAACGAAAGGGCCAATCCCAACAGCTAGCTCTGAAAGTTTGATGGAAGCTTCATTTGTGGCATAAGTATAATCACAACTTGCGGCTAATCCTACTCCACCCCCAATGGCTTTTCCTTGTATACGGCCAATAATAAATTTGGGACATTTGCGCATAGCATTGATCACTTTTGCAAAGCCACTAAAAAAAGCCAGTCCTTCTTCTTCATTTTGAATAACCAATAACTCATCAAAAAAAGCACCGGCGCAAAAAGTTTTGTCGCCCGCAGTTTTTAAAACAAGTACATTACTTAGTTGATCTGTTCCTGCCTTTTCAATTGTTTCTGCCAACTGCACTAATATAGCGGCAGGCATAGAATTATGCTGAGGGGTAAAAAATTCAATAGTACCTACATTATTCAATACCTGATAACTAACATAGGGTGTTTGAGAATGTTGCATATTTACTTTTTATTCTTGATTCAACTTTGCTACCATTGTTAAAATAGTGGCGATACCCACGATTTCATTTTCATTATCTATTATTTCAACCAACCACTTTACAATCCCTTTTTCAATTTCTGACATATCTTTTTTCGATTGAGGTATTTTTTCTTTGCACGTAAACCTTACCTGAATACTAGCACCAATATAAACTGGTTTTGTAAACCGTAATTCTTCAATTCCATAATTTAATAGTACCGGGTTCTTTTCATAACTATCCACAAATAAACCAGCAGCAGCACTCATAATAAAATAACCATGTGCAACCTGTTTTTCGAACATCGTACCCTGGAATTCAGTATCTGATAAATGCGCATAAAAGTGGTCTCCACTTAGATCTGCAAAAGCATCAATATCTGCTTTTGTGATGATTCTTTTCTTTGTTAAAATCTGATCGCCTATTTCTAATTCTTCAAAATATTTTTTAAAAGGATGTTTACCATCAGTGTTTCCTGATGCACTAGGTTGATACACTTTACTGATAGCTGTGATCATATTAGGTGAACCTTGAATGGCTACCCTTTGCATATAATGCTTAACACCTCTTATTCCACCCATCTCTTCACCACCACCGGCACGGCCTGGACCGCCATGAACTAAGAGCGGTAAAGGAGATCCGTGCCCTGTATTTTCTTTACCGCAAGCACTGTTCAGTACCAGTATTCTTCCATGATAAGTACCTGCTCCAATTGTATAATCAGTGGCTATACTTGTGTTGTTGGTTACAATGGAACTTACCAAAGATCCCTTTCCAAGTTTTACTAATGCAATAGCTTCTTGTAAACTACCGTAGGGCATTAGGGTTGATACCGGACCAAAAGCTTCCACTTCATGAACAGCTGTGCTGCTCATGGGTTGTTGATTCAATAATAGAATCGGGCTCATAAATGCTCCGATATTTGCATCTGCATCTATCACAGAAACGCTATCCATGGAACCGTAAATCATTTGAGAGGATGCCAACAATTTTTGTACTTGTTCTTTTACTTCTTTTCGTTGAGCTAATCCGGCTAATGAACCCATTCGTACTTTATCGTTCAAAGGGTTTCCTATCAGAACATCTTCTAAAGATTTTTTGAGCGCGATTTGAATGTCTTCGATTTTATTTTCAGGAACAAAAATTCTTCTGATGGCCGTACATTTCTGACCGCATTTACTTGTCATTTCCTTTCGCACTTCCTTTATAAACAAATCCCATTCTGGCATATCCGGATGTACATCCTCCCCCAATACAATTGCATTTAGTGAATCTGATTCCATCGTAAATGGAACATTTTCTGATAATACTTTTGGATGTGATTTCAACATTTTTCCAATTAATGCAGAGCCCGTAAAAGTGATCACATCTTGTGAATCCACATGATCTAATATACCGGAAGCACTTCCACAAATCAATTGCAAGGCGCCTTCGGGTAAAATGCCAGATTGAATGATTTCTCGAAAAACCGCCTCAGTTAAATAAGAGGTAACAGTAGCTGGTTTTACAATAGCAGGCATACCTGCCAATAAATTCACGGCAATTTTTTCAAGCATTCCCCACACTGGAAAATTATATGCATTGATATGAATTGCCACACCTTCCTTTGGAATGAGTAGGTGTTGTGCTATAAAACTGTTTGATTTTCCAAGAGAATGATATTCTCCATCTAAACAATAAGGTTGGTCAGAAAATTTTCTGCGAAGCGATGCATAAGCAAATAAATTCCCTATTCCCCCTTCAATATCAACCCAACTATCGGCTTTGGTAGCTCCTGTTTGATAACTGATCTGATAAAACTTGGAAAGATGTTCACGTAGATGCAAGGCAAGTGATCGTAACATCAGACCCCTTTCTTGAAAAGTCATTTTTCTTAAAGCAGGATTCCCCTTAAGTCGTGCATGATGTAATACTGTTGAAAAATCTATACCTTTTGTAGTAGCAGTTGCAATTGGTTCGCTGGTAACTGCATGGTATAGGATTTGGCCATCACCATCACCTTTGATCCATTTACCTAGAATATAGTTTTCCAATTGCATCATGGCAGCCGTTTAAAACAAATCTAAGGCTTGATAAGTTGGAAAAAAAATGATCCCGCCTAGTTAAAGCGGGATCGCAGTTGGTATTGGTTGAAAATCTTACTTCTAAATAGACAATCTTTTGTCGATTTCGCTGCAAAGAGCGCTAAATATCTCATCTACAGTTCCTTCCCCTTTCACTTGAACCACCTTATTGAATTTACTATAATAATTAGCAACAACGGTAGTTTTTGTCTGATATTCTAATATCCTATTACTAATAATAGTTTCATTATTATCATCACTTCTTCCACTCGTTAAACCTCTTTGCAATAAACGCTTTACCAATTCTTCACGACTCACATCCAGCGCAAGCACTACGCCTATTTCAGTATTTTTTTCTGCTAATAATTTATCTAAAGCCACACTTTGAGCTTCCGTTCTTGGAAAACCATCAAATAAAAATCCTTTTGCCTGAGGATTATTATCCAATGCCGAACTAATCATTCCTACCACAACTTCATCAGGTACTAAGTTTCCTTTGTCCATCAAACTTTTTGCCTCCAAACCTAATGAAGTAGCTGCCGCTATTTCTCTTCTTAAAATGTCGCCGGTAGATAAGTGTATTAACCCAAAGGCTTCGATAAGCTTTTCACTTTGAGTTCCTTTTCCACTTCCGGGAGGTCCAAACAGGATAATATTAAACATGTACTTGCTAACCTTGAATGAGGAACAAAGATAAGGGCTAGGCTTTAAAAAACATTTAACAGTGGTTTAATTCATTTAAAATTGTTCCATAATGAACATTAATTCATGCAACTTGTTAATTTTTATAAAGTTTTTTAACGGATATTATGAAAACCTTCATATTAAATATATTTTAACATGACAAAATAGGTTCTAGTGTTTCATAATTGGAACTTCAACAAAACAGTAATTAAACACTCAAATAATAATCACATATATATGAAATTAATTTTTGCAGTTTTTGTTTCGCTTTTATGCTTACAAAGCTGCTTTTCACAAAATGATCCCAAAAAAGAAATAAAAATGGACAATAAAAATAATCCCGCCTACTCTCGTTCAGATAATAGTAAAGTGGTATTGAAAGATGAAGAATGGAAAAATATTCTTTCTCCAGAAGTATATAATATTGCTCGTCAAAAAGGAACTGAACGGCCTTACACCAGTAAATTTGAAAACTTTAAAGAAGTGGGAACCTATTATTGCGCGGCTTGTGGCAATGCATTATTTAAAAGCGATACTAAATTCGATAGTGGTTGTGGATGGCCAAGTTTCTATGAACCCATTAGCAAAAGTTCAATTATTTATTTACCAGACAATACTTTGGGAATGAAGAGAACCGAAGTGGAGTGTGGCAGATGTAAATCGCATTTAGGCCATGTATTTGAAGATGGTCCTCCGCCTACTGGACTGCGTTATTGTATAAATGGAGTTGTATTAGATTTTGACAAAGCAAAAGAAGCTGAGAAAAAATATAATCAGAAATAGTAAAAGGCCGTTGCGTAAAGTCGCAACGGCCTTTCTGTTTTAGAGTGCAATAATTATTTTAGCGATCTCTTTTTCTTTACAGAGTTTATTCAGTTCTGTAATGTCTTTATTTACCAGATCTTGCATTTGCTTTTTCAAAGGTTTCCACTGTGCATCTAAGTATTGGAATTGATCTTCCTGGCCTTTTGTAGTGTAAGGAATATTTGAATCCAGGTCGCCTTTTAAGAATATATAATCGGCACTCAGTTTATTGATATAATTGATGATGTCATCATTGCTCTGAGCCTTGGTTTGCACCAATGCTTCTTCCCATTTAGCTAAGTTTTTACTGATGCCTGCAGCTTTATCTCGAATTGATTTATTGGCAGTAGTATCGCCTGCTTCTAACTGTTCTATTAAGTCGGAGATCTGCTTATTAGCTTTACGCATTTTATTTACAGAACTATGAATATCTACAATGTCTGCTTCTGCTTTTGACTGTAATTGGTGTTGCGCTTCATACTCTGCAACTGTTCCGGTAATGCGGGGATCTGCCAATATTTTAAACGAAACAGTTTTATTTTCTTTTCCAAAATTCAATGTTGCAGTATACTCTCCGGGCATTACTTTATGACCATCGTATCCACCCTCAATAAATACATTCATCACACCTGTTTGTGGAGGATATCTTTGATCCCATACAAAACGATTAAGGCCTGAATTGGTTGGTAGTAAAGGATCTGGTGAGGGTCCGCCGGGGTATCCTCCTACAAATTCTTTATCTGCCTCAGAGGAATATTTACGCACTATATTGCCTTTGATATCTTTGATTTCTAAACTATATTTTGCAGTAGAATCTTTTTTAGCTGGTAACTGATAAAATAGCACCAATCCAGTTGCTGCATTTAAACCTGCACTAGATTGTAAAGGCGTTTCAAGGTCTTCGTCGGTATACACTTTATCCAACATACTTGCCCCGGAAACACGATATGCATCCTTGGGTTGAAACAAAACAAATTGATCATTTTTTGAAGCATCGTATTGACGTAAAACCGATAAGTCGTCTAAGATCCAGAACGCTCTTCCCATGGTTGCGGCAATTAGATTTCCTTTGTGCACTTTTAAATCTGTGATGGGAACGATTGGTAAACCTAATTGAAGTTGTTGCCAATTTTCTCCATCATTAAAGGAAATATACAATCCGGTTTCAGTTCCTGCAAATAACAATCCCTTTCTGTTTTGGTCTTCTCTAATACATCTGGTATATGCACCTTCAGGGATGCCAGTTACTATTTTTTTCCATGTTTTACCATAATCATTTGTCTTATATAATGATGGTGTTAGATCATTGAATTTATACCTGGTAGTTGCTATATAAGCGGTTGCTTTATCAAATGGAGAAACATCAATACAGTTTACAATTGCTTCACCCAGATTTGGAGGAGTGATGGTGTTCCAAGATTTTCCATTATCTCTGGTAATACTAACAACTCCATCATCACTACCCGTGTATATAACTCCCTTTTCAATAGGTGATTCTTTTACGTACATGATGGTACAATAGTTTTCACCGCCCGCACCTTCATTCGTATATGGCGTTCCACTCATCCCCATTTTTGTACTATCGTGTTTCGTAAGATCGGGTGAAATAGCCACCCAGTTCTTACCATAATCAGAAGTCTTGAACAATACATTGCCGGCATGATAAAAAGTATTTGGCTCATGCTCGCTATAAGTAATTGGTGCATTCCAATTAAAACGATACTTCATGTCTTTGGGTTGTAAAGACTGATACTGTATAGGAGCTTCCATAATATTTTTTCCTTCCATGATTGCGTTATCAAATAAACCAATGGTACCCTGATAACTTCCACCCATCGATAATTTTGGATTATTCGGATCGAATGCAACGAAGGCGCTTTCACCACCCGCAGTATAAGTCCAATCGGACTGACCAATCTGCCAACCACTTGGGTTCCAGCTTTTTATTTTTACAGAAGAATTGTCTTGTTGACCAGCATAAATATTATACGGGAATAAATTATCTACGCTGATTCGATAAAATTGTGCTGTGGGTTGATTGTCTTCTGTACTCCAAACCTTACCACCATTAAAAGTTACTCCGGCACCGCCATCATTTGAGATGATGATATTTTTATTGTTGTTTGGATTGATCCATAACTGATGAAAATCTCCATGAATACCCCCAATATAATTCCAGGTGCGGCCACCATCTGTTGATTTCAACCCTGGTGAATTTAAAACATACACAGTATTTTCATCCTTTGGATCTGCAAAGGTTTCGATGTAATACCAAGCACGTTGTGTGAGTCGATGGTCTTTACTTACTCGGTTCCAGTTTTTGCCTGCATCATCACTTACGAATAATCCGCCGGTTTCTTTTTGAGTATCGCTTTCTATCAATGCATATACTTTATCGCTATTTGCTCTTGAAACACTGATACTCATTTTACCCATTTCTTTGGGAAGGCCCTTCTCCATTCTTACCCATGTTTCTCCAGCATCCATACTCTTGTACAATCCACTCCCTTTCCCGCCACTGCGCATTTCCCAAGGAAGTCTTCTGTAATCCCACATAGCAGCATAAAGTATACGCGGGTTGTTCATGTCAATTGATAGGTCAGCACATCCTGTATTTTCATCCACATATAAAGTCTTCTTCCAGGTTTTACCTCCATCGATTGATTTATAAACGCCGCGCTCAGGCGTTGCGCCATGCATGGCACCCTGAGCGGCTACATATACGATATCTGGATTTTTGGGATCTACTCTGATATAGGATATTGTTCTCGTTTTTTCTAAACCCATATGAGACCAGGTTTTGCCTGCATCTGTAGATTTATATATTCCATCACCATAACTACTCATCACGCCACGGGGTGCGTGTTCGCCCATTCCCACATATACCACATTCTGATCGCTTTCTGCAACTGCGATAGCGCCAACAGAACCAGTTTTAAAATAATTATCAGATATGTTTTTCCAGCTTTGACCAGCATCTTCGGTTTTCCAAACACCACCACTAGTGCTACCCATATAATATATTAACTGGTTTTGTACAACCCCGGTTGAGGTTACAGAACGTCCACCGCGAAAGGGTCCAATAGATCGAAAGCGTACTTGCTTAAAAAGACTATCCAGACTAATAGAGGCAACAGTTGTACTTGTTTCCGTTTTCTTATCATCCTTTTTTTTCTGAGCAAAAACAGAAGTGCAGGAAAGCACTGCCATTGCATAAATAAATAACTTCATATTGATCATTTAATATGAACCAAGATACTATCAATATGGGAAGAAAAAGAAAGAAACAAAAAAAATGTGATGAATGAACAATAAAATTAATGTACCCTACCGGAAGTATAATTTACCAATTCCTCTAAAGCATCTCTTGTATGAGATGCCGGGAACTCATATAATATTTTCAAAGCTTCATCGCTATACCATTGCATTTTTTGAGTGGCATATTCCATGCCGCCATTTAGAACTACTTGTTGAATTAAAAAATTAACGCTTTCTTCTTCTTTATTTCGATGTTTAAAAATAAATAGAAGTTTTTTTCTAAGGGCCGGTTCGCAATTATTGAATGTATAAATCAGTGGTAGCGTGGCTTTCCCTTCTTTAATATCGTTCCCTCGGGGCTTACCTATTGCTACATCGCCATAATCTAAAAGATCGTCTTTGATTTGAAATGCAACGCCAATTTTTTCACCAAATAAATAGAGTTTGTCGATCATTGCCTGATCTGTAAATGTAGAAGCAGCTCCTGTTGCACATGCAGAAGCAAGTAATGTGGCAGTTTTACCCTTGATGATTTCAAAATAAATATTCTCGTCGAGATTCAATTTGCGAGATTTATCCATCTGCAACAATTCTCCTTCAATTACCCTACCAATAGAATCAGAAAAAATTTGAAGAATTTTATAGTCCTGATTTTTTAATAATAATAGGACACTATTTGTAAATAAATTATCGCCTGTAAATACTGCAGCACGATTCTTCCAAATAGCGTTAATAGAATACGTTCCACGCCTTTGTAAACTATCATCAATCAGGTCATCATGAACCAATGATGAGGTATGCAACATTTCCACAAAAAGGGCAGCCCGAAAAGATTGTTCATTAATTTTTCCACCCATTCTTGCGCAGAGTAGCACAAACATGGGCCGCATTTGCTTCCCCTTTCTACTGGCTAAATAAGTAAGGATTCGATTAAGCAATAAATTGTTCTCGCTTTTAAAAGTTCGGTCGAAATATTCCTCGAAATATTTCAGTTCAGCCCCGATTACTTTTTTTATTGCCTGCATGGGACAAAGATAAAAGTAAAAAGTAAAGCGTAAAAAGTAAAAAACAATTAGTTTTAATATGTATATCAATAAGCAACACTAAAGCATCTTAATATTTGCTGTTCTCATTTTACTTTTACGTTTTCTTTTTAATATTACTCCGTTCCTCACTCTTATTTGCCCATTACTTTTTAAAGTTCGATATTGCTTTCACCAAAACTAAAAAGATGAGCAAGCAGATTTCCTTTCTGATGGCCATGGTTCTTACCATAGGCTTACAAGCACAAACAATCGACATCAATAAACAATTCAAAAATTTTAAACCCCGTAATATAGGGCCAGCAGGTATGAGTGGCAGGGTTACATCCATTGATGCTATTTACAATAATCCAACTACGATTTATCTGGGAACTGCAAGTGGTGGAGTTTGGAAAACAGAGAATGGCGGTGCTTCTTGGACCCCCGTATTTGATGAGCAACCCATACAAAATATTGGCTCTGTTGCAATCACACAATCTAATCCCAGTGTAGTTTGGGCGGGCACAGGTGAAGGCAATCCGAGAAACTCTATCAGTTTAGGAGAGGGTATCTATAAAAGTTTAGACGGTGGCAAAACATGGAAATGTATGGGGCTGCAAAAGACCCGCAATATTCATAGAATACTCATAGATCCTAATAATCCAGATATTGTTTATGCCGGAGTAATGGGTAATCCTTTTATGGAACATGCAGAGCGGGGAGTTTATAAAACCACTGATGGCGGAGAAAATTGGAAATTAATATTACATACTAATGATACCAGTGGTGTAGGTGATATGGTAATGGACCCTTCGAATCCCAATAAATTATTTGTGAATATGTATCAACACAAACGTACGCCTTGGAGTTTAAAAGGGGGCGGAAGTGGAAGTGGTTTATATGTTACTTATGATGCTGGTAAATCTTTTAAAAAATTAACCAAGGAAGAAGGCTTACCAGTTGGAGAATTTGGTAGAATCGGTATCAGCATCAGCAGATCACAACCGAATCGTGTATATGCGTTAGTTGAAGCAACAAAAAATGGTTTATACAGGTCAGATGATGGAGGATTGAAATGGGAGTTAGTGAATAGTGATCCCTCCGTTGTAACCAATCGCGCATTTTATTTTCAGGATATATCATGCGATCCTATCAACGAAAACAGATTGTACAATATCAATCAAATGATCAGTGTAAGTGAAGATGGTGGTAAGACTTTTAAAAATGTAATTCCATACAGTGGCATACATCCTGATCACCATGCCTGGTGGATACATCCCTATGATGCCAATTTTATTATCGATGGTAATGATGGCGGTATTGGTATTTCTCGTGATAGAGGTAAGACTTGGCAATTTGATGAAAAATTAGCACTCGGTCAGTTTTATCATATTAACACCGATAACCAATTGCCTTATCACGTTATGGGTGGATTACAAGACAATGGAAGTTGGAATGGACCTGCCTATGTATGGATTCAAAGCGGTATACGCAA
>JANYEA010000068.1 GCA_025363385.1 Bacteroidota bacterium | reverse complement strand
CAAGATATTTTAACCAGAATAGCCGGATATCCGATTAACAAAATACAAGAACTGCTGCCACAAAACTGGAAGCCAACGCCAAACAGTATTACGGAATAATATTATGCTATATTACATTAGAGGTATTGGTGGGGTGCTTACACATCCAAATTATATCAATCCTTTATCTGTATCAAGTATCGAGGATATTCATAGCATCTTACTTAAGGAACTGGGTTTTACAAGAAACATTAGAAAAAGACGTGTAGGTATATCAGGAACTAATTATAAGCCACTAGATAATGAATTTCAAATTAAAGAGGCATTAAATGACATGTGTACAATTATAAACTCTAAAGAAAATATTTTCGAAAAAGCATTGTTGGCATTAGTACTTATATCATACATACAACCTTTTACTGATGGAAATAAAAGAACTGCCAGAATTATCAGCAATGCAGTATTGATGAATAATCATTATTGCCCCATTTCATTTAGAACCATTGATTCATTAGAATATAAAAAAGCCATGCTCATTTTCTACGAACAAACCAATATCAATCCATTTAAGAAAATATTTATTAGTCAGTTTGAGTTTGCGGTGAATACTTATTTTTAGTTTAAATGTTACTCTTAAAATAAGCACGAGTCTCCTCATCCACAAAATACACATAGCATCCCTTCATCCCCCGAGTCATTAAAGTGCGGTAGGTGTTTTTGATAATCAAGTCGAGCATTTCTTTGGTTTCAGCTGGCTTTTCTTGGAGTAATCTTTTATAGCCTTTCACAGAACTGTCTGAACTAGCACGTTTAGAAGGGTCGGCGATGATTTGGCCGTTTCTTACTATTAGGTCTTCACCAACTATAACTCCAATATAATCTACTTCCAAACCCTGGCAAGTATGGATACACCCGATTTGGTTTACAGACTCCGGACTAATAATCCAAGTACTTCCATCTTCGGTTAAATTCCATTTCATCCGAAAATCGTGTTCGGGAAATTCGATATCATATGCTGAAGAATCGGTTTTGCTGGGCCAGCGCCAACAATATCCAGCAACCATTCTGGCACGATTGCTCAACTTATTTTTTTCGAAAATGATGTCTCTTAATTCTGAAGGAGTATCTATAATTTGAAAATCGTATTCTAAATCGTTTATCTCTTCATTGACTGTTTCTCTGATTTGTAAGATATTATCTAGCCAAGCCAAATAGCCATCAGAACCGTTGCACCTGAATTGAGAATTTAGTTCCAATTCAGTGATATTTGCACCAGCTCTCGATGCCCAGATTTCAATTTCTTGTTTGCGACCAATATCTTTTAAAGTAACGCGCTGGTCTTCATCAATAAAAAATACAGAGAATTTAGATGCTGCAATGATTTCTTTGATTTGATTTTCGCCTAAGTTTCCAAACAAGCCACTATGTTTATTCAGACGATGTGCTTCATCAATAATTAAAGCGTCGAATTCATTATTCTGTGTTTCAATAAACGCACCTGATCCTCTAAATAAATTTCTAATCACAGTTGGTCGGATACTTCCAGTAAGTCTTGCTTCATACACTGCTCTTGGTGCAGCATTTTTTGAAACATATTGTGCGAGCATGCCAATTTTAATCAGATACACTAAGAGATTAATCGCAACAACCGACTTGCCTGTACCTGGGCCGCCCTTTACAATTAACACCTGTTTATTTTCCTCACTTGCTTTTTTAGCAAGTGCTAAGGCATTTTCATACACTACTTTCTGATCATCAATCATTACAAATTCTTGATTGCCTTTAATCATTTTGCTGATGCTATCAGCTAGTAATTTGGAAGGCCTAATCTTTCCATTCTCAATTCTAAACAAAAGATTAGACCGATCTCCATATTTAATATGTTGCTTAATAAACTCGCGCAGTTTTAAAGCATCGGTTTTTAAAAATATGGGAGCTTTCTCAATGTATTCAGAATAGAATGGATTTTTTATCACATCATCCTCTATATAATTATGTAAGTATGCACAGGGATGTAATTGAATATTTTCTGTATACACTACTTCATTAAATCCTTGCAGTAATGTAGCGTAACTCCAAGCCTGATAGGAGGGATGGGTATGTTCTCCCATTCTACCGCCTACATATGTTTCAACTATCGAATCTTTACTAGTTATGTTTGCTTGGGACCATTGTTTTAGTTCAATGAGCATGGCACAATCTGCCTGTTCTGCATTTTGACCAGAGATAATAAAGTCAATGCGTTTTCCTGTTTGAGGTATTTGGTATTCAATAGCAACACCACAATCACCGGGGATCTCAGCATCGTGCATAATGCGATCCATATAAACGAGCGATGAAGCCCAGGATCTGATTTCAGCAATCCCAACACCGCGGTTCAGTTTCAGTTTCACGTTACGCAAAACAATATTTTCAATATCGTTGGTAAGTACATCATCAAGAAACTGTTCTTTCGTGGCGTTGTAAACAATCATAATTCGTTGTATTTCTTGGCATTTCCTTTAGCTTTTTCAACAGGATATTTCTCACCATTTCGGATTATTTTCTCCATCACAATTTCTTTCAAATCAAATCCGTATTTGTCTGCTAATAAAAGCCCAAAAGCAAATATATCTGCCAGTTCTTCTTTCACTTTTTCCTTATTTGCTTCTTCAGGCGATTTCCAAAGAAATACTTCTAACAATTCGCCAGCTTCAACACTCAGCGCCAATGCCAAATCTTTAGGATTATGAAATTGTTCCCAATCGCGATCGTTGCGGAATTTTATAAGTGCTTGGGTGAGTTCTTGGATTTCGGTCATAAAAATGGTATTAAACAAGTATCCTACTAAAGTTAAGCAAACCAACCTAAATTGTAGAGCCCCGATTTAAACTGAACAGAGCTATTTTACAAATACATTAAATGGTCTCCGTTAAATAATGATACATGTTATCATCAACAGATGGGGTGATAGAAAAATTGATTTTAACAACTGCAGCATTAATATCGCTCACCATTTTAGTTTCAGAATATTTGCCATTAATTAATTTCAATTCACCCATGTAATAGAAATCTTTTCCTTCCCCATCATCTTTTTTAACAAACAGTGGCAGGCGTAAAGGGTTTTGAGTATTAATTATTGCCTTTACATCCGGACTATTAAAGGTTCTGTTTGACTTAGACATCCATTTGAATTCTGTATTTGATTCAAAGCCATCGTCATATTTGGTTGTATCTGAAATATTATCAGCTTTATGATAGGTAACAAAAATTGGGCAATTGGTTTTATCTGGGCTAATCATATAGCCTCCCACATTTTGAGCGACCGGATTCTGGGGCCAATTCATAATCCTAAACACATCTTTCCTAGAATATTTTTGATATAAATGAAACCCATCATTGTATTTGAACGAACTATTTGTTTTTTTGAATTTATAAAGAGCATACTCTATGTTATCGTTTAAAAATTTTTGGAATATTGTATTCTCAATCAATTTCAAAAGTTGATTTGATATGTTGATTTGATCTTTCGAGTCAACTACTATTTCTAAATCATAAATCTCTTGAATGGGAACTAGTTTCTGATTTTTTTTCTCTGTTACGAAACCAAAGTTTAAATTATTAATTGCCGAATCAATTGTATCACTAATCGATTGAATGCCATATTCTTGAAATATAGTCTCTATTATTTCATTTTTAGAAATAACTCGTTTAGTTAAAAGTTTTGCAAGAATTATGCTTTCCTCAATCCGCTTTGCATTATTAATTTCATTTGAAAACAGTTCTAATAGCTTCTTTTCAGGTTGACTGATTTTGTTCATGTATTCTGGCTCTTGTTCAGCAACAAAGTTAAAATAGGACTTTGCTGAATTGATATATAATTGAGGATCACGAGATCCATGTTTCTCAAAATCAATCATCATTGGTATTCTTCCTAACTCATATTTAAGAAGTCTGTAGTCTTTGATTAAGTCTTTCTTTTGCTGCATGTTTGCAGTATTGATTGACTCAAATATTTTTCCTTTTGTTATTTCGTCAAAGTTGATAGTTGAAGACCCGGGTATAAAAGAGCTTTTTCCGGAAATTAGCTTTCTTAATGTGTCCTTATTGTAAGAATTATCTCCATACAAGGCAATTGGAACTAAATAATTATTTTTATAATTTCCAATAAAATCAATCACAGTTAAGTAATCTTTAGTATCAATTTTTCTAATTCCTCTACCAAGTTGTTGAACAAAGACTATAGCGGATTGAGTAGGCCTTAATAAAATTACCTGATTCACCTTTGGTATATCAATACCCTCATTAAAAATATCATAAGTAAAAATATAGTCAAGTTTTTCCTTGATTGCTTCAGATTCTAAAAGATTAATTGCTTGTGACCTTTCTTCCTCGCTATTCTCACCCGAAAGTGAAACTGTTTTAAAACCTCTATGATTAAATGCTTTGGAAAGCGCTTTACATTCTTCTACACTTGAACAAAAAACTAACCCTCTCAAAACTCCATTATCTGTTCCATAGAAACTGGCTTTTTCAATAATATGGTTAACTCGTTCTTTAGATGCCAGTTTATTAAAGTCTTTTGCTTCTATTGCAATCTCTCCGTCAACTAAAATATCTGTAACTCCATAATAATGAAATGGTGATACCATTTGCATTTCAAGTGCTTTATGAAGTCTAATTTCATAAGCTATATTATAATTAAAGAGTTTAAAGACATCAAGACCATCAGTTCTTTCAGGTGTTGCAGTCATTCCTAAAAGAAACTTTGGTTTAAAATACTTAATTACCCGTTGATATGAATCAGCCCCAGCCCTATGTGTTTCGTCTATTACTATATAATCAAACTGATTAGGGTTAAACTGTTTTAGATTATTCTGTAAAGAAAGAGTTTGTATAGTAGAAAAGATAAAGTCGTTTTCAAGTTCTTTACTGTTACCAGAGTAAATTCCAAAAGTTTTAGTGTTTCCAAAAACTTCTTGGTAAGTTTTAATTGCTGCTTTAATAATATTCAATCTGTGTACAACAAATAGAAATCTTTTTGGTTTATAGGCTTTTACATCAAATGCAGATAGATAAGTTTTGCCGGTTCCGGTTGCAGAAATAAGCAAGGCTTTGTCTTTCCCTTCTTTTCTGAGTGCTTCAATATTTCTCAATGCATCAATCTGCATTTTATTTGGTTGAACCTTTGCGGGTAGATGCTCCTTCAATAACTCATTGTATTGTTTACTAATAAAGAGTTGATTATTATATTCCTTTCTATAATTTTCAATAAACTCTACATCTACAGGAATAGCTTTTTCAAATTCATCTGAAAATTCTTTTAGAGCGCTATAGATAATTGCACTATCCGGAGTAGCTGTAATTTTCAGGTTTAATTCCTTGTTTACGCTTAAGGCATTGGCAGTTAAATTACTACTTCCTACTATTAGATTATAATGTAACCCGTTTCTGAACAAATAACCCTTTGAATGAAAATCACCTACAACAGCAATTTTTACTTCTATATTTCTAATTTGAATTAATCTAGCTAATGCTTCTGGTTGAGTGAAATTTAAATACTTTGAAACTAAAATTTTCCCAAATTTTCCTTTTTCTTCAATTAACTTAAGTGTATTAATTAATGATGCTACTCCGCTTGTTGTAACAAATGCAACTGAAAACCAAAAATTATCACATACTAATAATTCGTTTTCAATTGTTGTCAGAACTTTTTTCCCTTCCTCTTTATTATTAACTAATAGTTGAGGTACAAAATTTGGTTTTGAGTGGCTGTTAATATCAATAAAGCCAGTATATAAACTATCAGAAAGCTGTTTTAAAAAATCACTCATGAATTTCCCTCTTTAGTTTATCTACAATTGGAAGATCTGCTGCTGCCCAGTCTAAATCATCCATTTCATTGGGTGAAAACCATTTGAAATCTAAATGTTCTGAAAGTTTTATTATTGGTGATTCGACACAACACTTATACCCGTGCATTGTAATTTTAAAATCTGGATAAGCATGTTCAACTGTAATAAAATGTTTTAAACCATGAATCTCTAAACTAAGCTCTTCTTTAATTTCTCTAATTAAAGCCGCTTCATTGGTTTCACCTGTTTCAACTTTACCCCCAGGAAATTCATATTTCTTTGATATGTATGGCAACTTACTTTCTCCCCGTTGTACACACAAATATTTACTGTCCTTTACAATTATAGCTGCAACAACTTCAACAAATTTCAAAATGCTCTATTTAAATTTTAACTCCTTAATTAATCTATTATAAATTTAATTAGAAAAGATTTAAATATGAGATTTATTAATTTTAATAGGATTAGGTATTATAAACGCAAAGTGTTTTTAGGTAGTTGTAAGGATGTGGAATTTGATGAATCATTCTTTGTAAAACATCATTGAATAATCCCTTCCTTCTGTTTCTTCTGTTGAACCTGTATTCATATTCAG
>JANYEA010000066.1 GCA_025363385.1 Bacteroidota bacterium | reverse complement strand
CAAGATATTTTAACCAGAATAGCCGGATATCCGATTAACAAAATACAAGAACTGCTGCCACAAAACTGGAAGCCAACGCCAAACAGTATTACGGAATAATATTATGCTATATTACATTAGAGGTATTGGTGGGGTGCTTACGTTTCGAGTGCTTTACAGGGCTAAGATTTTCTGATATTGGTAGCCTTAAAAACGAGAATATAAAAGAAGATTTTATTGAGTTGCGAACAAAAAAAACAAAAGATATTCTATTTGTACCCTTAAACATCTTTGCAAGAGAAATTCTTATAAAATACTCGGGGATGTATCGAGATAGACCATTACCACCTCCATTTGCCAATCAAGTAATTAATAGGCTTATAAAAGAGGCGGCAAAAAAGGCTGAAATCAATGTATTAACAATGGTCGAAAAGTTTAGTGGCTCAAATAGAACTGTTATTACAAAACCAAAATATGCTTTTATTAGCACACATACAGGAAGAAGAACATTTATAACGTTATCACATGAAAAAGGTATGAATATTGAAATGATCATGAAAATTACAGGTATTAAAAAATGGGATACTTTAAAAAAGTACCTAAAAATTTCAGAAAAGAGTAAATTGATAAAAATGAATGAGTTTTGGAAAAGAAGTAATATTCAAGAAATTTCAATAAAATAAAAAATTTAACTATATGGCTTATATGAACGATTTAAATAAATCTCAATTAGCTGCAGTTTTTGCAGATTTAATGAGGCCTTTAAATCAAAAAATTGACAGGTTAACGGAAGAAGTTATTCAATTAAAAAAAGATAAGGAAGGAATTAAAGACGAATTTTTAAGTACAAAAGAAGTTCAAGAATTATTAGGAATAAGTAGGGGGTCTGTTAATAATTACGTTAATGAAGGGAAATTTATTAAATATAAGGTTGGGAAAGGAAAAGTAGTATTCAAAAGAATTGAAGTTCTAAAATTTATCGAATTAACAAAAAAGTAATAATTATGAAAAAAATATTGAAAAAAGAAAGTTCAGAAATAATAAACAAGTTTTTAGTGAAACTAAAAAAAGGAATTAAAACAAATACTATAGTGGCTGAATATTTTGAATTAGTATTAAAAGTTCCAATTTATGAGAAATTAGACTGTGCTTACTTACAAACAAAAGATTTAAAAGAAGGGTTACTTTATGAGGCATTGACAAATAGCTTTTTTTATGTAAAATCAGAAAAAGATGGTAAAATATCTCTCAGTAGTCTTTCTAAATCAATAGAAGATGAATTTCCAGAAAAAGTTAAAGAAAAACTATTCTGGGTTTGTGGAAATAAACAAAATACGATTATATCAATGCAAGATTTTTATGAAAAATTTGGAATCGTTAAAACAAAAAATAACAATTTATAAATCTAATATGAATACTACTCAATATGATCAAAAAATAGGCGATATTTCTTCAAAAGAATTTTGGAAAACTTTTGAAGAAATTATTGAATCAAAAATTGAAAAAGTACTTATTAAACATATCCCAATTTTAAATGAATTTGTTAATTACTATAAAAAAAATGAAAGGTTATTTACAACAAAAGAAGTTTGTACTAGATTATGTATATCTAGACAAACTTTAAATACATGGTTCAGTAGCCAGAAGACTAAAGATGTTCTTAAAGGGATTTCTGTAAAAAGTGGGAATAGGAATTATTATAAATATTTTGATTTAGTTAAAATATTAGAATCAAATACGATTCTATTTACAAATAGATATGATCCTAAATATATTTCAAGACCTCAAAATGAAGAGTTAGATTCTCTCAGTGTAGAAGTAAAATCGATTTTGAATAATTCAATTTCTTATGATTTATCCAATAAGGAAATTTTAGAAAAAGTAGAAAAAGGTGAAACTCTTACAAAAGAAGAGAAAAAAAGGTCTGATTTTTTGCTTTCTTAATAACGTAAACATTATAACAGTAACTGTAAATATTTGACAAGTAATTGTAAAGTATCCGCCCACAGTGGGCGGTAAATGGTATATGTTATAGGACATATACCATTTCTTTTTTACAATGAGTTGGTTGTAATTTTTAAACTGGCGCTGAAAGGTACAACCAATTTAATTAAAATAAAACCCCTCAAACCAGTTTGATATTTTTTGTAGCTAAAGATCCTAGATCAGCATTTTCAGAAAAAATGTCAAATTGGTTTGAATAATTGATAGATAGATGGATAGATAATCAATTTTACCGTAAACGCCCCACCAATACCCTTAATGTTAGATAGCAAAATATTATTCCGTAGTACTGTTTGGCATTTGCTTCCAGTTTTGCGGTAGTAGCTCTTGTATTTTGTTAATCGGATAACCGGCGATGCGTGTTAAAATATCTTGCAACCAATCAACTGGATTGACTTGATCGTTTTTGCAGGTAGCTAATAAACTGTAAAAGATAGCTGAACGCTGAGCTGCAGCATGGCTTCCAGCAAACAGATAGTTTTTTCTTCCAACAGCCACTGGTCTTATACTGTTTTCTACTGGGTTATTATCGATGTTTAAAAAATCAGTGCTAGCATAGAAGCTTAGTTTATCCCATCTTTTTAAACTGTAAGCAATGGCTTTACCAATGGCGCTACTGGGTAGCACTTCTACATAAGCTTGTTGTAGCCATCCCCCTAATGCTTGGAGGATGGGTAATGCTTGTTCTTTGCGGTATTCAAGCTTACTGTTACCATTGATGTTATTATCTGTTAGATGTCTTTCTATGGCATAGAGCTTTTGTATTTCTGCCAGCACATGCTCTGCCCTTGCCTTATCATTGGCTAATGCTTCACTGAACTTGAGTCTGGCATGCGCCATGCAGTTAAATACAATGATATCGGGATTGTTATCAAAATCCTCGTACACGATTTTACCCACCTTGTTATTACGATACTTTATTTAGAGTCCCGTAAAAGCTTAGTTTAAGTTTATCTCTAATTGAACAAATTTTGAGACGGCTAAAAATAATGTATCGTACAATTCAGAAACATAAGAATGATCATTAATATGTTTTTGCTTAACTTGGGAACAGATTAATATAGAATATAATTTATAGACTACTATTTAGAATTAAAACTTTAACTAGATTGGAAAATTAATATAATGAATCAACTTTCTACAGCGTTTTTGGAGATAGAGAAATATTTTCAACCCAATTATATGCGGATATAAGTTATTGATTTGGAATTTAATATGTTTTTGAAATAACGTACTTTTAAGAGTTACCAGCAATAGTATAGACTTCACGTTTGACAACAATCAACAACTTACCTAAAATGACTTTTAAGCATATAACAAATTGGACAGAACAAAACATCAATTTCAACGACACTTACTCAACGGATTGGACAGTATCGAATTACTGGAAAAATAAAGTATCAAACGAAAATGAAATACAGGAAACAACAAATTCGTTATTTGACAGTATTCAATCAATATTAAGCTTAACGGGTAAGTCGTTTGACTTTTCCTCACTTTCAAATGAACTTCAAAAATTAAAGTATAGGATTAGGTATTTAATTCTCGAAGATAAAATAAAGGCTTTGTAATGACTAATATATTTAGTATTTTGTGTCTAAATAATTTAGTTATGTTTAAGGGAATAAACGCCATAGAGTTTTCGAAAAGGTTTCAGACCAACA
>JANYEA010000033.1 GCA_025363385.1 Bacteroidota bacterium | reverse complement strand
GATTTTTTAGCCATTTGGCCCACCTGGCCTACACTGGGTTTAGACCAAAGAAATCAATTTGATCTGTTTCGGGATTTACCTGGTGGCTTGCAGAAAATTAATTCAATGGCAAAACAGTTGAGGAGTAATGGAACCAAATTATTTGTTTGCTATAATCCCTGGGATGAAAGCACGAGGGGCGAAAACCACTTTGAAGGAATTACACATTTAATTGCGGGTACTTCTGCTGATGGTGTAGTGTTGGACACAAAGGGTGAGTCGAGCAAAAAATTGCAATATGCAGCAGATAAAGTAAAGCCTGGTGTGATTATGTATAGTGAAGGAATGGCTGTTCCCAAAGACATGGTGGGCATTGTTTCTGGAAGGGTGCATAATGCATTGTATTACCCACCAATGCTGAATTTGAATAAATTAATAAAACCATCGTTTGCTATTTTTCGGGTAGCTGAAATTTTTAAAGAACCCATACAAAGGGAATTTGCCATTTCATTTTTTAATGGGTATGGAACAGAATTAAATATTATGGAACCCGGCCGCCCAAACTGGGTTGATGAACAATATAAATATTTAGGTAGAACGAGTAGAATTTTAAGAGAGAATACTTTCAATTTTACAGATTCAGATTTTCGCCCACTCATAGAAACATCAACGGATCAGATTTGGGTGAATGCCTGGGAAAAAATAGAAAAAAATATCTACACAATATTTAGTCTAATACCCGAAGGTTATAAAGATTATTTATTTAAAGTAACACCAAAAGAAGGCTTTCATTTTATAGATATTTGGCATCATCGCTTACTAACCGCAAAAAAAATACAAAACGATTGGTGGATCGAAGCTGAGACAAATGCTTTTCATAAAAAATTCCTAGGTACTAATAATGAGGGAGAGGTAGATTGTATTGCACAATTGCCAAGCTTCATCAAGGCGTCTAGACAGGGAGATACACTTTCGATTGAAGTTTCTTCAAAAGGAACTGAGCTAAGAGTTTGGGCAGGTACCATATCTTATGATATAAAACCATTGGTCTTAAAAACCGGATATCATAAATTATCCCTAATCAAAAATTTTGGCAACTATGAAGGTGATTTTATTATTCAGTTAATGGATAATGAAAATTTATTGGATGAAACAATTGTGAGGTTACAACCATCAGAAGCCAGGAGGATTTCGAGTGTTGTAAAAACAAGTTTGGCAAAGTCTGCACCATTAGGAATGGTAATCATACCAAGTGGAATATTTCGATATAAATCAACACATGGAGACGACTTTATTCCCTATCCAAAACAGGACGAAGACAGCGTTTTCAGTATGGCATCTTTTTATATGGATCAGTTTCCGGTAACCAATGAACAATATTTTCAATTTTTACAATCATCGGGATATAAACCCACAGATACTGTAAATTATTTAAAGCACTGGACAAATAGTAAACCGTCTACAGTAGTAGAAAATTTTCCAGTAATTAACGTTAGCTATGAAGATGCGAAAGCCTTTGCAAAATGGGCAGGTAAAAGGCTTCCTACAGAGTTGGAATGGCAGTATGCAGCACAGACCAGTGAAGGCAATGAATGGCCATGGAAACAAATCATTCCCGTGAAAAGAAATGAGGAAGTAATTACTCAAACCCTTACAGTAAGCTCAATTGAAGGAATCGATTCTACTTTATGTAATACTGGAAATGGATCATTATATCCTGTGGGCAAATATGCCAAAGGTGCCAATGCCTTTGGTTTGCAAGACTTAACGGGTTGTGTTTGGCAATTAACTAACGATCTATATCAATGTGGCAATTATCGATATATTATGATGAAAGGTGGTTCTTATTTTAAACCCTCGAGTAGTTGGTGGTATGTACAAAGTGGCCCAAGAGAACTGCACTATAAACAATTTTTGCTGAGGGTTAGTCAGGGTTTTGAACGGAATGCTACGGTTGGATTTAGATGTGTACAAGACAGATAAACGAAAATGCATAAATTGTTTTATGATTAAGGAATTTCCTTCTTATAAAAATACAGGGTATAAAATGGAAGAAACCATGCGATGGTTTGGTTTGAACGACCCTGTAAGTTTAAGCGATATTAAACAAGCAGGCTGTACAGGTGTGGTAACTGCATTACATCATATTCCTAATGGAGAAATATGGCCTGTTGCGGAAATTTCAAAAAGGAAAATTGAAATTGAAGAAATAGGATTAAAATGGTTAGTGGTTGAGAGTGTTCCTGTGCATGAATCAATTAAAACACAATCGGTAGGTTTTGAAAAGTATATTGCTAATTATCAGCAAACAATATTGAATCTGGCCAACTGTGGTATAGAGATAGTAACCTATAACTTTATGCCGGTATTGGATTGGACCAGAACAGATCTTTCATATCAATTTTACGATGGTAGTAAAGCGCTTCGATTTGAAAGAGCAGCCTATATTGCTTTTGATGTATTTATATTGAAAAGGCCCAATGCCTCATTATCTTATACGGAAGAAGAAAAATTGCGAGCAAAGCAAGTATTGGAAAGAATGACGGAGGATGAAAAAATACTTTTGCAAAAAAATATCATTGCTGGTTTGCCAGGAAGTGAAGAAAGTTTTGGCCTTCCGGAATTTCAAGAGTCTTTAAACAGTTATCGGGGTATTGATGAAGAAAAATTGAGGAATCATTTGATTTATTTTTTGAGTCAGATTATTCCTGTTGCAGAATCTTGTTCAGTAAAAATGGTGATACATCCCGACGACCCACCGTATTCCATTTTTGGATTACCACGTATTATTAGAACAGCTGATGATCTAGAGAAAATATTCACTGCAATACCCTCACTTAGTAATGGGTTATGTTTTTGTACTGGATCTTTTGGCGTTAGGTACGACAATGATTTACCCGGGATGGTTCAGCAGTTTAAGGATCGGATAAATTTTATTCATTTGCGTAGTACCAGATCGAATGAGTTAGGTGATTTTTTTGAAGACAATCATCTAGAAGGTGATGTAGATATGTTTGCAGTAATAAAAGAATTGGTACAGGTAATGAAAGAAAGGGGGATGTCAATTCCAATGCGGCCTGATCATGGGCACCAGATGTTATCAGACTTAAAAAAGAAAACCAACCCCGGGTATTCTGCTATTGGGAGGCTTCGGGGATTGGCAGAGCTTAGAGGTGTTGAATTAGGAATACTAAGAATGCTTTAAACAAAAAGTGTCCCAATGAAGGGACACTTTTTATAACTTTTATACTTGTGTTACTTCTTATGGCTTATTTGGAAAATTCTGGAAAGATTGAAACCAAATCTCACATCAAATTTTTCCCAGTTACCTGTTGTTTCAGTGATGAAAGCCCTTTCGTTCATCCCAGCTGAATTAGATAGATGTAACTGAAACACGTGTCCACCTGTTTCAATATCTACACCAATAGAAAGCGGGTTATAATTCAAAGGAACATTATTTGCATCCTTTTGTAATCCATTGACTACATAGAAATAATCCCAGGTAAATGCAGTACGCTTGTTCATTTTCAACCTACCTCCAAATCCTACAGCATAGATATCATTTGGCTGGTTAGCAAGTGGAACAAGATTATTATGTACAATGGTTGGTGTTACTTGAAGTGTAATTCCCTCGCTGAACTTTCTTCCAATAATCACTTGCCCATAATATGCTAATCTAGAGGAAAAGTAATTTTGGATAGTAGGATCTGCATAGGGAAGAGAATTTAAAGTAATGCCACCGACGAATGCAATTGTAGCAGGAAATGCATGGTGTCCGGTTGACTGACGAAGCGGAGCTAACTTTAAATAGCCGTCATATTCTTTTTTAAACGTACTTCTGCCAAAACCAAATTGCAAGTAACGAGTAAGCCCGAAATCAAGTCCTATTCTCATACTAGCCTGATCAAAACCAGCGAATGTATTGGGAATATTGATTTGCCCGAAGCGGTGCAAGATTCTAAAATCCATGGTACCTGGAGACAGAAACTCCATTGAATGACCATTAATAACACGGATTGATTTAAACGCATTCTTTACCACTTCTTTCTTAGGCTTATCGGTATCTACCAAGTCTAATAAATCTTTGTCCTGAGCCTTTACCTTTACTCCCGTAGAAACAAGGAATGTTAATAGTATGCCGAGAAAATATAATTTCGAATATTTCATTATACGATATTGGGATGAAACTTTGATTACTTAGCTAAAGGGTCAAGTGTACAGTCAACTATGATCTTTGCAGCTTTGGCAACTTTATCAGCTACCAATTGTGGGATTACAATTTTGAAGTCATCAAATTGCGCTACAAAACTTGCAGCAACCATTACTTTACCTGCTTTCACTGTGATTTTTCCTTCTGTTTCTAAATCTTTAGATTGACCATGCATATCTAATTTACCTTTCACTTTTGCTGGATAAACACCATCCTTTGAATAGTTGATAGATTCGTTATTGGTGATGGTTCCTTTAAAAGTTGTTTTATTGAATTTGTCGCTTTCAACGTAATTCTCGTTGAAGTGTTCCATCATTAATGCTCTTTCAAATTCAAAACCTTTCATTAATACAGAAAATTGGATGTCGCCAGTTTTAGAGTCAATTACACAGATACTATTTTTATTCACTCCATCAATGTTTTCAGGAGATTTAGGGGCAGTTGCATCAAAGCTAATTTTACCTGTTTTGGTAAAAAACTTTTGCGCATTACTTACTGTAACGATTGATAGGGCGGCAACTAATAAAATGGGGCATTTCATCTTTTAATAAATTAGAATTTTAAAAATTGGTTGTTATTTTTTTATAGCTATGCTACGATTTAAGATCACATCCGACCCTAAACCCAGATCATCTGCATTGTAACCGGTACAAATACCCTTTATAACTACGGATGATCCTTCCGTAAGGTTGTGTGCTTCTTTATTAAATGTACTATCCACACTGCACCTTACAGAATTCATGTTTACTGTATTTCCCAAAATCAATGTATGGTATCCATTGGCATCGGTATCTATCTTTTTAATGCTACCAGATAGTTCCAAAATTTTGCCCAGGTACTTTTTATTACTAGCATTCTGGTCTTGGGAAAATTCATTGATCAATTGAATATCGGTTAATGTAAATGCTGCTTTTGAATCGGCGATGTCTACATTTTTTCTATTATATTCTTTATAGGCATATAGAGCAACACCCATAATTAAGAATACTACGATTACAAGAATCTTATATATTAGTTTCTTATTTTTCATCATAAATCTTTTTTTAATTATTTAAACAGCCACCGGTAATCCATTTTTTGATCACGGCTTGATCGCAACTCGACATGGTATTACCACCCTGTGGCATTGCAATAAATCCGGAAGCATGACTGATTGATCCGTACAGCTTACCATTTAGGCCAATGATTTTATCATTTGCATAAGAAGACATATTGATATTGCCTGAACCCCCGGTTGCTGTATGACAACTATAACATTGTGCTTGCAGAATCGGCTTCACTCTTAAGCTATAAGACATTACGCCGGCTGTATCACAAACTGCTCCTGTATTTGTAGGATAGAGCAGGTCTGCTTTATCATAGTAACATGCATTAATAAATAATACCGTTCCGAAAATGAGTAATAAATAAAGGATGTTTTTCTTCTTCATAATTAATTATTTATCGCTCCTGCGTCGATCCATTTTTTAAATTGTGCTATTTGACAAGTAGATAATTGTGCCTGGTTCTTTGGCATTGCAGAATATCCTGCAGCATGACTTACAGAACCATATAATCTACCATTAGTAGCATATACTTTTACCTGAGTATAGGTAGAAAGATCAATACTACCGCCACTTGCAACAGCAGCAGATGCACTATGGCAACCAATACAATAAGTTGTAATTAATGGAGCCACTGCTTTTGCATAAGTATAAGTGGTATCACAACTTGTACAGAAATTATTTTTTGCACCTTGATTAATCCAGGTTTTTAGCTGAGTTAACTGAGCTGTTGTATATTTTGCATTTCCAGTACCTGTTGGCATTTTACCACTTTGTGTAATTGTATAAAGTGTACTTCCTGCTGCATTACCTGCGGAAACATATTTTACAATATTTGCGTAAGTAGATAAATTAACCCCACTTGCTTTTGAAGTTGCATCATGACAGCCACTCATTGCACAAGTTGAATTGATCAATGGTCCAATGGTATTTTGGAAGTAAACAGTATCCGGACTACAATTAGAAGTAGGAGCTGGAGTTGTTGGCGGTGGTGGAGGTGTAACAACAACTGTTGCCGTATCATTCTTTGCACCTGCTGCAATCCATTTTCTAAACTGAGTAATATTACAAGTAGATAATTGTGCCATTCCTTTAGGCATCGCAGAATAACCTGCGGCATGTGTGATGGAACCATATAATCTGCCATTCAGAGCGAAAGCTTGCGCATTGGCAAAAGTAGATAGATCAATACCACCGTTGTTAGGGTTTCCTGGAGCATGACAGGTTACACAATTATTAATTAATAGAGGTGCAATGGTTGTGCTATACAAGAAGTTTGTTGTATCACAACTTGGTGCTACTGGTGGAGGCGCAACAGTTGCAGTATCATTTTTAGCACCACCTGCTATCCATTTTTTAACCTGCGTAATTTGGCAAGTACTAAATTGAGCACCTCCCTTTGGCATAGCAGAATAACCTGCGCTATGATTAATGGAACCAAAAAATCTGCCGCTTGTTACATAGGGCAAAAGTTTCGCGTAAGTGGAAAGATCAATTCCTGCTCCTGATGATGCAGCTGTTGAAGCTCCATGACAGGATACGCAGAATGACTGCACCATTGGGTTAATTACTGTACTGTAGTTAAAAGCAGTTGTGTCGCATGTGGTTGTTCCAGTACCACCGGTACCGGTTCCAGTTCCTCCAGTTCCTGTACCTCCCGTTGTGGGGGGAGTTGGGACTAAGGGTATTTCATGTACACACGCAATGGCTACTATCGCAGTAACCAAGAAAATAGGAATAGCTCGGGACAAAAGCTTGTTCATAGTCGTAGTTTAAAGTGTATAAGTTGGGTAGAGTTTTGTCATCGGCTAATCATTATTAGAAAATATCGTGCCAATATTATCGGTGTTTTCACCCTTTTTTTCGGTGAATAGGATTTTATTCATATAGTTTTTTTTAATTTGTCAATACCCAACTGCGTTTGATAGCATTTGTTAATTTATAAATTTTGTTCACTAATAAACAATACGAATCAATTGCGGAAAAAGTTTCGTTGGATAAATGCTGAAGATTCAAGGGGGTGAACTTTGTTTGGTATGGATATAGGTATCCCATTAGGGCGTCGCTATAATAATTAGAGATGTCTTGAATTAAAAACGTTGCCTGCAAAAAAAAATATTTAAAAATATTTTTTTTTTGCAGGCAACGATGTTAAAACTTTGATTATGAATTAGATGTATGCGATGAAATTTTAATACAATCTGGTGAAATAGTGATAAAAAAGACCCGGATTATCTGTAAGGGAATAAGCGGTTTAGAGTACAATAGGATAGTTTTTATTTTATAATAATCTTAGCCTTAAAAGTGATTTATTATTCCGGGCAATCTAACCTGCTCATTATTTTTCGCTTATTAAATGGATGTACACTTAAGATTAAATAGCTACCACCATTTAATGTATTCACTGCTTTTTTTAATGCAAGATTGTGCACACCCAAAGTGAGCGGCCCTAATTTTATTGAAGCGCCAACCCATATTCTTCCCTGGGTTGTGTATTGTACGGGCAGATAAAGCCCCCATGCAATGGTTTCCCACCGGGGTGTGATGGTTAGCAGATTTAATTCCCTTGTCAATATTTTTTATAAGCACCTGTTGAATAAAAATTAATATTGATCTGACCATTAATGCTAAAATGATTTCCTAGATTTTTATCTGCATTTAAAATAATTCTTGTGGGTCTACCAATATCGAATTTTCCAACAAGTGAATCGTAATTAAGGAACATTGATTGCAGAGAATCTTTTACATCAGAGAGTGAAGTAATATTTGTTGTTTTTGAATCTAAAACGCCATCTGTTAAACGAGGAATGGGATTATAAAAATTTCCAGCATAGTTGCTGGATTTGAATGAATTTTTGCCAAGGTCCATTAAACTAAATCCAAATTTCCAGGAATAGTTTGTGGGGCTATGAAGAGCAGCGTCTGTATTGGCCGAATTGTAAATACTGTATTCTAATCCCAGGTTTACGCCCAAATTTGTTAGGCTGTTATTTATAATTTGACTTAAAGTATTCTGAGTGCCTGTATTTGGAAGATCATAATTATTAGTGTAGGCATAGTTAACGCCACCTTGTGTGATGATATACCCCGTATCGTTTGTGGCTGGTACAATAAACTCCTCAAAAATAATTTTGTTTACTCTTCCCTGAAATCCTGATAGGGCTTTTGCAATATTAAGTGTTATACCACCTGTTAATCTGCTTCCCTCTGTTTCTTGTAATACCTGTGAATAATTTAAGTTCAATTCCAACCAACCATGATGTGTCATAAACCCATCGAGAAAAGCAGTTGTGCGATTGGCACGAAAGAAACTATAGCCAGACGTAAGTGTGTCGTTCGCAAAAATGGGTGATGATTTCAAGTGGTTATACATTCTTCCCCTTAGTCCAATTCCTATAGAATGCTCATTATCTATTTTATATTGGAAGTTGAAAAGATTGAAATCCATATTCATGTGTCCGTAATAGCTATTCGACCCTTCTTTGAAATTGATTTTTGTATCACCTGTTATGCCATTACTGCCTGTGGTATTTTTGGATAGAAATATATTATTGGTGGTTAATGTTGTTTGCAGTGAAAATATATTGAGGTCCCATTTGTATACAGAGTTTACCCCAGCTGCAGGGTTATTAAAAATGCCTACAGAACCTGCATAGGCAGATCCATTGGTGGCATGGTAATTCTGGCCATTTGATTGAAAACTGCAAATACTAACTATTCCCAGAATATAAATAAATCTAAAAATTTTCATCTCCTAGCTACTTAAAATAGGATACCCTCTTTTTTAAGATACAGTTAATCCAGGTTTTGCTACCCAGATATACTTTTAATCAATTATGATACCTATGGGATATTAACGTTAATAGACCCAAAAAATTGGTTAATGTAAAAAGTAAAAAGGAAATTGAGGGGGCATAAAAAAAGACCCCTGTAGAAACAGGGGTCGTCTTCGATTGCTTGCCATATAAGAAAAGAGGTAATTCAGTTTTGTGTCTCGGGTATCTCCCGTTTCATTGACATTTCAAAGATAAGGGTTTAATTCTATTTCATAGTAATAAATTTAATAATTCAACATATTTATTTATTTTTTATGTAAAAAATGATAAAATTATCGAAAAATATTAATATTAAAATAAAAATTATATGTTTATTTTTGTTTTTTAAAGACTAATTGTAAAATAAAATATTGTATTATGTTGATTATCAATTATTTTTTCCAGGATATTGTTTTAGGGCCTTTTCAAGACAGTCCATTGACTTATTTATATCATTTAAATTTAATACATAAGCAATCCTTACTTCTTGTTTACCCAATCCTTGTGTGCCGTAGAAACCCGAAGCGGGGGCCAGCATCACCGTTTCTCCCTGATCTTGAAAACTTTCTAATAACCACTGACAAAAAATATCCGCATCATCAATAGGTAATTTTGCCATCGCATAAAATGCACCACCTGGATTAGGGCAGAATACACCTTCCATGGCATTCAGTCTTTTCACTAATAGATCTCTACGCGATTTATATTCTGCTTTGGTTGTATCGAAATAATTAGAAGGCAGATCAATAGCTGCTTCACCGGCTATTTGAGCAAAGCTTGGCGGACTCAATCTGGCTTGAGCAAATTTCATCACTGCTTCCATCAACTTTGCATTTTTGCATACAAATGCACCGATTCTTCCTCCACAGGCACTATATCTTTTACTAATCGTATCCATGATCACCACATTGTCATCCACATCCGTTAAATGAAGGGCACTTATTTGTGTACCCTCGTAACAAAATTCACGGTAGGCTTCATCGGAAAATAAATAAAGATTATATTTAAGAATGATGGATTTTAGTTGTTCCATCTCTTCTTTACTATATAGATAACCAGTAGGATTGTTTGGGTTACAAATTATGATGGCCTTAGTTTTTGAAGTAATTTTTGCTTCAAAATCTGCAATCGGTGGAAGTGCAAATCCAGTTTCTATATTAGAAGTAATGGGAACTACTGTAACGCCAGCAGCTACCGCAAAGCCATTGTAATTGGCATAGAAGGGTTCTGGAATAATTACTTCATCACCTGTATCTAAACATGCCAAAAATCCAAACTGAATGGCTTCACTTCCACCTGTAGTAATGATGATTTGATTTTCATTTACATCTATCCCCACTGAGGCATAATAAGAAACTAATTTTTTGCGATAAGACTCATTACCTGCGCTATGACTGTACTCCAGCACTTTGAAGTTGCTATTACGCACCGCATCCAAAACCATTTTTGGGGTTTCAATATCTGGCTGCCCAATATTAAGGTGGTATACTTTTATACCTCTTTTTTTGGCTGCTTCAGCAAATGGTACCAGTTTTCTGATGGGTGAAGCAGGCATTGCCTGTCCTCTCTTACTTATATTTAGCATACTGCAAAGATACTTGCACTCTGTGCATACACAAAAGAAAAGCGTAACGAATTCGTTACGCTTTTTATAAAATTATGCAAATGTAAATTTGACTTATGATTTTGCTTTGATTGCCTTTGGATCTGCGGCCACTTCACCTTCCAACGTTAATATATAAGGCTGGTTACTATTGGTAAACTTAACATTCACAGATTTTTTGAAAACACCTTCAACTGCTGCGTTATAAGTTACTTTGATGGTACTTTTCTGACCCTTTGGAATGGCATCCTGACGATATTCTGGGGTAGTGCAACCACAGTCGGCATTCGCAAATTCTATAACAAGTGGTTTGGCAGAAACGTTTTTGTATTCGAATACAAAACTAACTGGAACCCCTTTTTTTACTTTTCCAAACTTGTGACTGGTTTCTTTGAACTCAACACCTGTTTGAGCAAAAGCTAATTGGCTCATCAATACACATGCAACAAACAAAATTCTTTTCATCATCGAGTAAGTTTAATTTTTTGTATTGATTTTCTGTGTAGCGGTTGCAGGAGCTGCTGCTGGTGCTTCCTGGATGCCCTCACCAGTGAAGGTGAATTTTTTTGTTAGACCACCTGTAAAATACACATCAGTATAACGTGTAAACGAACCTATTACACTACCGTTGAATCGGATCGTCATTTTAACGGTCTGCCCTGGCCCAAATTTTTCATTAGGTACAAAACTAGGAGTAGTACAACCGCAACCGGGTTGTGCATTTAAAATAGATAAGCTGTCTTTTCCAATATTTTTCATTTCAACCACATATTCAACGGGCTTGCCAAAGGTTATTTTACCGAAATTATAAGTGTCGTTTTTAAATGCAATCTGCATGTTTACGTCTTTTGCTGTTGTAGCTGGAGAAGTAGTTTGGCTAAATCCAATAACCACTAAAAATAGGGCCACAACCATTAGATATATTTTCTTCATAAAGTATTATTTATTCATAAAAGTAGTGATTCTAAAATTTCTGAAACGGGGATTAAGATATTTTTAAGAGAAACCTTCAAAAAACGCCATAATGGGCTTAATTTGTTGAATCTAAAAAAGCTGCTTTAAAATACTAATTTCTGTTAGTCTATTCATTTACTAGTGTTATTTTTGACGTATGGAACTAAATACTTCTTTGGAGCAAACTAGCGATATGTTGTCTTTTGAAGGCTTTCGTAAAGCCGTATTGGAAGATTACCGTTTTGCAGTGATCAGTCGCGAAACAAGTTTATTGGGAAGAAGAGAGGTTTTAACTGGTAAAGCCAAATTTGGCATCTTCGGAGATGGTAAGGAAGTAGCTCAAGTGGCGATGGCTAAATTTTTTCAGCCTGGAGATTTTAGAAGTGGATATTATCGTGACCAAACTTTTATGTTCGCAACTGGTCTTGCTACCGTTGAACAATATTTTTCGCAATTATATGCAGATATCAAAAACGATCCGTTTAGCTATGGTAGGCAAATGAGTTCTCATTTCGCTACTCGATTTGTAGATGAAAATGGAAACTGGATGGACCTTGCCAATCGAAAAAATGTATCATCAGATATTGCACCTACTGCCGGGCAAATGCCCCGGGCCTTGGGTCTGGCATTTGCTTCTAAATGTTTTAGACAGTCGAATGAATTACGTAAACTGGATGCATTAAGTCATAACGGAAATGAAATTAGTTTTTGTACCATTGGAGATGCAAGTACCACGGAGGGACATTTTCTAGAAACCATTAATGCGGCAGGTGTTTTGCAAGTACCATTAGCCGTATTTGTTTGGGATGATGGTTATGGTATTTCGGTACCAACCAATTTTCAAACAACCAAGGGATCTATCTCTGAAGCATTAAAAGGGTTTGAGAAAAAAGCAGACACCAATGGAATCAGAATCTATAAAGTGAAGGCCTGGGATTATGCTGGCATGTGCGAAGTTTTTGAAGAAGCTTTACAACGTGTACGTGAAACCCATGTGCCAGTTTTATTTCATGTGGAAGAAGTTACACAACCTCAGGGGCATTCTACCAGTGGAAGTCAGGAACGATATAAAAGTGCAGAAAGATTAGAATGGGAACGTGAATGGGATTGTATTAAAAAGATGCGTCAGTGGGTTATTGAAAATAACCTGGGCTCTGAAGAAGAATTATCAACCATCGAAACGGATGCCAAAGAACATGTAAGGAATCAAAAGAATTCTGCCTGGGAAAAATATATTCAGCCTATTAAAGAATTAGCCAATCGTGCGGCATCTTTAATTCAAACCACTGTTGTGAACGATATAGAAGTGTATAATCAATTGCAAAAAATGGCAGGCGATTTAGCTTCTAACAGAGAACCCCTCCGAAGAGATATCATGCGTTCGATGGCAATTACCATGGAGCTTGCGCCATATTCTCCTAGCAGGCCTGAAATGAAAGCATTTTACGATTATTTGCTTTCTGAAAATAATTATCAATACAATAGTCATTTATATAATGAAGGCCCTAAAAGTGCTTTGAAAGTTGAGCAGGTAAAACCGCTGGTTTCTTTTGATGCACCCCTGGTAAATGGCTATGAGATTTTAAATAAATATTTCGATGCTTTGTTCACGACCAATCCAAAAGTTTTTGCTTTTGGTGAAGACGTGGGACATATTGGTGATGTGAATCAGGGCTTTGCTGGTTTACAGGATAAACATGGTGGAGACAGGATCTTAGATACTGGTATCAGAGAACTCACCATTGTAGGGCAGGCCATTGGCTTGTCTTTAAGAGGTCTACGCCCCATTGCAGAAATTCAATACCTTGATTATTTGTTATATGGATTGCAACCATTAAGCGATGATGTGGCAACTACACATTTCAGAACAAAGGGAATGCAAAGTGTTCCATTGATCATAAGAACAAGAGGTCATCGTTTAGAAGGCATATGGCATAGTGGTTCTCCTTTAGGAATGGTGATTAATGCATTACGTGGATTATACGTTTGTGTTCCAAGAAATATGGCACAGTCTGTGGGTATGTACAACACATTGTTACAAGGAAACGATCCGGCTATTGTAATTGAGTGTTTGAATGGGTATCGTTTAAAAGAAAAAATGCCTGCCAATTTATTGGAGTATACAACACCCCTAGGTATTCCTGAAGTAATAAGAGAAGGGCAGGATATTACAATCGTTTCCTATGGTTCGGTATTGCGTATTATTCAGGATGCTGCAGATCGTTTAGCGCGCGAAAATATAAGTTGCGAAATTATTGACATACAAACTTTATTGCCTTTTGATATCAATCATTTCATTGTTGAATCACTCAAGAAAACCAACCGCATTGTATTTATTGATGAAGACGTTCCAGGCGGCGCTACTTCCTTTATGTACAATCAGGTAATGGAAAAACAAGGTGGTTATAATTGGTTAGATGTTAATCCAAGAACCATAACAAGCAAACCTAATCGTCCAGGATACGGAAGTGATGGTGATTATTTTAGTAAACCAAATGCCGAGGAAATTATCACTGTCATTAAAGAAATGATGAGTGAATAAGATTGTTGCATTTATACAACTTGAAAATAAAAGTGAATGGTAGAAAGTTTTAAGCCCGCTGCTGAACTTTGTAGAAAGTTATATTGGAAATATGCTTTATTTTTTACCCTTAGCTATATACTTTCGGGCTTTTTTTGTGTTTTACAATTAAGCGTTCCGCCAGATAATTATTCTTTATTATGGATTCCATCTGGCTTGGGAGTCATTATGTTTTTTCTTTTGGGTTATTCTGCTATTGTTTGGGTGTTAATTGCAAGTTTTATCCTGAACACATTTACCTATTTACAACACCATTTTGCTAATCTGGAAGCGTATAGAGTATTTGTGGGTTTTTTAAATGCTGCCATTGATGTAATACAAGCATTTGTGGCATGGAAAATCGCCATCTATTTAGAAAAAAATTAAAATATCCTTTGTTCACTAGGAATTCTCAATTAATTCCTTTTTTCATCTTTGTTTGTATGCTGCCCTCCGTATTAACGAGCGGTATTTTGATTTTTGTTAAAACTCTTGGACGCACTGACGGGATAGATTTAGCTACATTCTTAAAATTATCTATTTATTTAACAGTAGGAAATACCATTGGCATTTTATTATTTGCGCCCTTATATTGGGCTTGGAAACTGGAGTATGAAAATAGCGCCTTATTAAAACATTTTCCGGTATCTATCACTATTGCCATTACCTGTATTTTGTTGCTTTCATTTTATCAATTTTCTTCCATCGTTTTTTTAATCATACCGCTTTTAGTAATTCTTGCGAGAAAAGGAAATTTTTTGCACTCAATCATTGTTTCCTTTATTATTTGTATTCTATTGTCTGTAGGCACAGCATACAAACTTGGTTTTTTCGGCACCCATTTAGATTCAGGTACTTCTTTTGAAACAGTGCTCTTTTTGTTGTCGATTATCTTTGTTTTGTATACGGCAACTATTGCATTTTATGAATTAAAATTGCATCAAGACAAACTTCAATTACTGGTTACGCAAAGCATTAATTCCATGGAAGTAAGTGAAGAACGTTACCGGATGCTTGCCGAAAATGTGGCTGACGTGATTTGGGTATGGAATCTTTCGGAAAATAAGTTTACGTATATCAGTCCATCTGTTTTTCAATTAAGAGGCTTAACAGTTGAGGAGGCCATGCAAGAAACGATTACATCCTCTTTAGAACCTAATTCAGCAAAAGAAGTACTTGATAAAATAATCAGGATACTGGCAAGCAATGATAGCCAACCAGATCAGGAACAATATTATTATGATGAAGTTTTACAGTATAAAAAAAATGGAACCCTAATTTGGGTTGAAACTGTTTCTCATCTTGTGGTTAATGCAAATGGGCAGATGGAAATTTTTGGGGTTTCCAGAAATATCAATGAACGAAAATTAGCTGAGCAAATACAAAAAGATAATGAAAATCAACTCAAAGAATTGAATGCAACTAAAGACAAATTTTTTTCTATTATTGCACATGATTTAATGAACCCCTTTCATACCTTAATTGGGTTTAGTGGTTTACTGATTAGTCAGACAGCCAAAAAAGATTTAGAAGCAGTAGTAGTTAGTGCCAAATTAATGAAAGACTCTGCTGAAAAAACAAAGAACCTCTTAAAGAATTTATTGGAATGGTCTTACACACAAACGGGTAAAATTTCCTTTGATCCAGAAGAGATCGTTTTACAAAAGATTGTTCAGGAAGTACTTGATTTATTACAGGTGGCTGCAGATCAAAAGGGAATTGAATTGAATGCTGAGATTCCTGGGGATAGCAAAATATTTGCTGATAAATATATGCTAAGTGCCATACTCCGAAATTTGATCTCCAATGCCATCAAGTATACTTATTCAGGAGGGCGTATTAAATTATCTGCGGAAAAAACGGATAATGAATGGATTTTTAAAGTAAAAGATAATGGAGTTGGAATGCAACCAGAAGTGTATGAAAGTATTTTTAATATTGGCACTCATAAATCTGAGCTAGGTACAGAAAAAGAACAGGGTACTGGCCTTGGACTAATTTTGTGTAAGGAATTTATTGAAAAGCATCGTGGAAAAATAGGGGTTCAAAGCAATATAAGAGAAGGGAGTACTTTTCGATTTACCATCCCCTTATAGCAAGTGTTATTTCTAATCAATTATCCTGTTTTCTCCTGCGGGTAAAATAGTGCAAACCTCTTTTCTTCCAAACCATTTGTACCTATTCTTTGCGATCCAATTATAAACTGCATCCCTTAGAAACTTCGGTATGATTATGGCCATGTAGCAAATTGGCCAAAGCCAGGATAAAGATCTTGCAATTTTTAAGACACCAGTAGATTGTGTATATATTTTTCCTTTTTGGAATAGAACCAGTGAGTTGAAATCAGTTGTTGGTAATGCATTTTCTATCAATACATTTTTACCAAATTCGCTTTGTAAAGAGGCAAATTGAAATTCCTTTTTTCTGTCGCGCTTCATAATAAATTGAACAGCCCCACTGCATAAATTGCAGAGTCCATCAAATAATACAATGCTTTTTTCTCTATTAATTTCTCTTACTTTCATCAAAAAAATAACGCCGATCAAAATTGTGCGGCGTTAAATATAAGTATTATTCAAAGGAGCTTATGACATATTGTGAAACACTTTGTTTACATCTTCATCTTGTTCCAGGCGTTCAATTAATTTACTGACGTCTTCCGCCTGTTCATCTGTTACAGGAACAGTGGTAGTAGGAATCCATTCTAATTCAGAACTAATGGTACTCAATCCTTTTTCTTCAAGGGCTTTTTGAAGGTTCCCAAAGTCGGTAAATGCACAACGCAATACAATAATCGGATTGCCATTATCATCAGTACTATCTCCCAACTCGTCTAATCCAAAATCAATCAATTCCAATTCCAGGTCATCCATGTTTAATCCTTCGGGATTTAATTTAAATACCCCCATTTTTTTGAACTGAAAACTAACGGATCCACTATTGCCTAAAGCGCCATGTCCTTTATTGAAATGACTCTTTACATTCGCAACAGTTCTTACATGGTTATCTGTAGCAGTTTCCACTAATAGAGCTACACCATGTGGAGCGTATCCTTCGTATAAGATCTCTTCGTAGTTACTGGTATCCTTACCCATAGCGCGTTTAATAGCTGCTTCTACACGATCTTTGGGCATTCCCACACTCTTCGCATTTTGAAAACAACGACGAAGTGCAGGGTTTGTAGCAATATCTGGTCCGCTTGCTTTTACTGCAATTACAATTTCTTTTCCAATTCTGGTAAACTGCTTAGCCATTCTGTCCCAACGGGCAAACATGGTGGCTTTACGTACTTCAAATATCCTTCCCATAATGTTTAATTAAATAGTACTTGTAAAAGGTGGGCAAAGTTAACGTTTACAATGTTTACAGCCAACGATGAAACAAAAAAAAGCGCCCCAATGGTAGTTGGAGCGCTTGATAAGTATTGTTTTAAAACTAGTGTTTCTCGAAATCAGATGCTTTTGGAATGATATCCCCAGGATTATGGAGTTTACTATGCTTTCTGCTGTACACAAAGTATACAACAAGGCCCAATGCCATCCAACCGAAAGCCACTTTTAAAGTTTGGCTATCCAATGCAAAGATCATAGCTAAGCAAATCACCGCACCCAAAATTGGAACCAATGGAACCAATGGGGCTTTGAAAGATCTTTCAATTTCTGGTGATTTTACTCTCAGAATCCAGATACCAATACTCACTAAAACAAAGGCGAATAGTGTACCAAATGAAGTAAGATCTCCTGCCACACTTCCTGGCACAAATGCTGCAAAGGCGCCTACAAATATGAAAAGGATAATATTTGATTTGTAAGGTGTTCTAAATTTAGGATGTAGATCAGAGAATATTTTTGGTAATAAACCATCGTTGGCCATAGAGTAAAATACGCGGCTCTGACCCATTAACATCACCAAAATAACAGAAGAAAAACCTGCTAAGATGGCAACGGTAACTGCAGTTGCCAACCAGCCGTAACCTGTCATATAAGTGGAGATAGCATAAGCCACAGAAGCCTCACGACCTTTTAAAGGATCCACAAAATCTTTCCAGTTGGCAACGCCTGTTAAAACGTGTCCGAATAAAATGTACAAAATAGTACAAACCACTAATGATCCAAGTATACCAATTGGCATATCTCTTTTTGGATTCTTTGCTTCCTGAGCAGCTGTTGAAACCGCATCAAAACCAATGAATGCAAAAAACACAATAGCAGCTCCACCTAATACACCACCCCAGCCATGTTTGAAAGCTCCTGAATAATCAGCTATCACTTTACCACTTGCATCTAATAATGGAGGTTGATTAGCAGGAATTAAATATGGGGTATGATTTTCAGGTCTGATAAACTGCCAACCTAAAATAATAAATATAATTACAATGGCTACTTTAATAAATACAATTACTGCATTTACTGTAGCAGATTCTTGGGTTCCTTTAATTAATAAAAGGGTTAATAAAAGAAGGATCACTAAAGCGGGTGCATTGATAATACCATGGTGTAAAACTCCGGCAGTATCGGTAACACTTTCAAAGGGCGAGTGGCTCCATTCGTATGGGATGCCTCCTCCTAACAGCTTATTCAGGTATTCACTCCAGGCAATAGAAACCGTTGCAGCTCCTAATGCATATTCCATAATCAACGCCCAACCAATAATCCATGCTACTGTTTCACCCATAGTAACATAAGAATAGGCATAAGCACTTCCCGATATAGGAATCATGGCTGCAAACTCTGCATAACACAAACCAGCAAAGGCGCAACCAATTGCAGCAACAATAAAAGAAAGTGTTACTGCGGGGCCAGCGGCTTGTCCAGCTGCTGCGGCTGTTCTTACAAATAAGCCTGCTCCAATAATGGCTCCAACACCAAGTGCTATCAGGTTTCCGGCACCGAGTGTGCGTTTTAAACCTTTTCCACCGTCCTCAGATTGGGCCAGCATGGCTGCTAAATCTTTTTTTCTGAATAAACTCATAGTACAGTTAGTTAGTTTCTTTTAAATAAATAAAGACTTGGCAAAATAATCATTTATTGATTTCAAGCAGGAAAACTTTTATGAAATCTGAATTCAGTGGTTTTATACCCTTTTAAGCATAAATCTTATATTGCAAGACTAATTGAAGGCTACTATGCAGAAATCTAACAGGCTTACCTTATATATTATTATTTCTATGATATCAGGTGTTCTTCTAGGATACCTCATTCATGAACAATCCAGCCCTGCTTTTATAGAGTCTTTTTCGAAAAATATTAAGCTTTTAACAACCATTTTTCTTCGCCTCGTTCAAATGATCATTGCGCCTTTGGTATTTTCAACCTTGGTGGTGGGGATTGCAAAATTGGGCGACTTACAATCTGTTGGTCGGGTAGGTGGTAAGGCATTATTATGGTTTGTATCTGCATCACTCGCAAGTCTTCTTTTAGGAATGTTATTGGTAAATGTATTGCAACCGGGTGTGGGTATGGATCTTGCCAATGCAGATGTATCGGGGGCAAAAGATCTGGTTGGGAAAACGCAGGAGTTTAGTCTGATCAAATTTGTGGAACACGTATTCCCGAAAAGTGTTTTTGAGGCGATGGCGAATAACGAGATCTTACAATTGGTGATCTTCAGTATATTCTTTGGGATCGCCACAGCTGCATTGGGAGATAAGGGTAAGATCGTAGTGAAAGGATTGGATGCAGTTGCCCATATCATTTTAAAAATGGTGGGATATGTGATGAATTTTGCGCCCCTAGGAGTATTTGGTGCAATCTCTGCAGTGATAGCCACCAAAGGATTAGGCGTATTTATTTTTTATGGAAAATACCTGCTTTATTTTATTACGGGTATAGCCTTACTCTGGATAATTCTAATAACCGTAGGTTTTATTGTACTGGGTAAGAGAATGCCTCAATTATTAAAAGCCATTTTTCCTCCTTTAATCATCGCTTTCAGTACTACCAGCAGTGAAGCCGTTTTTCCTAAATTAACAGAGGAATTAGAAAAGTTTGGATGTAAGGATAAGATCGTGGCATTTATATTACCACTTGGTTATTCTTTTAATTTAGATGGGAGTATGATGTATATGACTTTTGCCAGTATCGCCATTGCACAAGCGTATAATATTCATTTAGACCTGGGAACACAGTTTACCATGTTAATTGTGTTGATGCTTACGAGTAAAGGAATTGCGGGAGTGCCCAGGGCCTCTTTAGTGGTAGTAACAGCTACTTGTGCTATGTTTCATATTCCTCCAGAAGGGATTGCTTTAATATTACCGATTGACCATTTTTGCGATATGTTTAGAACCGCAACCAATGTGTTGGGAAATGCACTGGCTACTACAGTTGTAAGCAAATGGGAAAACTCATTAGAAAATCCAACTGCCACCATTTAAGAAACTTATATGATCGATACTTTTTTATTAGATGCTTTTCATTGGAGTCAGTTATTACAGCCTCAGTTCTATATTGAACACGGGGGATTGTGGCTTATTTTATTCGTGGTTTTTGCAGAGACGGGTCTTTTTGCTGGGTTCTTTTTACCGGGCGACAGCTTGTTATTTGTAGCAGGAATTTATAGTACTAATCTCGCCAATGAAGTATTTCCAACTGGTAATGAAATGATGGATCTTCTGGTGTTGCTGGTGATGATTTCTACTGCAGGAATACTGGGAAATTCTTTGGGCTATTGGTTTGGAAATAAAGTAGGCCCAGCCATGTATCAATGGAAGGAAAACCTTTTGTTTAAAAGACATTATTTAGAACAAGCACACGACTTTTATGAAAAGCACGGCGGTGGTGCAATAATAGCTGCCAGATTTATCCCTATTGTTAGAACATTTGCTCCCATCGTTGCAGGTATTGTAAAGATGAATGCAAGTCGCTTTTTACTATTTAATGTCATTGGATCTGTAGCTTGGGTTTTTAGTATGTTAGTGGGTGGCCATTATCTTCAGAAATGGATTCTATCCCAATTTGGATTTGATCTAAAACTTCACTTAGAAATTATTGTTTTAGGAATTGTTCTCATTACTACTGCACCAGTTATTTTCAAACTTATTTTCAATAAAAAGAAAACTGTTTAACTATTAATCAGCATGACAGAAAAAAAAATCGGCATCCTTTCTTTACCTGTGATTGTTGCTGCACTTGGTTATTTTGTTGACATATATGATTTGCTTTTATTTACGATTGTAAAAAAATCGAGCATGCTTGGTGTAGGTGCAACCGAAGCCACATTATTAACAGATAGCACAAGAGTAATTAACTGGCAAATGTTTGGCTTATTAATCGGTGGAATTGTATGGGGTGTTTTAGGTGATAAAAAAGGTAGGTTAAGTGTTTTGTTTGGCTCTATTATTTTATATTCAATTGCCAATATAATTACCGGATTTGTGCAAACTGTTGATCAGTATGCTGCTTGTAGATTTCTGGCCGGTCTTGGATTGGCTGGTGAACTGGGTGCGGGTATTACATTGGTAAGTGAAATCTTGCCAAAGAATAAACGAGGCATTGGAACTTCACTCGTAGCAGGCATTGGTTTATTTGGTGCAGTATTTGCCTATTTTACTTATCAGTTTACACATGATTGGAGGCTCTGTTATAAAATAGGTGGTGGCCTTGGAGTAGGCTTGTTATTGCTAAGGGTAAGTGTAGCAGAAAGTGGTATGTTTAAAGACCTTGCCCAGGATGCATCTGTAAGCAGGGGAAATTTCTTTATGTTCTTCACGAATAAAAAACGATTTAGAAAATATGTATTAGCCGTGTTAATAGGATTGCCTACCTGGTATGTGATTGGTATCCTTGTGAATCAGAGCGATCGTTTTGGAAAAGCCATGTTCGGAAGTACCACAATCGATTCTGGCAGGTCTATTATGTTTGCTTATGCTGCCATTGCCACTGGTGATATTTTAATCGGGTTAATTAGTCAGCTGTTTAAGAGTAGAAAAAAAGCCCTGCTTTTATTTTACTTACTCACCATAGTTTCCTTACTATTTTTCTTTAGTTCCTATAATAATTCAGATAATCATATGTACCTGATTTGTGCGGCTTTAGGCTTTAGCACAGGATTCTGGGCCATATTTGTTACCATGGGAGCTGAACAATTCGGAACCAATTTAAGGGCAACCGCTGCAACTACCATTCCAAATGTAGTAAGGGGGATATTGCCACTAATCAATTTATTATTTCTCGATCTTTTTCAAAAAGCCTGGGGCTTGAATTTAATAAGAAGTGGGGTAATTACCGGCGTAATTGTAATGACAATTACGATGATTGCTTTTTACTTCACTGAAGAAACGTTTAATAAGGATTTGAATTATTTGGAAACGGAAGAATTGTTCCCATAGAGATTGGGTTATGTTTAAATTTGTGGCATGAAATTTTTGGTTATTCGTTTTTCATCAATTGGGGATATTGTACTTACTACTCCTGCCATACGTTGTTTGAAACAGCAAGTAGCAAACGCTGAAGTACATTTTCTAACAAAAGAAATTTTTAAAACGGTAACTGAAGGCAATCCCTACATTGATAAATTTTTTTATTTTAAAGAAGACCTCCCCACTTTAATCAAAGCTTTAAAACTGGAGCACTACGATTATATTATAGACCTCCATCATAATTTTAGAACCCAAAGAATTAAATGGGCTTTGCATGCGAAAGTGCTTACGTATGATAAAGAACGGTTTGCAAAGTTTCTACTCACTAAATTTCATATCAATAAAATGTCGGGTAGGCATATCGTGGATCGTTGTTTGGATACGCTACTTCCATTGGGTGTTAAAAACGACGAGAAGGGTATGGACTATTTTATTCCTCCCCATTGTGAAATTAAAATGGAAGACTTACCCATGCCGCATTTGGTGGGCTATGTAGCCATTGTAATCGGTGCTTCTTATTATACCAAAAAGTTACCCATTCATAAATTACAGGAACTATGTAAGATATTTCAATATCCCATCATTTTAGTTGGAGGTAAAGAAGATTTTAATGAAGCAGAACAAATTGCGTCTGTAGATACCATTCGTGTATATAATGCTTGTGGTAAATATAATTTACACGAATCTGCCGACATTGTTCGAAAATCTAAACTGGTCATATCTCATGATACAGGGTTGCAATATATTG
>JANYEA010000064.1 GCA_025363385.1 Bacteroidota bacterium | reverse complement strand
GTAAAACTAGCATTCGGCAATGTTTTCAATTACAACCACAAAATAAAAAAAAAGAGCAAAAACTTGCGTTTTTACTCCTTTTAATTTTAACTCCTTAACACTTTTTCAGTGCCCTCGAAAATTTCAGAGGCTATTTTTTTTATTCTTTACCTATTTAAACGCTTCATCAATTACTTTACCTACAGATCCACTTGGCATTTGAATATGTAATAAAGCCGCAATTGTTGGAGCTATATCTGTCATATAGTTTTCTTTGTTGGTACTTCCCTTTTTGATACCCCAACCATAAAACAATAAGGGGATATGCGCGTCATATGGAGCCCATAATCCGTGTGTAGTTCCGGTACTTCCACCTTCAATAAATCCCGGCTTAAGAATAATTTGAATATCACCACATCGATTGGGATAGTATCCGTTAGCAAACATTTCTCTTTGAGTTTTATTCAAAGTGCTTTCCATTATTTTACTAGTTTCAACTGCATTGGCTACCGCTTCTTTTTTTAATAAACCAGAGATGATCAATTTTTTGATGACATCTATATCTGCTTTTGCCGAATCTATTTTGATGTGATTTAAAGTAACCTGGTAATTGAAAAAACTTTCTATGGCTAAATTTACCCCAAATTTATCTTTGATTTGATCATTCAATTCTTTCCTTGTCGTATTATCGTCGAATATTCCGCCTGGTAATTTATTTTCTTTCATAAATCCAGGAACATGTGCCACTGCATGATCTGCCGTTAAGAAAATGGTATATTGATTTTTACCTACAGAGGCATCTAAAAAGGATAGCAAATTCCCTAGTTCTGTATCTAATCTTACATAGTCATCGACCATTTCCCATGAATTGGGTCCGTAAGAATGTCCAATATAATCTGGTGATGAAAAGCTCACTGCTAAGAAATCTGTTACATCTCCCTTCCCTAATTTTTCACTAATGATGGCGGCTTTAGCCATTTCAACTGTGAGGCTATTGCCAAAGGGAGTAGTTGAGATTTTGCCATAATCTTTGCCCTTGAATTTTGAAAGATCATATGGAAATGCATTCATTTCTTTTCCAAAAGGAGTGGCTTCATATGCTTTGATATCTTCTGTTGCATAATCTGTGTAAACCGATTTGTTTAAAACCGTTTTCCATCCAATTTGATAAAATGAATCCACGATTTTCCTTTTGTTGAATTGATTAACCCAGGCTGGCAATTCTTTCATATAATAAGAACTTGTAATAAAATCACCTGTTTTACTATCATACCAGTAGGCAGCATTGGCAGAATGCCCTGCTGGTAATATGGATCCTCTATCTTTTATGGCAATTCCAATTACCTTACTTTTAAAATTGGTAGCTAATCTTAGTTCATCACAAATAGTTGTGGTGAGCATGTTTTTTGGACTCATTTGTCCGGCATCAGTGGTACTCCCAATAGTGCTTACTGTTTTATCCTCACTACAATATACGGTACGCATTAATTGATTATCCCACCAGGCATTTCCCGTAATGCCATGAATGGCTGGAACAGAACCCGTATACACACAGGTATGTCCGCAAGCTGTAACGGTTGGTGCATAGGGTATCAATGTATTATTACTGGTAAATCCTTCCCCCATCATTCTTTTAAACCCACCATTCGCAGCGAAAAGCGAATTGAATCGATAAAGATAATCCCAGCGCATCTGGTCTATTACAATGCCCACAACTAATTTAGGCCTTTGAATAGTTAGCGCTTTGGTTTGAGCTTCTACGCCTAGCAAAAACAGTAAAAATGCCATTAAACTAAAAACTCTTTTCATTTGTCTATGATTGATTTTGGTTCAAGTAATTTGCTTTTGTTATTTCGCTTCTTATCAAAATTTGCAAAGGCTTAATTCATCAACAGATTTTAAGTTTGTAAAAGTAGGGGATAGGCTGCTTATTTTGTGTAAAGTGAAGGTTATTAAGATGTGTTTAATAAATGGCTTTGCCCTTAGGTGTTAAAAGTTTATTTTTGCGCCCTATTCAATTTATAAATAGTGTAATTATGGCAGATATATTTGAAAAACTGGTTAAAAATTACGGCCCTTTGGGTCAGCACCGGGAAAGAGCACATGGATATTTTGCTTTTCCAAAACTGGAGGGTGAAATCGGAAGTCGGATGAAATTCCGAGGAAAAGAGATGATTGTTTGGAGTTTGAACAATTATTTGGGTTTAGCTAACCACCTGGAAGTGCGTAAAACGGATGCCGAAGCTTCAGCTCAATATGGCTTGGCCTCACCAATGGGTGCCCGTATGATGAGTGGAAATAGTAACCATCATGAAGAATTGGAAGCAAAATTGGCGGCATTTGAACTTAAAGAAGATGCTATTTTGATGAATTTCGGTTATCAAGGTATCATGAGTGCCATCGATGCTATTTGCGGCAGGCATGATGTAATTGTATATGATGCCGAATCGCACGCATGTATCATTGATGGATTAAGGTTACATACAGGGCATCGTTATGTTTACAAGCATAACGATATTGCAGACTTTGAAAAGCAAATGGAAAGAGCCACTGCTTTAATTGAAAAACAACCAGCTGGTGGAATTTTGGTAATTACCGAAGGTGTATTTGGGATGGCGGGTGACCAAGGAAAATTAAAAGAAATTGCTGCATTAAAGAGCAAATATGATTTTAGATTATTAGTGGATGATGCACATGGATTTGGAACATTAGGTAAAACAGGTGCTGGCGCTGGTGAAGAACAAGGATGTCAGGATGCTATTGATCTGTACTTCTCTACTTTTGCAAAATCTATGGCTTCCATTGGTGCTTTTATGGCAGGAGATAAAGCAATCATCGACTTTATTAGATACAATATCCGTTCTCAAATATTTGCAAAGAGTTTACCCATGCCTTTGGTATTGGGAAATTTGAAACGTTTAGAGCTTTTGCAAACCCAACCTGAACTCAAAGAGAAACTTTGGAGTAATGCATTGAAATTGCAAAATGGATTAAAAGATAGAGGCTTTGATATAGGTAATACTAATACACCTGTTACTCCGGTATATATGAAGGGCGGCGTAGAAGAAGCCACAGCTATGGTAATGGATTTGCGTGAAAATTATAAAATATTCTGTTCTATTGTTGTGTACCCTGTAATTCCTAAAGGGCATATCATATATAGATTAATACCTACAGCCGCACATACAGATGCTGATATTAATGAAACCCTGATAGCCTTTACAGAAACGAAAGCCAAGCTTGATCAGGGAGCCTATAAAGTGGAAGCTATCCCTGATATGGCGGGATAAAAGTGTAGGGTGGAAGAACATGCAAAGGAATACCTTAACCCCAGCTTTCAAGCTTGGACCTATCTAAACATACAAAAAGCCCCAAAGATTTCTTTGGGGCTTTTTGTATGTTTAGATAGGGTTACAATTTCTTGATAAGTTCAGTTGCTTGTTTTACATAGTCGTCGTTCTTTGCAACTGTTGCTAGTGCAATACATTTTTCGGCGCTAGCTTTTGCGGCAATTTTATCGCCATTCTCTTTTTCGATTTTCGCTTTCAATAAAAATAACCAGAAGCCATTAGGAGTTGCTTCAGTTGCTTTCTTAGCATTGGCCAGGGCTTTGGTTAAGTCTTTATCCCAATCGAAATAAAAGTTAGCTGCGGTTTGATAAATTGCTGGGTTTACTTTGTCTGCACTTAATTCTTTTTCGATTTGTGCTCTTAATCTTGGTTTTACATTCGTACTAATTGGAACCTGTACTGCTGTATTACCCCACATAATACTTAGCTCGCAGGTTTCTGGTTGTATTGCAGCAAGTTGCATCGTAAAAGATTCAAAATTGGCTGATATTTTTTCTGATTTAACTTTTACCCTAACAACGTCTTCTGCTTCTTTATAACCATCGGTTCCCCAATTTGTTAATCCTTTATTTACAATGATTTCCCAATTTTCTTTTCCAGGTATAGCATATAAAACATAGGAACCGGTATCCAATAGTTTTCCACCAATTGTAACATTGTCTGTAAATTTAATTCTAGTGGCAGCATTAGCACCCAAACGCCATAACTTATTTATTGGAGCTAAGTCGCTATTCTCTTTTAATAAAGAACGTCCTTTAATATTGGGTCTTGAATAGATGAGTTCAATTTTACCCATTCCGAAATCTTGTGAAATAGTCTGAGTGCTACTTGGTGCAGGCATTCTAACTTGAGAGTTCGCAATCAATGTAAATGACATGATTGCAAGAAAAAGTATTTTTTTCATTTGTGATTTGTTTTAGGCTGCAAACCTACTGCTTAGGTAGCTGATTTCAAATCATTTTTGATAATTGTTTAATTATTGAAAGGCAGGATGGAAACGTTGCAAGGTATCTCGTAAATAATCCCGATCTAGATGTGTATAGATTTCAGTAGTGGTGATGCTTTCATGACCTAACATTTCTTGAACAGCTCTTAGGTCGGCTCCTCCTTCAACTAAGTGGGTGGCAAATGAATGTCGAAAGGTATGGGGAGAAACAATTTTTTTGATTCCTGCTTTCTGTACCATTTCTTTAATAATATAAAATATCATAACCCTGCTTAATCCCTTTCCTCTTTTGTTTAGAAATAATATGTCTTCAAAGTTCTTTTGAACATTTTGATGAATGCGGATATTGTTCTTGTATAGAAGGATATATTTTATGGCGTCTTTACCTATCGGTATTAGTCTTTCTTTATCGCCCTTCCCCGTTACTCTAATAAAGCCAAGATCAAGGTATATGCCAGATATTTTCAGGTTAATCACTTCAGTTACCCGAAGACCGCAACTATACATGGTTTCTAAAATAGCTTTATTCCTTCCACCCTCAGGGCTGCTTTGATCGATTTGTGCAATAACCAATTCGATCTCTTCAAAACTTAAAGTGTCTGGCAACTTTCTTTTTGTTTTTGGGGCTTCTAATAAATGGGTCGGATCTTTTATACATATTTGTTCTATCAAACAATATTTATAAAAACTTCGAATGCCAGATATAATACGTGCCTGAGAGGTTTGGCTCATGCCTAATTCACTAATCCATTTTACAAAATGTTGTAAATCTTTCAACTCAATACTGGCAGGTGTTTTGGCAGCATCATAGGTCAATAAAAATTGAGTAAATTTTTCGATATCGTGCAAATAGGCTTCTACAGAATGATCACTTAAAGATCGCTCTAGTTGAAGATATCCCTTAAATCCGTTCTTAAAAGAGTCCCACATCACTTATGCCAAACAATAATTGGTTAACAATATTCAAATCGATATGAAAGTTACTAATTAGATTTTCTCTTTACTTGATTTAAATTTTGATTCCCTAAATTGCGTACTTATATATTTCAATCTGAAACAAGTAGTATGCTAGTTAATCTTCGCTCATTTAAACAAAAAGTTCGTCATAATAAAAAGGCATTCACAAAATATCTTGGGGCAATAGCGAAGAATCCACCAAAAGGGCTAGACAATATGGCATCAAAAATTGATACTGCAGTTTGGCAGGAGATCGATTGTTTAAGTTGTGCAAACTGCTGTAAAAGTATGACACCAACTTTCACCAAGGTAGACGTAAAACGAATTTCAGATCATCTAGAAATGCCTGCAAAAGAATTTACTGAGAAGTGGTTAGTGTATGAGGAAGACGATAAAGACTGGATAAACAAAAAGCAGCCTTGTCAATTCCTAAGTAAAGAAACAAATATGTGCAGTATTTATGAAGTTCGGCCATCAGACTGCGCTGGTTTTCCGCACTTGAAAAAACGAAAAATGCCAGAATATATGCATTGGCATCAGCAAAATATAAGTTATTGCCCAGCTACCTATAAAATGGTTGAGAAAATGTTGGAGCAGGGTATTACGCCAGAGAAAAAATCAAAAAAGCCCTAGAAATATACATCTTCAATCATAAATATTTCTCTTGGGTCATTTCCAATAATGGTAATTGCAATCACGTCAAATTGAATATACTTCCAGTAAGGGTGTTGAAATTGATAAGCTTCTGCTGCATTTTTGAGAAAAGTCATTTTATCTCTTGTAATACTTTCCTCTGGTAGTCCATATCGTAAGGAATGCCTAGTTTTTACCTCAATAATATGTAATAATGCATTTTCAGAAGCAATAATGTCTACTTCAAGATGATGATGCCTCCAATTCCGCTCCAAAATCTGATACCCTTTCTCTATCAAATAATCATTTGCGATTTGTTCTCCTTTTGCACCTTTCTCTTTATTAGATTCCATATACCTGATTTTGTATTTGTTTTGCCTTTGAACACAAGATTTAAGTCGAATTTTCGTTTATCAAAATAAAATTCAAATAATGGAAGCTTCCCACAAAATTTTCAAAATAAAAGGGTCTATTCAGCATTATGCCTGGGGTGGAAACACCTTTATTCCCGAAATGTTAGGAATAGCAAATGCTTCTTCTGAGCCTTGTGCAGAATATTGGTTAGGAGCACATCCATCTGCTTCAGCAGAAATTTTGGATGGTGAGCCCGGGCTAACATTAAATGCTTTGATACAAAAAGATCCTGCTCAGGCTTTAGGTGAGGGCATTTATAAAGAATTTGGGGAATTACCATATTTATTAAAAGTTTTGGACGTTAAACAAATGCTTTCGATTCAGGTACATCCTACAAAACAGGAGGCAGAATTAGGATTTGATAGAGAGGAAGCAGCTGGAATTCCTTTAAATGCTGCAAACAGAAATTATAAAGATCGAAATCATAAGCCTGAAGTAATGGTGGCGTTAAGCGATTTTTGGTTATTGCATGGATTTAAGGAAAAATCATTATTGGAAAAAACATTGGCAGATGTACCGGAGTTCAATATTTTATTGCCTCTGTTTAAACGGGATGGTTACCAGGCTTTATATCAATTTGTAATGGAGATGAGTGTGGAGGAAGTGAAAGCTTTTTTAATGCAAACAGTTAAAAGGGAATTAAGATACAAAAAGGAGGGATTGCTTACAAAAGCTGATCCAGGATGGTGGGTAGCT
>JANYEA010000020.1 GCA_025363385.1 Bacteroidota bacterium | reverse complement strand
TATTTTTTTATACTATCAACTTTCACTCTTCACTTCTCACTTCTCACTTCTCACTCCTCACTCCTCACTTCTCACTTCTCACTCCTCACTCCTCACTCCTCACTCCTCACTCCTCACTCCTCACTCCTCACTTCTCACTCCTCACTTCTCACTTCTCACTCCTCACTCCTCACTTCTCACTCTAAATTAGTAGTTCGAGAAGGTTCTGCTTCTGTTGATTTTCAGGTCACGCAAGATTCCTGATTTTGGATTCAGGGTGATATTGAAGGAACGATACAAACCAATTGGGGTAACATTAATTGCCAATTGCCAACAATGCATTTCGCGGGTAATAAACATACTTAATTGCTGTAATTTGCCTTGATTAAAATCGAAATAGCCCGTGCCCCCCATTTTCCATTTTGGGGTTAATGTAAAATCACCATTGAAATTCATTGAAGAATAGATGGTGCTTACCCAACTACTATAATCGGCTTTTAGTGTTTTGCTATAGTTTAAAGAATAGGAAAAGCTGAGCGACCAGGGCACATTAAAATCTGTAAATTCTGCAGGATTGGCCCTAGCAAATTGTAATTGCCTTTGTTGTTCATCTGGCGTCATAAACGGATCGAGCGGAATTTCTTTTTTATCTTTTCCTTCTTTTTCATCCTTAGCCTTGCTCTTGAATGAAGTTGAAATAGCCAGGTTAGCACTCGTGATTCTTCCAAATTTAAAATGAGTAGGATCGAATAATAATTGATTTACCCGATAGCCTTTATTATCTACATTGTACGGATCAAGGTTTGCATTTGCCGTGATATTGATTTTTTCAAACAAGGTACTACGAGCATACAGATTAAAATATCCAAGAGCAAAACTATCTGCCATGAAATTGTAATTAGAAGAAAATCCAAAACCATCGATCAACTTTACTTTTTTGGTTGCAACTCCAGTAGAATCTGATTTGTCCTTCACCTTCATTTCCAATAAATTATCTACCCCAAAACCCATACCACCAAATTTTCCTTCAGAGAAAGATCCCATGATACCACCATCAAATTGAGAAAAACGCACCTTTCTTCCCGATGTATCTACCTGGGATGAATAATAATATTTCATTGCCATATCTGGCTTGTAGTTAATAGATATATTGGGCCTGATTTCATGTCTTATTTTTTGAATCCCTTTCGAATTTTTGAAATTATAGGTTCCAAAAATCCTGGTATTCATTCCAATACCAAAGCTCATCTGACGTGCTGTATAGAATCCTTTTTGAATAGTTGTATCTACTTTTTGTTTAGCACTATCCCAACTTTTAAAATTTCGTTGGCCATACCATCTTTCTTCATAAGAAATACTTGGAGAAACAGTTATAGGGCCCAAAGAAGGAAGCGATAAAGTAATCGGCACATTATGTTGTGCACCCCATTGCATAGTATCCAACATTCTTCTGAAATTGAAAGTGGAATCGTAAAACGAAAACTGGTTTTGCAAATTGCCACTATATCCAAGTCCTAATTTTTCATACCATTTCGGCGAACCAATGGATTCCTTTTTTTGGAATGGATAAAAGGTAACCACATTAAAATTGGCAGTTGGTAAATTCATGTTCACTAAACCTGTAACACTATTTTGGTTATGGTTTGCATTTAAGGAAAGGTTGTATTTTCCCCGCCAGTCTTTGCCATAGTTGATAGAAGAACTTAACTGGTTATTATAATTCTGATATGGATTATTGAGCAAGGTTTTATTGAATTTAGTAGACCCAAAATTTACACTGGCACCAAAAGTAGTACCAGGCCTTGCACGCTGATCGCTACTGTGACTCCAATTGATCATATATGATTTAGATACATTGAATTCATCCTGTACAATTCCTGACTTATTTAAGATCTTACTATTTTGAAAAGTAAGATTCAGATTACCGGTATACCGATACCTTTTGATGTATTTCGAATTTACATTCACCAGCCATCCGCCATAGGAATAAAGATTGGCGCGGGTAGTGAAATCTAAATTGTCGTTGATCACTTTATAATAGCCGAAGTTTTCTAATCCAACACCAAAGTCTTCACTGGTAATAAATGAAGGTGGTAAGATCCCTGAATGCCTACCGCGGCTTAAGGGATATAAACCAAATGGAATCCCAATGGGCATGGGCACTCCTTCAAACTCGGGAAATGCAGGGCCAGATACACCAATTTTATTATTGATGATTTTCATTTTTGATGTTCTGAAAGCAAAGTGAGGAGTATCTAAATTACAGGTAGTAAACCTAGCCCTCCTTGCAAAAGCTTCATTGGCATTAATCTTTTTCAATTTCTGTGCATTTACATATATCTCCCCTTCTTGCAAAAAGGTATTCTGGATATATGCTTTACCGGTTTTGGTATTAAATGCAATTGTATCGCTGATTGTTTTGGTTTCGCCTTGATTAAAATGGGGTTTATTCAAAGCATTTTTGGCGGTATCCACACCACCAAATGCCCTTATTTCTTGATTTTGTTGATCATATTGAATGGTATTGGCATCCAAATTCATATCCTTATAATCCATTTTGGCCTTCCCGTATAGATAAAACTGCTTGGTAGGGATGATCAATACACCCGAGTCTTCCCCACTATATTTAATGGGCGCGTCAATAGAATCTTTGGAAATAGTGAGGGTATCAATATGCGGAATACTATCTTGGAAAGTAGTATCTCCGGTTTCCTTGTCGATGAATATTTTAGCTGATTGTTTAACTGGAACTGTATCAACTCTGTGATTAGCAATAGAATAAACAAGCCGAAATGGAGCTTTAGCTGCGTTTGAATGAATTGTTAATATCAGTAAATAACCCGCCACAACAATAGCAAGGAGGGATTTTACGTTAAATTTGCACAGTTTGCTCATAGTTATCAGGGCAAAAATAAGGCCTTAGAAGTGTAAAATGGTATGTGTGAAAAATCCTTTAACGAATTGATATGATGCGAAGATATTTTGTTGCTTTTATTTTGTTAAGTTTTTGTTGGTTGATCGGGATGTCTTTTACGCAAGACAAGCCCAATCCAATCCAGAAACAAGTGCTCAGAAAAATTGTTATCGACCCAGGGCATGGCGGTGCCGACGGTGGTGCACGTGGCAGTTTCTCTAATGAAAAAGATATTGCGCTTGGGGTATCCTTAAAATTGGAACAAATGCTGCATGATGAAATGCCGGATGTGGAAATTGTAATGACCAGAAGAACCGACGTTTTTAACTCTGTAATTCAAAAAGCAAATATTGCCAACCAGGCCAGAGGAGATTTGTTTGTGTGCATTCACGTAAATGATGCAACTGCCATCCATCATAAAGAAGTAATCGGGCATCATATCGAAACATATTATACTGGCAAGGGTAAGAAAAAAAAGAAGCACACCAGAACTGTTACCGATTATTCACATTGGACCACTCCTAACCCTGCAAAAGGGACTGAAACATATATTTATGGAGTTGGCAAAACGGATGCTAAAAAAGAGGCACTTAGCGAAAATATGGATTTATATATGGATAGTGTGTCTGCTAAAGAGCTTAAAGATTTTGATCCGAACGACCCAACTAAAATGATGATCTCAACCATTAAAACACAACAATACTTTCAACGTAGCGCAAATCTTGCTTTAACCATCGAAGACGAGTTTCAAAAAGTAGGCAGAATTAGCCGACAGGCTCAGCAAAGGCAAAAAGGAATTTGGGTTTTACAAGCCGTTGCCATGCCAGCCGTTTTAATTGAAACCGGTTTTATTTCAAATCCAGATGAAGAAACCTATTTAAATAGTGAAGATGGACAAAGAGAAATCTGTGAAGTGATTATCAGGTCGTTAAAAAGGTATAAATATTCATTGGAAAAACAGATTTCTATAGGTGGTACAAAATAATTTGTTCATTTCTGTTAATTTTTAACAGCCTGTTCCTTTTAGCATCACAGTAAGAAACCTTAGATTTGCTGATATGAAGATATCAAACGAAACCAAGGTCGGGGCTTTAACAGCCATTGCCATTACCTTACTCATCCTTGGATATAATTTCATTCGCGGTAAAACGCTTTTCAAAACGGGCCATTACATATTTGCAAAATACAAAGACACCAAACAACTTATGGTGTCAAATCCTGTATATATCAATGGGTTTCAAGTAGGGTCAGTATTTGAAATTGAGAATACTGATAAAAGTCTTTCAAGTATACTGGTTACCATTAAACTCAAAACCTATTACACGATTCCAGATAATTCAACCGCAATTATTAGAGAAAATATGCTAGGTACTCCGAGTATCGAAATTAAATTAGGAACTTCTCCAAAAGGGATGTTAACGGGTGATACCATTGCTACCGTTTCAGAACCTGGAATGATTGGACAGTTTGCCGACAAATTAGAACCTGTAACTGCACAATTAAAAAATACCCTTACTTCACTGGATAATGTTCTCAAAAACATCAATGGAGTTTTTGATCCCACCACAAAAAATAATTTACAATCTGTAATAGCGAATTTAAATGCCACAACAGCTACCCTAGTCGGCTCTGCTACTTCCATCGAAAAAATGTTGAACGAGCAATCTGGCAGCATTACACAATCGATGAATAATGTGAACAGTTTTACCAAAAACCTAGCTGATAATAATGAGAAACTTTCACGAACCATGACGAATGTGGAAAAAACAACCGCACAATTATCGCAGGCAGATATCAATGGAAGTGTAGCGCAATTAAAACTGGCTTTAGAAAAATTGAATACTGTTTTGGCAAAAGCAGATTCTCAAGATGGCACACTTGGAAAACTATTAAACGACAAATCTTTATTTAATAATCTGAACAATTCAATACATAGTGCTAATATTTTAATCGATGACCTAAGGGTGCATCCTAAGCGATATGTACAATTATCTGTTTTCGGAAAAAAAGATAAGAGTGGACCATTAATGGCCCCTCTTAGTGATTCTACCAAGCTAATTCAGAAATGATTCGGACCTCACAATGGTTGACTGCTTTATTACTGTTATTAACAGTTAAAGACTCCTTTGCTCAAAGGAATCCTACGGATACTGTAGTGCCTGGGAAACAAATCGATATCATTCGCGCATTACGTTATAGTGCGGTTAAAGTAGATAGCGTAACCAACCTTATTTCTTTAGCAGGAGACAAAAGTGGGGATGTTGTTTTAAAGCAAGAAAATACATGGATCTATGCAGACAGCATCGTGTTGAATTCGCTTCAAAATATGCTTGAGGCATATGGCAATGTACATATCAATGACGCAGATAGTGTGCACACCTATGCCCAGTACCTTAAGTATCTTGGTAAAGAAAAAAAAGCGTTCCTAAAAACAAAAGTAAAGCTCACCGATGGGAAAGGAATTCTTACAACCGATGATTTGGATTATGATGTAAGTTTAAAAATTGGCATCTACCGTAATGGCGGCAAACTGGTTGACAAGAAGACCACGCTTACAAGTAAAGAAGGGTACTATTATGGAGAAACAAAAGATGTGATTTTTAAAAATAATGTCCACCTTGTAGATCCAGATACCAAAATCAATACCGACACGCTTCAATATAATACCAATACTAAGATTGCTACATTTACTTGCCCTAGTACCATCTACAATGAAAGTAGAATCATTCATACCAAAGACGGATTCTTCGATACAAAAAACAAAAGAGGCACTTTACACCAGCGATCCTTAATAGAAGATAGTACTTATACATTTACTGCTGATGATATGGTTTTTGATGATTCAACTGGATTGAGTGAGTTCAGTGGTAATGCAGTTTATAGAAGTAAGGATACTACAGAAGGGTATGATTTAGTTGCCAATAATATTAAGACCAATAAAAAAAAATCTGCTATGCTTGCCACGCAGAAACCTATATTGTTGATCAAGCAGGGCAAGGATTCTATTTTTGTTTCAGCTGATACGCTATATACTGCCAAACTCTCAGACTTACTCAAAACAAGAATAGTACCATCAATCAGAGATTCTTCTTTTAAAAAACCTATTAAAGACACATTGAGTGAAAAAGAAAAAGCAGATGAAGATAGTACCCACGATAAATTCATTGAAGCTTTTTATCATGTAAAAATTTATTCTGATTCTTTGCAAGCAGTGGGCGATAGTTTATTTTATTCGATGCAGGATTCGGTTTTTCGGTTATTCAAAGAACCCATCGCCTGGTCGAAAGATAATCAGATAAGTGGCGATACCATTTACCTATATCTAAAAAATAAAAAACCAGAACGTTTATTAGTTTTTGAAAATGCCATGGCTTTAAGTAAGGCGGATAGCAGTTCTAATTTTTATAACCAAATGAAGGGAAACATCATCAGAGCTGAATTCCTTGATGGACAGATAAATTTTATGCAAGCCAGTGGCAATGCAGAAAATGTATACTATGGGTTAGACGAAAACAAACATTTCACTGGTGTAAATAAATCAGAAGCCGAAATGATTGATATAGAATTCGATGATAATAAACCTAAAAAAATCGTTTGGAGAAATAACCTTACAGGTAATGCCTATCCCATGCGGCAGGTAAATCACGAAGAGTTAAAACTCAGAAGCTTTAAATGGCAGGACGAAAAAAGGCCAAAAAGTAAATACGATATACTGGCAAACTAAACATCAATTGCATTTAGTAATTTCCCATTATGAAGGCAGGTATTAAAAGGTTTTTCATAAGTCCGTTAACTCATTTATTACATGATAGCAGATCAGTGGGAATTACTTTGTTGGTGTGTACTGCATTATCACTCATCCTTACTAATTGGGGTGAAACTGGCATTAGGTATTTAGCCATTTGGAATGATAGTTTTTCAGGAACAAATGCTCACCATATTCATTTTCTTGGATTAGAGCTTCCGAATAGTCTATTATTAATTATCAATGATGGGTTGATGGCATTGTTCTTTTTCCTGGCAGGTATGGAAATAAAAAGAGAAATGTTACAGGGAGAACTAGCCTCCATCAAGCAATCTCTATTACCCGTATTTGGGGCAATTGGGGGAATGATAGTTCCTGCCATTATCTTTTTTTTCATCAACAAAGGCACTGATCAAATTCGGGGTTGGGCAATCCCAACAGCCACAGATATTGCATTTACGTTAGGCGTTGCTTCTTTACTTGGAAATCGTATTCCAACTGGTTTAAAGGTTTTTCTTACCGCCTTAGCTATAATTGACGATCTCGGTGCCATTGTTGTAATCGCCATTTTTTATCATAGTGATATACATTTGGGATATTTATTTGGTACTATTGCATTAATTAGTATCATTTATTTTCTAAACCACAAAAAAGTTTCGTTTGGCATTTGGCAAATACTTTGTGGTATCGCGTTATGGTATTGCATGTTTAATTCTGGTGTTCAAGCAACTGTTGCTGGGGTAATTTTTGCATTCTTGGTTCCTACCGATTTACTCAAAAAACTGGAAGATAAAATTCATATACCTGTTTACTTTATCATCATCCCAATATTCGCATTAGCCAATACAGCCATTCCTTTGCCAATGGGCAGTTTAGCGACATTGAATACAAACTTAAGCTGGGGTATTAAATTAGGTTTATGTCTGGGCAAACCAATTGGTATAACTGCATTTAGTTATTACCTAGTAAAAAGGAAATGGGCAGATTTACCAGAGGGTGTTAATTTATATAAATTAATTGGGGCAGGTATTCTTGCAGGTATCGGATTTACCATGAGCATCTTTATTTCAACACTTGCCTTTGATGATATTCACACTCAAAATAATGCAAAAGTGTCGGTGTTAGTTGCCTCCATTTCTGCAATTGTAATTGGGTATTTATGGTTTAGGTTTGAAAAAAAAACTCGCGTGCAGGCAAAATAAAATACTCTATTTAGTTTCTTTTTCCAACATCAGAAAGGCTTTGATAAAACCATCCAATTCGCCATCCATAATGGGGCCAACATTTCCAACTTCATAATCAGTTCTATGGTCCTTGATCATTTTATAAGGATGAAAAACGTAACTGCGAATTTGGCTACCCCACTCTATTTTTTTCTTGCCGGCATTGGTAGCATTTAATGCCTCCTGCCTTTTCCTAAGCTCTTCTTCATATAATCTGCTCTTCAACATCTTCATGGCGAGCTCTCTATTTTCACCCTGCGTTCTTGCTTGTTGGCATTCAACAATAAAACCACTGGGGCCGTGTTTTAATCTTACAGCTGTTTCTACTTTATTTACGTTCTGTCCGCCACTTCCGCCACTTCTATAGAAAGCCCATTCAAGGTCTGCAGGATTCACTTCAATTTCTATACTATCATCAATTAATGGATACACATACACAGATGCAAAAGAGGTATGCCTTCTTGCATTACTGTCAAAAGGAGAAATTCTCACTAACCTATGCACGCCACTTTCTGCCTTTAAGAAACCATAGGCAAAGTCACCATCAAATTGAAGTGTAGCACTCTTAATACCAGCGCCATCTCCTTCCTGATAATCTATTTCGGTTACTTTCCATCCCTGTTTGTCGCCATACATCCGATACATGCGCAAGAGCATCTCTGCCCAATCGCAACTTTCGGTTCCACCTGCTCCTGCATTAATCTGCAATACTGCAGGCAATTCATCTTCTGGCTTATTTAAGGTACTTTTAAATTCGGCGTCTTCAATAAACTGAATGGCTTGTTCATACACTTCTTTGGCCTCAGCCTCAGTGGCATCACCTGCTTTCCAGAAATCGAACAATACTGCAAAATCTTCTACAGATGTATCAACGGTCTGATACATTTTTAGCCAGTATTCATTTACTTTAATTTCTTTCACAATTGCCGTAGCTCTTTGATTATCGTCCCAAAAACCGGGTGATAATGAAAGTTGGCGATCAGTATCTACTTTATATGTGCGGTTCTCGACGTCAAAGAAACCTCCTCAAAACCAAAACGCGGTCTCTCATATCTTTAATCTGCTCCTGTGTCATAACATCAAAAATAAGTGAATGAAATCCTAACCTGCAAAAAAATAAATTACTACAAACCTCATAAGCCGGATTCTGTTTCTAAACTATCATTTATCTGGCCCTGCAATTACTTACAGGATCTAGCTGCCTACCCTGGAACTCAAGCGAGCCGCTTTCGAACGTTCCTATACGTGGCATTACAACACCCAAGGTTTACCCACCCTTCAAGTTACCCTGAAGGACCGTGCGCTTTTACCGCACATTTTCACCTTTTCCACTGATTGCACAATGGTAGTTATTTTCTGTGGCACTATCTCTCCCCGATAAATCGGGTGCCGGCCATTAACCGGTGGGTTGCTCTATGCTGTCCGGACTTTCCTCCCCAATTTTCAATGGAGCGATAGCTCGGGTTTGTAGCGGTACAAATATACTTAGTAATAATAAGTAGGAATCATAATATAAATCAACTAGAACTGAAAGAAGATTTCAGTAGCTCCATATCCAAACCTCGGGTCGTATTTATTGAAGAAATTTTTGACTTCTCTTTTTGACTTTAGAATTTCATGAATTTCATCTTTCAATTTACCTACACCCACTCCATGTATCATAATAATGGAAGGTTGATAATGGGCAATGGCATTATCCATATGTTTTTCAAATTCATTTAATTGAATGGTTAATATTTCAAAATTGCTTAAATGCTTCCAATCGTTCGATAATTTTTCTATATGCAAATCCACTACAGATCTGGCTGGAGGCAAATGCTGCCTACCTTTGGATGCATCATAAATTTTAAAACCTTTTGCAGCCAATGAACTCAGTTCAAATTTATTTTCTTCAATTTTATCTGGATAATTTTCGAAAAGTAAATAGGGTATTGTTGGAAGGTTGGTGTCTTTTAAAGCTTCTATTTTTTGGAATATTTGTTTTGGCTTAATTTTCAGAGAAGTTTCAAAATGTGGTGCGTTCTTTTTTTCGGGATTCAACAAAGAAAAATCAACTGAAAAAGTGGGACTATCATTAACTGCCGCAAAATCAATATCGTGAATATAAAAATCATGAAAGGGCTGAATATCAGATACAATCTCAAAATTAGTGTCACCCATGAATTGTTGCTGATACGTAAATTGATATGCTTTTTCAGTATGATTCATTAAATACACTTTCAACAATTCTACTACTTCGTCATTAAAATCATCGATAGCAAATTTTGGTAGAAAACTTAACCATACACCATCAGAAATTCGCTGTTTTGCAGGCTGTGGTTTTTCTTTGGGTACTTGATCAATAAAAATTTTGGGTACTGCTTTTTTTTCTACTGCCTTCTTTTCGGTAAATCTTTTAAAATAGGGAAAATCAATCTGATCCATATAGGCAGGAAACTTCACGCCTCTTACTTCGATCAACACAACTTTATCGTCAATGATTTCGATTACCTTACCCTCTTCATTACTTAATAAAACCAATATATCGTCGCCAACTTGATACTTCATCCTGCTTTCACTTTTATAAGCGGCAAATTTACGATAGTTGCTATAAGTAAGCCAACTTATCTATGATGATGCATTTGCCAGTTTACTCCTGCTTCTGCCATAAACCAGATAAATACTCAATCCCAGCGCCATCCAACCAAAGAAAACCATCCAACTTTTTCCAGGAATCTCAATCATAAGATACATACAACAGAGTACCCCCGCTACAGGAATCACAGAATATTTTCTAAAAAAACTTAGTAAAGCCAAAATAAAAGCAGCAATTACAAAAATCAAAAACAAAATTTCCTGATATGTTTCTGATGCAATATTTGAAAAATCAGCTACAATTCTTTCTCTGAATAAAATAGCAAATAAAGCAACTATAGCAGGAATAATAAACTGACCATTAATATAAGGTATTTGAAATTTGCCCTGCTCTTTGGCTAATCTTGGCAATACTAAAACACCGCCACAAACCAATACAAATGCAAACAAAGTGCCGATACTTGTAAGATCTGTCATTAATTTATCATCTACAAAAAGCACAGGAATTCCTACTAAAAAACCAGTCATGATAGTTGCAAAACCAGGAGTTTTATAACGCTGACTAAGCTTGCTGAATTTTTTAGGTAGCAACCCATCTCTACTCATACTCATCCATATTCTAGGTTGTCCTATTTGAAATACGAGTAGCACACTTGTAGAAGCAATAACGGCACTGACTGAAATAATAAATCCGATTTTTTGCATATGAATTTTATCAAACACATAAGCTAGCGGATCGGCTACACCTTCAAATTCTTTGAAGTTTACCATCCCGGTAATTACTAATGTTGTAATTACATAAATAACCGTGCAAATTAAAAGTGAATACATCATTCCCCTTGGAAGATCCCGTTTAGGATTAGCACATTCCTCTGCTGTTGTAGAGATTGCATCAAAGCCAATATAAGCGAAGAATACAGAAGACACTCCTTTCAAAACTCCCGTCATACCATTGGGTAAAAAAGGAGTCCAGTTACCTGTAGTTCCTTCTGAAAAAATATACCAGAAACCAATGATTGCAATAAATATGAGTACCACAATTTTAAGACCCACCATAAAATTGGCGCTCTTCTTACTTTCACTTATACCAATATATGCGAGGATGGTAATCAAACCCACAATAATAAAAGCGGGAAGGTTGATGATGAATTTCATGCCGAAAAATTCGGGAGCATTTGTATATACCAAGTCTGTTAATGGTTTGCCATTTGCTATGGCATCATGATAAGCCATGGAAGCAGTTTGATGGCCAATGGCAAGCCATTCAGGCAAATCGATATTGATTGCTTTTAATAAATTATTAAAATAAGCACTCCAGGAAATAGCAACCACCACATTTCCAATTGCATATTCCAAGATCAAAGCCCAGCCAATAATCCAAGCGATTACTTCACCAAAACTTACATAAGAATAAGTGTATGCACTACCAGAAACTGGAACCCTGGCAGCAAACTCTGCATAACACAATGCAGTGAATCCGCAGGTGACTGCTGTTATTAGAAAAAGAAAAATTACACCAGGCCCTCCATTAAAAGCCGCCGTTCCAATTGTTGAAAAAATACCCGCACCAATTACTGCAGCAACACCCATGAATGTAAGGTCTTTAACACGTAACACTTTTTTCATTTGATGGCCATGACCATCTAATAAACCAGCATCATAATCTCTTTGAATGGTCTCTAACGACTTCTTACGGAATAAGGAATTCGACATGCAGTGTGAATTTTGTGTGCCTCAAATTAAAGGATATTCAGCAAAGAACAAGGGCAATGCAAAATCTCTTTAATAGTCGCGCTGAATCAGAAAATCTGCAAGTTCCATTAATGGTTTTTTACGCGTAGACACTACTGCAATGTCTTCAAGGTGTTGCAAAGCAGTTTGTAAATATTTTTCTTTTAAAGATTTAGCCCAATCGTCTATATTACAAGCTTTAAAAATGGTCAATACTTTTTCAACTTTATCTGCTGGGTTTTCTTGCATCATTTGTAGTAACGATTCCTTTTGTTCTGGGCTAGCTACTTCAAGTGCATGTAGCAGTAAAAAAGTTTTTTTATTTTGCCGAATATCGCCGCCTACATCTTTTCCAAATTTTTCAGGATCCCCAAATGCATCTAAATAATCGTCCTGAATTTGAAAGGCAATCCCAAGATTTTTTCCAAATGCATATAAATGTTTTCTATTACCAGAACTAGCCCCACCAAGTATTGCACCCAATTCTAAACTTGCGGCAAGAAGTACAGAAGTTTTAAGGCTGATCATTTCAATATAATTGTCTAAAGAAACCATTTCCTGTTTTTCAAAGTCCATATCTAGTTGCTGCCCCTCACAAACTTCCTTAGCAGTACGATTAAATAATTGCAAAATAGCATGGATATTATTTTCATGGATATTATTCAGATATTCATAAGATTGAATCATCATTACATCGCCTGTTAGCAACGCGGTACTTTCTCCATATTTTTTATGCACTGTCTCCATTCCTCTTCTCAGAGGTGCTGCATCCATAATATCATCGTGAATCAAAGTGAAATTGTGAAATAACTCAATGGCATTTGCCACATGATATGCATCGGGATGAATTTCGTCGAAAAGTTCATTGCCCATTAAACACATGATTGGCCTAACGCGTTTACCGCCTAACGCCAAAAAATATTCACCAGGGTCGTAAAGACTAGCAGGGCTTATTGGAAAATGGCGATGAGCAAAATGCGCAGCAAATACGTTGATCAACTCTTTGAATGAATGCATACTACAAACCTAAATAATAAAGCAAATGCACAAGTATAAAATATTAACTATTCTATACAGCCATCAAAAAATAAATTTGGCACGATTTTTTGATAGTAAATAAAAACACAGATTCATGAAAAAACTATTCGTATTAGGTTTCCTACTGGTTGGAGCCTTTGCTGTTAATGCACAGACCCAAAACAACGGTTCTAGCTACACAACTGCACTTGGATTAAAAATGTACCCTGGAGCCTTGAGTTTAAAACATTTTATTGCTTCCGACAGAGCTATTGAGGGATTGGCCTTCCTATCACAAGACGGATTCAGATTAACTGGATTATATGAAATTCATAATCACTTGGGTTCGGTAGAAGGCTTGAAATGGTATATTGGTGGCGGTGCACATATCGGAGCCTGGAGCGACAACTGGAAAACACGTTATCCTTATCGTGATGGTGGCACTAACATCGGCGTAGATGGTGTATTGGGATTGGATTACAAGATCAAGGGAGCGCCTCTAAATCTTAGTTTCGACTGGCAACCTTCTTTCAATTTTATTGGTTACCAATACTTCGAATCTGCCTGGGGCGGACTGGGTATTCGTTATACATTCTAAAAAAAAGAAGTGGCTGCTTATTATTGGCAGCCACTTCTTATATCAAATATTAGTTAAATAAATTCTACAAGGGATTCATAAGTGGTTTTTAAAAGAAAGAATTTTTGATTTTTTTTGAAAAATTTTGAATATTTAGCCCTCTAATTTAAATAAACTATCTACAAATTCATCTTTATCAAAGAGAATTAAATCTTCTATTTTCTCACCAACACCAATATATTTTACGGGTATTTTAAATTGGTCTGCAATTGCTAATACTACACCTCCTTTTGCAGTTCCATCTAATTTAGTAATGGATAATGCAGTCACTTCAGTTGCTGCTGTAAATTGTCGCGCTTGTTCAACTGCATTCTGACCGGTTGAACCATCCAATATCAGCATCACTTCGTGTGGAGCATCTGGAATAATTTTTTGTATAACCCTTTTGATTTTGCTCAACTCCTCCATTAAGTGGATTTTATTATGCAAACGTCCAGCAGTGTCGATTAAAACGATATCTGCATTTTTGGAAACTGCACTTGCCACTGTATCATATGCAACTGCACTGGGATCAGAACCCATGGCTTGCTTTACGATAGGTACACCCACTCTTTCGCTCCAAATAGTTAATTGATCTACTGCGGCAGCTCTAAAAGTATCCGCTGCACCAAGAATTACATTCATTCCAGCTGCTTTATAATGGTGGGCCAACTTCCCAATGGTAGTGGTCTTTCCAACACCATTTACGCCTACCACTAAAATGATATAGGGCTTCTTACCAGGAGGCGCTGTAAAACTTTTATAAGAATCTTCCACTGCATCTACTAAAATCGCCTTTATTTCTTGTTGAAGAATGGCGTTAAGCTCAGAAGTTCCTAAATATTTATCTTCTTTTGCACGTTTTTCAATGCGCTCAATAATCTTAATGGTGGTTTCAATTCCTACATCTGCACCTACCAATGCTTCTTCCAGGTTATCCAGCACTTCTTCGTCGATGCTGGTCTTACCTGCGATAGCTTTGGTAATCTTTGCAAGAAACCCATCCTTGGTTTTTTGTAATCCCTGGTCCAGACTTTCTTTTTCTTTTTTCCCGAATAGCTTTCCTAAAAAACTCATAATAACTACTTTATGTAAACGAGGAATAAATGCAGTTCAAATCGATTCATAATTAAATACAAAAAGCCTTCCCGGAAAAAGGGAAAGCTTTTCAATATTTTCAGGTAGGCCCAATTATTTTTCAGCTAAGAAATCCTTCACCTTATCCTTGTGTATAATAGCCTCTTTGAAGGTATATGCACCAGTCTTAGGGCTACGAACAGCCTTGATAACTTTTGTCCAGTTTTTTGCTTCAGCAGATGCCTTTAAATCTTTTACCTTAGCGTTTTTAGAAGCTGCTTTTGCCATGATTATTTAATTTCTTTATGAACGGTTACTTTTTTCAGAATTGGGTTGTACTTCTTCAATTCAATACGCTCAGGCGTATTTTTCTTATTCTTTTTAGTGATATAACGGCTAGTACCCGCCATTCCACTGGTTTTGTGCTCTGTGCATTCCAGGATTACTTGAACCCTGTTACCTTTCTTTGCCATTGTATTAGGTAGTTTTCTTTGTTAATAGTTAGATCTTAGATCCATTCAATCTCAATTCTTTAATCACTGTTGACAGACCATTTTTATTGATCGTTCTTAAAGCATCAGTAGACACTTTCAATGTTACCCAACGGTCTTCTTCTGCGAAGAAAAAACGCTTGGTTTGTAAATTGGGTAGAAAACGACGCTTAGTCTTGATGTTTGAGTGAGAAACACTATTACCAGTTTGTGGCTTTTTACCTGTAACCTGACATACTCTTGCCATGACTCTTATTTTTTCGGGACGGCAAAGGTAAGGAAATGCTCCAAACTACCAATACCATTTACCTTTTTTTTATTTAATTTTTACACAAAACGAGGGAAAATTTCTTTATAACCCGCTTTTACAACTGTTTTTCCACAATTGAAACGCGAAATTAGGTCAAATTACCCGTATTAGCTATACAATTCGCTTCTCAATTCTTTTACCCTGGCATCTTCCATGTATTCATCGAAGTTCATTAAGCGATCAATGATCCCTTTAGGAGTTAATTCAATGATGCGATTTGCCACTGTTTGCAAGAATGTATGGTCATGTGAAGTAATCAAAACTACTCCAGGGAAGGTCTGACAGCCTTCATTGAAGCTTTGAATACTTTCTAGGTCTAAGTGGTTCGTGGGTTGATCCAGTATCACCACATTAGGATTCTGCAACATCATCCTACTAACCATACAACGCACTTTCTCTCCCCCACTTAACACATTGGTCTTTTTAGCAATATCATCACCACTAAATAACATTTTACCCAGGAACCCACGAATAAATGGCTCATCCGCATCTGTTACATGCGCAGGTACGTATTGTCTTAACCAGTCCATCAAACTCAAGCCTTCTGTAAAGAATTCATTATTTTCAACCGGTAAGTATGCTTTTGTAATGGTAGTTCCCCACTCATATTTCCCAGATCCCGGCTCCTGAAGTCCATTAATGGTTTCAAAGAAACTAGTAACTGCCAAAGGATCTTTACTTAGGAAAGCCACTTTTTCACCTTTATTAATGCTAAGGTTTACTTTGTCGTATAATTTTCTACCATCAACAGATTTGCTCAGGTTCTCCACATTCAAAATCTGATTGCCCACTTCACGTAATGGTTGGAAAATAATACCCGGATATTTTCTATTGGAAGGTTCTATTTCTTCAATCGTTAATTTTTCCAAAGCTTTCTTACGAGAAGTAGCCTGCTTACTTTTAGAAGCATTGGCAGAGAATCGGGCAATAAAATCGAGCAAAGCCTGACGTTTTTCTTCGTTCTTTTTATTCTTATCGTTAATCTGGCGACTCATTAATTGAGACGATTCATACCAGAAAGTATAGTTACCCGTAAATACTTTTATTTTACTACGATCCACATCGGCCACATGGGTACAGATGGTGTCTAAAAAGTGACGATCGTGGCTCACCACCAATACAATATTTTCGTAATCGGCAAGGAAATTTTCTAACCAGCCTATGGTTTCAATATCCAATCCATTGGTAGGCTCATCTAATAATAAGATATCCGGATTTCCAAATAATGCCTGTGCTAATAATACCCTTACTTTATAGTTACTAGGGATATCTTTCATCAGGCTTTGTTGCAAACTTTCTGTAACACCTAAACTGCTCAAAAGCGTACCAGCATTGCTTTCTGCTTCGTAACCGCCCATCTCACCAAAATCAGCTTCTAACTCACCGGCCTTCATACCATCTTCTTCTGTAAAATCGTCTTTAGCATAAATAGCATCCCTTTCATGCATCACATCCCATAAGTGTTTATGGCCCATCAAAACAGTATTTAAAACAGTACAATCATCAAATTCAAATTGGTTCTGTTTCAAAAACGACATGCGTTCGCCTTTTGAAATTTCAACTACCCCTTTATTAGGTTCGATCTCTCCACTTAATATTTTTAAAAAAGTAGATTTACCAGCACCATTGGCACCAATAACTCCATAGCAATTTCCTTTTTGAAAACTGATATTTACTTCATCAAACAATACCCTCTTACCATAAGCCAGGGTGATATTTCTTGCACTAATCATTGACGATAACTGTTTTTCAGGCGGCAAAAGTAAGCTTTCAAGACGGATTTTAATTTGTGAATTTTGATTTTTGAGTTAAAAATCACCATTCTGCCCTAGCACTGGGATAACTGTCAAGGGTAGTAAATTGATCAGCCTGATATTTATAATAGGCAGTTATCGCAATCATGGCCGCATTATCTGTACAATATTCGAATGAGGGGATAAAAGTTTTCCATCCATGTTTGATTCCAGACTCCTGTAAGGATTTTCTTAAGCCCGAATTGGCACTTACCCCACCAGCTAAGCAAACCTGCTTAACTCCTGTTTGAACTACTGCCTTTTTGAGTTTCTTAATCAGAATTTGAATGATGGTATATTGAACCGATGCACAAAGGTCATTTCTGTTTAATTCAATAAACCCTGGCTCTTGTTTTTGAAGGAAATAGAGAATCGAAGTTTTTAATCCACTAAAAGAAAAATCAAGATTCGGAATTTGAGGCTCTGCAAATTTAAATCTTAGCGGATCGCCCAATGCTGCATATTTGTCGATCAAAGGCCCGCCAGGATAAGGCAACCCCAATAATTTAGCCGTTTTATCAAATGCTTCCCCCGCTGCATCATCAATGGTTTCGCCAATTATTTCCAGCTCTAATGGAGATTTTGCAAGAACAATTTGCGTATGCCCTCCACTTACCGTTAAACATAGAAAAGGGAAAGCCGGAGCTGGATCTTGAATCATATTTGCCATTACATGCGCTTGCATATGATGCACCGCTATCAAAGGTATATTCAGGGATAATGCTAATGATTTTGCAAACTGCACGCCTACTAATAAACTACCAATTAATCCTGGTGCCTGTGTAAAAGCTACTGCTGAAAGTTGATGCATTCTTTCCACTGCATTGAGTGTTGGAAATGCTTTCAGCAAACATGTTTCTATCACCGGAACAATATTTTGCATGTGGGCACGACTAGCCAATTCAGGTACTACGCCCCCATATTGTTCATGAACAGATTGGGTAGCGATGCTATTCGACAAAATTTTTCCATCCACACAAATACTTGCGGATGTTTCATCGCAAGAAGATTCGATAGCTAAAATGGTAATATTTGCTCCTGTATCCCCCATTTTTACTTTGTTCTAATAGCCACTACAGGATCCATTTTTGCTGCAATAAATGCAGGAATAATTCCCGAAATAATTCCTAAGATGACACAAATACTCATGGCAAGTGTAATAATATTACCAGAAATAAAGATTGGGAATGGCAGTACACTGCTTAGTCCGAGTGCCAGTAACCATACAAAAAATACCCCGAGCAAACCACCTATCACGCATAAGAAAGCGCTTTCAATTAAGAATTCTGTTAGTATAGTACCTCTTTTTGCTCCGATTGCTTTTTTCAACCCGATTTGGCTGGTACGCTCTCTAACAGTGACAAACATAATATTTGCCACCCCAAAAGCACCAACAATTAAACTCAATCCTGCAATGGCCCAGCCTCCCGCACTAACCTGTCCGAAAAATCCTTTGATCTGTTCGCTAAACACGGCAATATCATTACATGTAAAATCGTCTTCCTGAGTAGGACTCAATTTTCTAATTTGGCGCATAATACCCACCAATTCTTCTTGCAAAGCTTTAGATGGGATATTCTCTTTTCCTTGAACCAAAATTTTGGGTTGATTCAGATCCGGATTATAAATCGTAGCAAAATAACGATAGGTAACCATTAAACATTTATCGTAATCAAATCCCCCACCCATGCTTTGACCTTGTTTTTTTATTACACCTATTACGTTCAAACGCCTTCCACCATAGGAGATTTCCTTTCCAACAGCTTTCTCGGGTTTTCCAAATAATTCCTCAGCTACTTGGGTACCTATCAATACAGATGAAGTACCAAATGTGAATTCTGCATCATTCAAGTATCGGCCATTTGCAATATCGATTGTTTGAATCTTATCAAACTCTTCTGAAACGCCATACATGTTTACACCATTCAATGTATTATCTAAATAAGAAACATTCACAGTTCTTTCAATAAACATTGCGGCATAGGAATAGAGCTGACTCTTTTCTTTGATTGTTTTAATTTCTTCAAATTTGGGTACCGGGCGTTTCATGAATTTCCACCATGGATAGTCAGGGCCACCACCATAAGACCACTTATCAATATATATTGTATTTGTTCCAAGTGCCTTAATATCGTTTTGAACTTTTTGCTCTAAACTATCCACTGTAGCCAAAACTCCAATAATGCAAAAAATTCCGATAGTAATGCCAAACAGAGAAAGAAAAGTACGCAGCTTATTCACCTTCAATTCCTGAAGTGCCATTTTAAAGCTTGTCCAAAGAATACTTAATTGTTTTAACATGTTTCAAATGTAAGAATCGTAATGTTAAAGTTGGCAGTAGTTTTATGTGAGCGGTCAAATGGCTGTTCAATCAAGCAAAGAATATTGACATAAATATTAAACAGTTGTCACAATTAAAAGAATCGCCCCAGATTTTATGCAAGAAATAGTTCAGATTAAATCAAAATTTTAAACATTGGCATTGATTCATACGTTATTTTTGCAGCGATTTCTCAAATCTAAACTTGCATTATGACCTGGAAACAAGTCTTCACTTCATCAGTCGGAAAGAAATTAGTCATGGGTTTCACCGGCATTTTTTTAATTCTTTTTTTAATTATTCACGTTAGTTTGAATGCCTGTATCTGGGCTAACGACGGAGGCAAAATGTTTAACGCGGGTGCACATTTCATGGGTGCTAATGTAGTGCCTAGAATTCTTGAGATCGGTTTATTTGCCGGCCTGATTCTGCACATCGTTCAAGGACTTATGTTGGAACTTTCTAATCGCAGTAAAAGAGGCATTGCCTATGCTAGCGATTACGGAAACAGGGGAAGTAAATGGTATAGCAGAAGCATGGGTATTTTAGGCACTCTGATACTTTTGTTCTTAATCTTACACATGAGTGATTTTTGGTTCCCAAATAGGGCACACCAAAATTTTGTGTTAGGAGAAGAAATCGACCTGTATGCAAAAATGAAAACTACCTTCTCCGAATTATGGGTGGTAATTGTTTATGTGCTAGGTTGTTTTTCTTTAGGTTACCATTTAGCTCATGGTTTTCAAAGTGCCTTTAAAACAATGGGTGTTCACAATAAAAAATATAACCAAATGCTAACTAGTATTGGTTATGGTTTTTCAGTGATCATCACTTTGGCTTTTGCGATGATGCCTTTGAGTTTTTATTTAAGTTGGCTTAACTAATAGCTTTCATAAATAATAGCATCAATTTAATAAATACGATATTCTAATCATAGTAAACTTGGATATATGTTAGACGCGAAAATCCCTTCGGGGTCTTTAGATGATAAATGGACCGCTTATAAGGGACATTGCAAACTTGTAAACCCTGCTAACAAACGTAAACTAGAAGTAATTGTAGTAGGTACCGGTTTGGCTGGTGCTTCTGCAGCGGCTTCATTGGGTGAGTTGGGATACAAAGTAAAAGCATTCTGTTATCAGGATTCACCACGTCGTGCACATAGTATTGCGGCACAAGGTGGCATCAATGCTGCCAAAAACTATCAAAATGATGGTGACAGTATTTTCCGTTTATTCTACGATACTATCAAGGGAGGCGATTATCGGGCACGAGAAGCCAATGTACATCGTTTGGCAGAAGTGAGTGGTAATATCATTGACCAATGTGTGGCGCAGGGAGTTCCTTTTGCACGCGAATATGGTGGCTTATTAAGTAACCGTTCTTTTGGAGGTACTCAGGTACAAAGAACATTTTATGCTGCCGGACAAACGGGGCAACAATTATTAATTGGTGCATACCAAGCTTTAGAAAGACAAGTAGCATTGGGTAATGTAAAAATGTATCCACGCCACGAAATGTTGGAAGTGGTTAAGATAGATGATAAAGCAAGAGGAATTATCGCCAGAAATCTGGTGAGTGGCGAATTAGAAAGACATTTTGGACACGCTGTTTTATTATGTACTGGTGGATACGGAAACGTATTTTATTTATCTACCAACGCAATGGGCTGTAATGTAACCGCTGCCTGGAAAGCACACAAAGATGGAGCTGCATTTGCAAACCCATGTTTTACTCAGATCCACCCTACTTGTATTCCAGTGAGTGGAGATCATCAGTCTAAATTGACATTGATGTCTGAATCGCTTCGAAATGATGGCCGCATCTGGGTTCCTAAAAAGAAAAAAGACGAGAGAAAAGCAATAGATATTCCTGAAGAAGAAAGAGATTACTATTTGGAGAGAAGGTATCCTGCATTTGGTAACCTTGTTCCCCGTGATGTGGCTTCTCGTGCTGCAAAAGAAAGATGTGATGAGGGTTATGGTGTTGGTACAAGTAAACAAGCAGTTTACCTTGATTTTGCTGATGCCATTGTTCGATATGGTAAAATAGAAGCCGGTAAAGAAGGCAACGACCATATGAGCATGGAAGACATCATTGTTTTAGGTAAGGAAGTTGTGAAAGAAAAGTACGGTAATCTTTTTGATATGTACGAAAAGATCACAGGAGAAAATCCTTACGAATTTCCAATGCGAATTTATCCTGCGGTACACTATACCATGGGTGGATTATGGGTAGATTATGAATTACAAACTACCGTAAAAGGTTTGTATTGCTTAGGTGAGGCAAACTTTAGCGATCATGGTGCTAACCGCTTAGGGGCATCAGCTTTGATGCAAGGTTTGGCGGATGGTTATTTTGTGATCCCTTATACTTTGGGAAATAATTTAGCGGATGATATTTATAGCAAAGCTATTGAAACTTCACACCCTGCTTTCGAAGCTGCAGAAAAAGTTGCCAACGATAGAATTCAAAAATTGATGAACATCAAGGGTAAACAATCGGTAGAAAGCTTTCACAAACGTTTAGGTAAAATCATTTGGGATAAATGTGGTATGGCACGAAACGAAAAAGGTTTACAAGAAGCCATCAGAGAAGTTCAGGCACTGAAAAAAGAATTTTGGAGTGATGTAAGAATACCGGGCGAGGTTAATGAAATGAATCCTGAATTAGATAAGGCAAATCGTGTAGCAGACTTTATTGAGTTAGGAGAACTGATGTGTATCGATGCATTGAATAGAAATGAAAGCTGTGGCGGACACTTCAGAGAAGAGTACCAAACCGAAGAAGGTGAAGCTTTACGTGATGATGCTAATTATATGTATGTAGCAGCCTGGGAATACAAAGCAGAACATGAATGGAACTTGCATAAAGAACCATTGATCTATGATGTTGTTAAACCATCTCAGCGTTCTTATAAATAATTATAAAATACAGTCAGTTCATTATTTTGAATATTGACTTTTGAAATTTGACTTAAACAACGACAAACTTTATAGAATGGAACACTACAATATGAATTTGACTGTTAAAGTGTGGAGACAAAAAAACAGTAAGGACAAAGGTGGTTTTGTAAGCTATCAGGTTAAAGATATTTCTTCAGAAATGTCTTTCCTTGAAATGATTGATGTGTTAAATGAAAAATTAATTGTGGAAGGTGCAGAACCCATTGCATTCGACCATGATTGTAGAGAAGGTATTTGCGGACAGTGTTCTTTGTACATCAATGGTAAACCACACGGACCATGGATGGCTAACACAACCTGTCAGTTGCATATGCGTGCGTTCAAAGATGGCGATACTATTGTGGTTGAGCCATGGAGAGCGGGTGCATTTCCAGTGATCAAAGATTTGATGGTAGACCGTTCTGCTTTCGACCGTATTATTCAAGCAGGCGGATATATTAGTGTTAATACTGGTAATGCAGTTGATGGGAACTCTTTACCAATCAATAAAGACCATGCTGATGCATCATTTGCAGCTGCTATGTGTATTGGTTGTGGGGCCTGTGTGGCAGCTTGTAAAAACAGTTCTGCCATGTTATTTCTGAGTGCTAAAGTTTCTCATTTAGCATTATTACCACAGGGAGAGCCTGAAAGAAAATCAAGGGTTTTGAACATGGTGGCTCAAATGGATAAAGAAGGATTTGGTGCCTGTACTAACACAGGTGCATGTGAAGCAACTTGTCCGAAAGAAATTTCAATCAGTAATATCGCACGCTTAAATAAGGAATATTTATTCTCTAGTTTAACTTCTGATAAATAATAAGAAATCATATGTATAGAAACGCCTCGAATTTATTCGGGGCGTTTCTATTAAATTCCTAGGCTGAAGCCTAGGGTTAACGTATATTCAGTTTGAAACATTTTATTCCGTGCCAAATACTTTCTTCCAATTCAAACAATTTAAAATAGAACAGGAACACTGTGCCATGAAAGTTTGTACAGATGCCTGTTTGTTTGGGGCTTGGGTTGTTGAATTACTGAAAAATCAGCAATATGGCAAGAAGATATCGTTGCTCGATATTGGAACTGGCACTGGGTTATTAAGCCTTATAACCGCACAGGAAATAGATTGTAGCATTGATGCGATAGAGATTGATCAGGCGGCTGCCAGTCAAGCTTCTGAGAATTTTTTAGCGAGTCCATTTGCTTCGAAAATTAAAATCGCTGAAACAGATTTCAAAACCTGGGAATCGAGAAGCGTATATGATTGCATCATTTCAAACCCTCCATTTTTTGAAAATGATTTAGCATCTCCAGATACAAAAAAAAATCTCGCGTTGCATAGTTCTGCACTCACACTAAAAGAACTAATTGCAAATGCAGAACAAAAACTACAGGAAAATGGAATCATTGTTTTGCTGCTTCCATTTCACAGAAAAGAAAAAATGGTACAATTGGCAACGGAAACCGGATTGCAATTATTCGCAAATGCAGACATCAAACAGACCTCAAAACATACTTATTTCAGAACATTTCTAGCTTTTTCCAGAAATACAAAAAACCTGCAGTCTGAAGAAATTATCATTCAAGACCACAGGGTTTATACCGATCGATTTATTGATCTACTTACGAATTATTATCTAGCTTTTTAAACCTTACCCACCCTGCTCTCGCTCAGCTCGGGACCCTTCTAGGAGAGGATTCCACTCTTTACTCCTCACTCTTTACTTTTCACTTAACTTCTAATCCCCAGTCCCTTCCTTTCATCACTGCTGGAACACCTTCACTAATCCATTTTGCGGGTTTTTCACCTTTCAGTAAATAGTCGAAAAATTGTTGCTCTCTTATTTGAATATCTTTTCTATTTCTGCGCTCTACTAAGTTATGAGCCTCGTTATTATAATTTAACATCCAAACTTTTTTACCTAGTCTACGCATACCCGTAAACATTTCAATACCTTGATACCAAGGCACTGCATCATCCGCATCATTTGCCATAATTACCAATGGGGTGGTTACTTTAGGTAATGAAAACAATGCTGAGTTTTGTACATACAAATTTGGCTTTTCCCAAAGTGTGCCTCCAATCCTACTCTGTGTTTTTTCATATTGAAATTGTCGATTCATCCCACTGCCCCATCGTATACCTCCATAAGCACTTGTCATATTTGCCACAGGAGCACCAGCCCATGCAGCAGCATACAAATTAGTTTTTGTAATCAGATACGCAATTTGATATCCACCCCAACTTTGCCCTTGCAAACCTAACTTGGTGCTATCAACATAACCTTGTTTTACTACAGCCCTGGTTCCACTTACGATATAGTCATAAGCTCCTTGCCCTGGATAACCTGTTTTATACCAGATATCTGGCACAAAAACAATATAACCCCTACTAACAAAGAACGGAATGTTTAATCTGGAAGGTGTTGGTAAGGGTGCATTGTAATTATATAAAGTATTGTTGTTTCGTTCATAGAAATAAACAATCATTGGATATTTTTTCTTCGGATCAAAATCTTCCGGCTTATAAACGATTCCCTCTGCTTCTTTGCCAGTATAGGCTTTCCATTTAAACAATTCCGCAGTACCCCAATTATAATTACCCTGTTGAGAATTGGGTTGATATAAAATGGTACCTGAAAGTATTTTGGAATCAGCAAAATTATTGGCAGCAATCTCTAACACACGAATATCTGCTGAATGCTGGTAATTTTCAGAAGCATAGCTCATTACATTTGCTTCTTTTGCTTTTATTGCTCCTGAAACTCTTGCAGGATAAGTAACAGCAGGTATAAATACGCTTTCTAATGAATGCCAAACCAACCCAGATGTCTTATCTGTATTATTAAAAGCATTGAATAATAATGGTTGTCCATTTTTTATAAACTTATCTTCCTTATTCAATACAATATTTCGATAAGTTGTTTTGAACTTCCTTCCTAATCCACCTGTGATACAGATAGATACTTTAATTCCCTGTGGATCGATTTGCCAAATATCAAATTCGTCATACATTAAAATGGCCGCATCATTTTCTATCCAACCAACAATACCATAAGCATTCGGATCGTCTGGCACATCATTTTCTATATCATACAAAGGGTATTTAATGTCTTTTGCAATTCCGATGATTTGTTTTGATTCGCTATTATATGTACTGTAATTCCTTTTCTTATCATCATACATGACAAGGTATTTACCACTATATGAAGGATATACATTTCCTTTGAAATCTTTTTGTATTAGGCTCTTTTCGGCATTCTGTACATTGATCGCATACAGGTCGCTTTCAATAAATCCCTGCCATTGCATGGCAACTCTCTTGTCTTTATCGGCAACAGCATATGCCACAGATCCATCTCCTTCCTTCGTTAAAAGTAAAGAACGAAAATCTGGACTGCCTAATTGAATCATTTCATTTTTATCGAAATCAAATCTGGCCAAATGACTTTTTTTCAATTCTGTATCCAGATTTTTTAATTGCATGGGTTGCAAATAATCATCGTTGTAATGCCATACATCTACTGCTACTCTTTCAAATTCTGGAAGACTGGTATCTTTAGCGGGAAGAATGTTTGCAGTTCCAAAAAACAAATGTTGTCCGCTTTTACTAAACAAAATATTGGAATTATCACTAACCGAAAATCCAGCTGGCATTCCCTTCGTAGATTTATCAGCTATCAATTTGGCGCTATCTGCCCCTTCTTTAAAATAATATAGTTTATAGAATTTCAAAAGTGCCTTAATGCTACTGTCTCTCTCTGCTACAAAAGCCAATTGCGATCCTGTTTCATCAAGTTTATACCCTTTAGCGTCATTGAAATTTTGGAAGATTATTTTTGAAACTTTCTTTGCTAAATCCAGTTTAACTACCAATGGTTTTACCAAACTATCGCCTGTTTTTTTGCTGGTTTCATATACCAGTGTATTACCTTTTTTATTGAAGAAATATTCAGTTACTAATTTATATGTCTGTTGCTCTCCACTTATTAAATTTCGAACGGTGAGTTCCGTTCCTTCTTCAATGGGATCTTCTGCCAATTTAGGAGTTGCAGATTTTTTGGGTGTTTGCATAATGCCGATGCCTCTTAATTTAACATCGTATATTTTTAAACGGATACTATCTACCATATGTAGTAAACTATCAGAGTAAGCAACCATTGCTTTCAGTTTAGAGATTGAATCTAATTCAGGTTTTGGTTTACTATCAGAAACAACTTTCTCTGAGAGCCATGCCAACCAATTACCTGAGTCTTCAGGTAATTTAAAACTCTTGATTTTAGGAACTTTCACGAGGTTGTCTTTACCAAGTTCTATAAATGCCAGGCTATCTTTTGGCATTTCTTCCGGTTTTTTCTTTTTTATTTTGGCATCCCGCGTTTCTTTGAAGGTTGGCTTAATCTTAAATACCAAAAAGCGGCTATCTTCTGTAAATTCAGCAGCATACCCTCTTGCAAATTCCATTTTATAACTACCATTTACCGATTGCAGTACCAAATTGGCATCTCCTTCCTGAGGATTGATAGTATAAGAAATATACTTGCCATTATTACTCAGCAATCGTTCTCCAATGGTTTGCCAACTATCATATACAGAATGATCTAGTGGTTTTTTCTGTGCATGTAAAAAAACTGCAATACCCATCAAACAAAATACAAGTAAGAATTGTTTCATATAAATTCAATTATACTTTAAATATAATAAAGGATCAATAGATTTTCGCCGCTTTTATACGAGTGGAACATCTTTGATTTAAACAACAGTAAATTTGCCAAATCAAAATACTAGGATGAAAATAAGTTTTATAATAGCATTTTGGATGCTATCCATTTTAACTCTGAATGCACAAAAAACCGGATCAATTTCTGGCAATATCATTAGCAAAACAGAGCAAAAGCCTATTGCCAGTGTGAGCATCGATTTAGGAGCTAAAAAGTTAGTGTCAGATAGTTTAGGCAGGTTTAGAATTACACAACTCTCTACAGGAAGTTATACCATTCGTTTTTCAGCAATCGGATATAATACGGTTACACTTTTTAATATTCTGATCAGTTCTGGAAATGAGAATAACCTCAATATTGAAATGGAGCCATCTATCACTGAATTAAAATCTGTAACCGTAGTTAGTGGAGGAAGGAAAACGGTTAAAGCTGCGACCTTGGAAACTCCTTTGAGTGTACAAAGACTAACTACGGAAGAAATAAAACGTAACCCGGGAGGCAACTTCGACATTTCAAGGGTGATACAGAGTTTACCAGGAGTTGGAGGAACAGCCAGTACCGCGGGTTTCAGAAACGATATCATCATTAGAGGTGGGGCTCCCAATGAAAATGTGTATTATTTAGATGGCATAGAAGTACCTGTGATCAATCACTTTGCTACACAAGGAAGTGCCGGCGGTCCGGCAGGTATTTTAAACGTAAGTTTTATTGAAGATGTAAAATTAAGTACCACCGCATTTGATGCCAGATTCGATAATGCACTATCATCTGTTTTTGAGTTTAAGCAAAAAAAAGGAAACGCAAATAGGTTACAAGGTAATGTTAGACTGAGCGCCACAGAGCTTGCCACCACATTAGAAGGCCCTTTATCGAGTTCTGGTAAAACTACTTTTCTGGCTTCTGCAAGAAGAAGTTATTTGCAATTGTTATTTAAGGCAATTGATTTACCAATCAGACCTAATTATTGGGACTTCCAATATAAGATCACACATCAGATAGATAATAAGACAACCCTTAGTTTTCTAGGTGTAGGAGCTATTGATGAGTTTAGTTTTGCAGCACCCAAAAAAGCCACACCTGAAAAATTATACATTTTAAATAGTAACCCGTCTATTCAACAATGGAATTATACCGTTGGTTTAAGTGTTAAAAAACTGATCCAAAATGGTTATTGGAATATATCGTTAAGTAGGAATGATTTTAGTAATCAAAACGAAAAATTCGAAAATAATTTAGGCCCTATTAAAGGAACACAAACTTTAGATGTTAACTCAAAAGAGACAGAAAATAAATTGCGTTTTGATGTAAATAAAAATAGTAATGGATGGAAATATTCCTTTGGTGCTGATGTACAACTAGTGCATTATGAGAATCAAACTTTTCAAATAACCAAGGCTGCTATTACTGATAATTCTGGAAATATCTTGGTGCCTGCTCAAACATTTAATTATCATACAAGTATAAATTTTAGCAAATTGGGTTTATTTGCGCAGGTAGGAGAGCGATTTTTTGAAAATAGATTTGGCATTAGTGCCGGTATTAGAACGGATTTAAATTCATTCACATCAAATGGAGGAAATCCTTTGGCAACATTAAGTCCGAGAATAAGTATGTCGTATGTGCTGGCAGATCGATGGACTTTAAATGGTTCTATTGGCAGTTATTCGAAAATTCCACCCTATACTATACTCGGTTTTCAAAATGGTCAACAGTTTCAAAATAAAGATGCCAGATACATGAATAGCACTCATTATGTAATTGGCCTCGAGCATTTAAAAAGTGAATCAACCAGATTTACATTAGAGGGATTTTATAAGCAATATTCAAACGTACCCGTATCCCTTCAAAATGGAATTAGTTTGTCAAACTTAGGAGGAGATGCGGCTATATTAGGAAATGAGCCAGTGGTTACCAATGGCAAGGGAAGGGCATTTGGATTTGAATTTTTTGCACAACAGAAGTTAACAAAAAGGTTCTTTGGAATTGTGAGTTATACTTTTTTTCGATCTGAGTATACCAATGCTGATGGCAAGTATACTGCAAGTTCATGGGATAACAAACATTTACTCAATTTCACAATGGGTTATCAATTTCCCGGAAACTGGGAGCTAGGATTAAAATTTCGATATCAGGGAGGAGTTCCGAATACACCTTATAATGAAATGTTGAGTCGTACTAATTATCTCACATTAGGTTCCGGGTCCTTAGATTACACTCAAATTAATACAAGCCGTTTAAAAAATTTCAATGCAAGTGATATTCGTATTGATAAGAAATGGAATTTTAGAAAAACTACACTCGACCTTTATTTTGATATTACAAACTGGTATTTAGCAAAGAACCCAGCTGCACCTATTTATACATTTAAAAGAAATGCAGATAATACTTCATTCTTAACTACAGATGGGCAATCCATTAAGCAAAACGGAAGTAATGCAATACCCTATTATTTAATCAATGAGGATGCAACGGTAACTCCCACTATTGGATTTATTATTGAATTTTAGCACCCCTGTTTTTTAAAATACGAACCATTTGTATGGCAACAGAAACCGCAATGAGTGCAAGACCAAAGTAAAAACTAATTTGTAAATCTTTCTGTTCCTGGAAAAGCAAGAATGCTAATAGTATCCCATAAACGGGTTCAAGATTTAAACTGAGGTTCAGTGTAAATGCAGAAACTTTTTGCAGTGCCTGCAACATCAGATCCATTGCCCATACAGTACAAAACCAACTTAAAACCAATAACCATCCCCATTCTGAAAATGAGGGTATCAAGTGCTGGGCAGGAAATTTAGATAAATAAAAAGGCATCAATCCCGTAAGTAATAAAACACCACCACTTATCTCGTATAACATCATTGTTTGAGGGGCAACTGTAGCTACGTTTCTCTTATTAAATACAGAGAACAATGCTGCAAAAATAGCAGACACGATCCCAATAATAATACCCGTTCGATACCTGGCATCAAAATGAAAGATCAAATAGATTCCGAGCAAGCTTATTAAACCAAGAAATAATTCAGCCCAGCTAAATTTTTTTGTTGTCATTAAAGGTTCCAGCAATGCGGTAAACAATCCAGTAGAAGCAAAACAAATGAGTCCGATTGAAACGTTTGCATATTTAATGCTACCATAAAAACAAACCCAGTGTATGGCAATCAAGCACCCAATCATCAGTAGTTGAATAGCTTTAACCATACTTATTTTTTGAAGATTTTTTCTCCAGAGTAATAAAAGGAATAAGCTAATCACCGTAATCATCATCCGATACCATACAATCAATCCCTCGTTGAGTGTGATTAAAACACCCAAAGCTCCGGTAAAACCCGCGAGAAAAACAGCAATATGTAATCTAATCAATGCTTGTTTCATCTATCTCAAAGAAAGGTTATTCTGATTAATATATCAGGGTTGAACTCATTATTTTAAGAACCTAAAAATATTTTATTTAAAAAAGAGCTTTAGAAATAATTTATAGGGATATTGTAATAAATTAAGCATCCCGATACTAATCATAAAAAAAGGATATGGAACCTATTATCAAGCTGAAGAATGTTGTAAAAAATTATGGCGATAAAAAAGTATTGAAAGGAATCAATTTAACTATTTTTCCGGGGCAGGTTATTGGTTACATTGGCCCCAATGGTGCGGGCAAGAGTACCACTGTAAAAATCTTATGCGGGTTGATTTCTGATTATGAAGGAGAAGTATGGGTTGATGGGATCGATTTAAAACAAGATCCATTATCGGTAAAAAGAAAAATAGGTTACGTTCCTGAGTTAGCAGAATTATATGATGTGCTCACTCCATCTGAATTTTTAGGTTTCATGGCCGAATTATATGAAATACCAAATGAGATTGCAGAAGAGAGAATCAGAAAAATGCTTGCTGCATTTGGTTTAGACGGCAATATGAATCAGCGAATGGACACTTTTAGTAAGGGCATGCGTCAGAAAGTTCTGATTGTTTCTGGTCTTTTACACAATCCCGATATTATTATACTGGATGAGCCCTTGAGCGGATTAGATGCCAATAGTGTGATCATTGTAAAAGATCTTATCAGCAAACTTGCCAAAGATGGAAAAACCATATTTTATTGTAGTCATATGATGGATGTTGTTGAAAAAGTAAGTGATCGGATTGTATTAATTAATGAAGGCATGGTAATAGCTGACGGAAGTTTTGAAGAATTACAAAGTCAGCAAGGCAATCAAAGTCTAGAAAAAATATTTGCACACATGACGGCCAAGGAATCATTATCTGATGCAGCAGATCAAATGATGCATGCTTTTGAAAATTAAAACAACAATCCATGAATATTATAAATCGCTTTTTTGTATGGGTTGTTATGTTGCCATCGAATATCTATGAAAAAATGGGCATCAATGTGCATCAATTGAGGGTAGTTGTAAAAACCAAACTATTGATTGATGATAGGAGACCCAACACCATACATCAAACGCAACAAAAAAAGCAAAAAAAACCTATTTCTTTTGCCACATTGGGCTCGATGATTATGAGCGCTTTTCTGGGAAGCTTTTTTCTGATTAGTTTTTTTGTGGGTCACGATATGATCACAAGACTTACCATTTATTTTTCATTTTTCATTTTTGTGCTGGCATCTACGTTAATTGCAGATTTCACTTCGGTACTAATTGATATCAGGGATAATATCGTAATCTTACCCAAACCGATATCTGATAAAACTTTTGTTTTTGCCCGCTTATTACACATACTGATACATATTTCAAAAATGGTGATCCCAATGGTATTACCAGCCATCATTCTGTTAGTTTACCGATATGGCATTTTCAAGCTGATCCCTTTTTTACTCTTAACGGGCTTAGCCACATTACTTACAATATTCCTAATAAATGCTTTATATATATTTATTTTAAGGGTTACTACCCCGGAGAGATTTAAAGCGATCATCAGTTATTTTCAAATCATTTTTGCCATCACATTTTATGCAGGCTATCAACTAGTTCCAAGGTTAATTAATAAAGCAGCGATGGAACAGTATGATATTCGTTCCAATATTTGGGCTTGGTTGGCACCACCCTATTGGTTTGCAGGAGCCTGGGAATTATTAACCAGTTTTCAATTTAGTTTGCCCTTAGTAATTTGTTTGCTATTCAGTGTATTCATACCCTTTTTGAGCATATGGGTTGTGATTAAATTTTTTGCTCCTTCGTTTAATCAGAAACTTTCCATGATAAGTGGAAGTGGAAGTGAAACCAGCATTTCTGCTCAACCTTTAAAAAATGAAAAAGATGTTCCTTTAAAAATAAGTTACCTATCTAAAATTTCCAGTTTTTTCACTGAAAAAGGCGCAGAACGAATGTCATTTCAACAGGTTTGGAAAATGTCTTCCCGTAGCAGAGATTTTAAAATGAAAGTGTATCCTTCTCTTGGCTATTTGGTGGTATATCTTGTTATTATGTTTATGAACAATAATAAAATCTCATTGGCAGACATAAAAGACCAAAGCGGAAGGGGTAAAATTATTTTTATTAGTCTAATTTATTTTAGCAGTCTCATGTTAATCATGGCATTGAATCAAATGATCTTTTCAGAAAAGTATAAAGCTGCCTGGTTTTATTATACCACACCAATTGCAAAACCTGGAAGAATTATAAGTGGCGCAGTGAAATCTATGATTGCAAAATTTTATTTACCCCTTATAACAGTAACAGCAATTGTAGCGCTTGTGATTGTTGGCCCTAAAATATTACCCAATTTGTTATTTGGATTATTCAATCAATTCTTAATTACTTGTTCCATTGCTTTTATATCGGTTAAGGAATTTCCATTTTCTCAATCACAGAATCAGGTAAAATCGAATTTTATAAGGGGAATGGTTTCCATGTTTATTCCAGCAAGTATTGCATTGCTTCATTATATGATTTACAGTTTTATGCCTGTTTTAATGATACTCTGTTTGTTATCTGGAATTGCTTCCTGGCTGGTAATGGATGCGATTAAAAATAAAAGCTGGGATGATTTGAATTTGTCTTATCAGGATTAGTTATTGTTTTTTAAGCGCTTGTGGTAGTCTTTGAAAAGGCTATGCCACTGAATCTTTAAAACGCCAATTACACCTTCTTTAATAATGCCTTTATTCATTTTACTATAACCCGTTTTACGGTCAATAAAAGTGATGGGCACTTCTTTGAATTTAAATCCCAATTTCCATGCGGCGAATTTCATTTCAATTTGAAACGCATAACCCACAAAACTGATCTCATCTAAATTAATTGCGTCAAGCACTTCGCGCTTATAACACATAAAACCTGCTGTAGGATCCTGAACTGGCATCCAGGTAATCATTTTTGTATATAATGCTCCGCCTTTTGAATAAATTTTTCGATCGAGGGGCCAATTCTCAGTTTTTCCACCTTTCACATAACGACTACCAATTGACAGATCTGCTCCACCTGTTTTACAAGCATCATAGAGTCTTTCCAGGTCTTCAGGGTTATGAGAAAAATCAGCGTCCATTTCAAAAATGAATTGGTAACCTTTTTCAATTCCCCACTTAAATCCAAGTATATAAGCAGTGCCTAATCCCTGCTTTCCCAAACGTTCTTCAATAAATAATTGTTCGGTATATTTTGCCATCAAAGATTTTACTATCATAGCAGTGCCATCGGGAGAATTATCATCTACTACCAGAATATGATATCCAAGGCCCATTGAAAATACTTTTTCAATGATCAGAGCTATATTCTCTTTTTCATTATAAGTAGGTATGATAACAATTTTTTCCAATCCTTACATTCTATTTAAATGCTAATTTACAATTCTGTTCTTTTTAGCAGCACTATAATTGATAAATACTTGAATAAATTGGCTAAATATTGCCGATTACCCTTTTTTTAACAAGGTTTTATTGAGCATTTCTGTGAGCTTCTGTTTGGTGTTGATTGGAAAATCTCCTTTCATCATCCAATCGTAGTATTGTGGTTCTTCTTTCAATACCTGTGCAACGGGCTTGCCTTTATGTTTTCCGAAGTTGAACACTTCCACTCCTTTCTCCTTTACAAATCTTCTGGCGAAATCAACAATATCATCTTCCCCAGTAAATTTAACGATGCTATCAACACTATCTCCAATTTGAGGATAGCGTTCTAATTGTGCTTCCAAAACTTCCCAGGTTGCAGTGGCGTCTGCTTCGGCACCATGTGCACCTTCTAATGTTTTGCTGCAATAAAATTTATACGCGGCACTCAATGTGCGCTGTTCCATCATGTGAAATATTTTTTGAACATCCACCAATCTCTTTCCATCTACTGAATATTCAATTCCTGCACGTAAAAATTCTTCAAGCAACATGGGTATATCAAATCGATTACTATTATAACCTCCCAAATCTGCACCTTCAATAAATTGCTTTACCTCGTTTGAAATTTGTTTGAAACTCGGAGCATCTTTCACCATTTCATCTGTTATACCATGAATAGCACTAGATGAAGCAGGTATGGGCATCAATGGATTGATTAATTTTCTTTTCACCAATTTAGAACCGTCGGGTGAAATTTTTACGATCGCTAATTCTACAATCCTATCTGTAGTAATGTTGATCCCAGTTGTTTCCAAGTCGATAAAAGCGATTGGTCTTGTTAATTGTAATTTCATGTTAGCGATAATAATTTCACTGATTAATGGGTTACCCGTTCTGCGAAAGTAAGCATATCTAAGCCATCATAATTGCCACTACTCATCAAAACAATATTTGAATTGCTAAAATCATTTTTTAACAACCAATCTCCCAGTTGTTTTTGATCGTTCATCACCATCAAACCGGGTTGTTGAAAACCACTCTGAATTTTATCAATGGGTAAATCAGGTAACCGTTTAATTTCTAGTGCATGTTTTGAATAAAATACAATTGCCACATCTGCTTTACTCAATGCGCCATTGTATTCGTTCATGAATTTTTCATTCAAACTACTGAAGGTATGCAGCTCTAAAATACCTATTAATTTTCTGTTAGGATATTGTTGTTTAACCGCTTCTATAGTTGCTTTAACCTTACTAGGAGCGTGAGCAAAATCTCGATACACATTGGTATTTTCATTAGATGCCAGCAGTTCTAAACGTTTTGATGCTCCCGTAAAATCAGCAATCGCTTTTACAAAATCTGCAGCCGTAACCCCTATTTCTTTGCAAGCATAAAATGCAGCATATAGGTTCATTAAATTATGATTTCCAAAAACATCTAAAACAGTGGAACATCCCTCAATAATTACAGATGTTTTCCCATCCATAATGGTATGCGTGGGAACTTCATAAGGTTGATAACGAATATCAGCCCGAAAACATTCTTTCACTAACTGATCCAATACTTTATCAGAACTATTATAGATTAATAATCCACCTGCCTCGATTTTTAAAATAAAAATGCGGAACTGTTCCAAATAAAATTCAAAAGTGGGGAATACATTGATATGATCCCAGGCAATCCCAGTAAGGATAGCAATATGCGGAAACAGAAAATGAAACTTTGGTTTTTCCTCTATGGCACTTGCAGGATATTCATCACCTTCACATACAATAATTGGTGCATGGGTAATGTTTACAGATTGATCAAATCCATTGAGTTTTGCCCCCACTAAGTAATCAAAATCTACCTGCAAACTTTGCAACACGTGCATGATCATACTGGTGGTAGTGGTTTTACCATGACTTCCCCCTACTACAATTCTCTGTTTTTCCTGGCTCTCATGATATATATATTCAGGAAAACTATAGATCTTCAGACCTAAATCCAATGCTTTTTGTAATTCAGGATTATCGTTTCTTGCGTGCATTCCAAGAATTACTGCATCCAGGTCTTTTGTAATTAAACCTGGCTGCCATCCCATTTTAGTAGGAAAGATGCCTTCTGATACTAAATTGGTCTTTGATGGCTCAAAAATTTCATCGTCAGTACCCGTTATCTGATATCCTTTCCGGTGCAATGCAATTGCGAGCTGATGCATTACACTGCCTCCAATTGATATAAAATGTACCTTCATATTAGATTTTTATGCCTTGTATTAAAAAATTTAACAATTATAACAGGCCTACAAGGCAGCAATTCACAATGAAACTTTATCTTTACCGTTATAAGATTGTATAAAAATACAGTCAATTACTTTATCAAACTCTTCTCATGAAAAAAATCACTTGTCTGCTGATAATCGTAGGATTTACCGTGGCTATCTGCTCATCATGTGTTTCCTCACGTGGCAATGGTTGCCCAACTACCAATAAGAATTTCTTTAAGGGCAGATAAGGAACCCATATAATATCACTGAACTAAGTATGAATTGGATTCCTTTAACGTCTGAAGATCAATTGTTGACTATTGTTACGCAATCTTCTGCAAAACCACAGGTTATTTTTAAACATAGTACCCGTTGTAGTACCAGCAGTATGATACTGAACAGACTGGAAAGGTCTGATTCAAACGATGCTGTTGATTTCTATTATCTCGACTTAATACAATACCGCTCCATCTCTGCGCTTATCGCAGAAAAATTTCATGTGGCACATGAATCACCCCAGGTATTGGTTATAAAAAATGGCAACTGTACTTTCGATGAAAGTCATTTTGCCATTCATATGGATGAAATTTTAGAACAGTCTGCCCTTTAATGATTATAATTTATTGGACAACCATTTCTTGAAAGACAATTTCAACTCACTATATAGTTTTTGATTGGTTAGCATCCGATCTCTGATTTCATACTCATCATCAGCTTTCTTCTGTTGTAAAATTCGATTATTGATATCTTTCTCCAATTCTGAAATTAGTTTCTCCTGTGCTTTCACATCATTTTTCAGAGAATTGATAAAACTCCTTTGAATGATAAACTGGTTCTGAAAATGTTCTACTTCACCCCTACTGGTATGATCTGTTAATGATACAATTACAGCCGCCAGATACTTATCTAATATGTCGATCTCTTGTTTCCAGAACGACATTTCAGTTAACCATAACTCATGATCAAAATGTAATTCCCGAATTGATTTGTTATTAATTATCATAACTCTTTCGTTTTATTTACTTAAAGTTCTAAGATTTTTCCTAATTGTTGGATGATAAAAATCAGTTTTGCCAATCTTATCTTATGTTTACTAAAGATTTTGTGGATGCATACATAATTCTAGAAGTATGGAAATAATTGGCTTTATCGCTGCCTTAGTGATTGGCATTTCCTTAGGTTTAATTGGAGGTGGAGGTTCTATACTTACGATACCATTATTAGTCTATCTTTTTCATATACAACCTACTATCGCTACGGGTTATTCATTATTTATTGTAGGGGTTAGCAGTTTAGCTGGCGCGTATACCAGTTACCGTAACGGAAATATTCATTTTAAAGCTGTACTTTATTTTGGCATTAGTTCCATTATTACGGTTGTTCTGATACGAAGGTTACTGATACCAATTATACCCGAAGATCTTTTTAAAATAGGGAATCTGGAAGTTACCAGATCATTATTAACCATGGTTTTATTAGCCCTAGTAATGATTATGGCTTCTTTTAAAATGATTTACAAAACGCCTGCACTCAACACAAGCAAAAACTACACAATGCCTTATGGCAGTGCTATATTAAGGGGTATACAAATTGGAATTTTAACGGGTTTATTAGGTGCTGGTGGTGGTTTTTTGATTATTCCTGTGTTGATTTTTTCTTTTCATTTACCCATGAAAAAAGCAATAGGCAGTTCCTTATTAATTATTGCGCTTAATGCCTTATTTGGATTTGTGAGTGATTTATCTCAATATGATATTCATTGGAAACTCCTTTTGATTATTACCCTAAATGCAGTATTTGGTACATTTATTGGAAACGCCATCGGATTAAAAATATCTGGTGAAAAACTCAAAAAAAGCTTTGGAATTTTTGTGCTACTCGCAGGTATGTATATCATCATTCACGAATTGTTTCTCAAGTAATCAACTGACAAATGTCATTGCATGCCTTCCTTAGAAAGTTCAATTTTACTTCGAAAATTGAATATCATGCAAATCGAGCAAATTTATACCGGTTGTTTAGCCCAGGGTGCTTACTATATTGAAAGTGACGGTGAGGCCGTAGTAATAGATCCGCTTCGCGATATTGATGTATATCTGGCAAAAGCCAAAAGAAATAATGCCAAGATCACTTATGTGTTTGAAACACATTTTCATGCAGACTTTGTTTCCGGGCATATGGATTTAGCAAAAGCCACAGGGGCTACTATTGTATACGGACCAACAGCGTTACCGGGTTTCGATGCAAAAGTGGCAATTGATGGTGAGCGATTTAAAGTAGGCAATTTAGTTTTCGAACTATTACATACTCCTGGCCATACGCTGGAAAGTTGTTGTTACTTGATGTATAATGCATCTGGAAAACCTGCTGCGCTGTTTTCTGGTGATACCATTTTTATTGGCGATGTAGGCCGCCCAGACCTTGCACAGAAAGCAGCAAATCAAACACTCGAAGAATTAGCAGGCTTATTGTTTGATTCGATCCGTACAAAAATCTTACCCTTAGCTGATGATATTATTGTATATCCTGCACATGGCGCTGGCAGCGCCTGCGGCAAAAAATTAAGTTCAGAAACGATTGATACACTAGGCCATCAAAAGGAAACGAATTATGCCATGAGAGCTAATATGTCAAAAGCAGAATTTGTAAAAGAAGTAACCGAAGGTTTGGTTGCACCTCCAGGATACTTTCCGTTTAATGTGCAAATGAATAAACAGGGTTACGAAAATATCGATACAGTACTTGAAAGAGGTTGCAAAGCCCTTAGTGCAAACGCTTTTCAGGCTGCGTCTGATGAAACAGAAGCCATCATTATTGATACAAGAAAAGCAAAGGAATTTGGAAATGGTTTTATTCCAGGTTCTATTAATATTGGAATAGACGGAAGTTTTGCTGTCTGGGTGGGAGCACTTATTAAAAATGTATCTCAACCTATTCTGCTGGTTACCGAAGAAGGCCGGGAAATTGAAGTAGTTACCCGATTGGCAAGGGTAGGATTCGATCATGCATTTGGTTATTTAAAAGGAGGTTTTGAATCCTGGAAGCAGGCTAAAAAAGAGTATGACCAGATTGAATCTATAGATACTTATCAATTGGCAGTTATCTATCAATTACAAGACCCTCAGTTAATCCTAGACGTGCGCAAAAAAAGTGAGTTTGATACTGAACATATTCTGGGAGTAAAGAATAGCCCACTCGATTTTATTGATGAAGGCAAACAAATTTTCGATCCCAATAAAACCTACTATATACATTGTGCCGGAGGATATCGAAGTATGATTTATACATCCATCATGAGGGCCCGTGGATTTCAAAATCTCATCAATTGTGCTTCCGGATTTAATGAACTAAAGGCGAGTGAAAAATTTCCGATCTCTGCATTTAGTCAACAGAATACCCAACTCTAACCTTCACCAATAATGGGTTTGTATTCGATTTGCTAATTCTATTTTTTCTACTATTTTTGTAGACTAAAATTGATGCAATGATTGAATGGCTTAAACAACCCTGGCCTTGGTATGTGGCTGGCCCTTTAATAGGACTTACGGTTCCTGCCTTATTATTAATAGGCAACAAAAAATTCGGCATCTCTAGTTCCTTACGCCATATTTGCGCGGCCTGTTTTCCTTCTGGCATTCATTATTTCAAATACGACTGGAAAAAAGAAACCTGGAATCTTTTTTTTGTAGGAGGTATTTTTTTTGGTGGATTGATAGCTGCCCAATTATTAGCCAACCCCCAACCCATACAAGTAAATCCAAATTTAGTAACCGAGTTAAAGGGTTATGGTATTACAGATTATAGCCAATTAATTCCTACTGAAATTTTTAACTGGTCAAGTTTACTGCAAATGAAAGGCTGGCTACTCATGGTGTTGGGAGGATTTCTAGTTGGTTTTGGCACACGATATGCCGGTGGATGTACTTCCGGACATTCTATTACCGGATTAAGCAACCTTCAATGGCCTTCATTAGTGGCAACTATTTGTTTTATGGCTGGTGGTTTTATCATGGCCAATTTAATTTTACCTCTTATACTTCGATAATATATGACAAAGAATATACCCGATAACGATTTTGAATTACGTTCATTAGATGCAACCTGTTTCAATGAAAGTGAATTAGTGCATCCCTACTGGTACAACCTGAAATATTTGATCGTGGGAATTGTTTTTGGAATTGTTTTTGTAAAAGCAGAAATCATATCCTGGTTTCGCATTCAAGAAATGTTTCGATTGCAAAGTTTTCATATGTACGGTGTAATAGGATCCGCTGTGGTGGTTGGTGCTATCTCAGTATTTCTAATCAAGAAATTCAAGATCAAAACCATTTATGGTGAAGCTATTCATTTTGAAGAAAAAACGTTTAATGTAGGGCAGATCTATGGAGGATTATTATTTGGGCTCGGCTGGGCCATCACCGGTGCATGCCCTGGACCATTATTTGCTCAAATTGGTACCGGCATATCGGTTACAATTGTAACTTTAATTAGTGCGATTGCAGGAACCTGGGTTTATGGTTGGGTTCGCAATAAAATTCCGCACTAGCAAGCATGAAGTTCTGGAAGCTCCTTTCTTTTATTTTAATAGCTACTATCTGTCTGTTTTTTTTATGTAGAAAAAGCAATTCAGAACACATTTCTGAAATCGTTACAATAGATACTGCAAATTGCTGGACAGGGGCCGGACCCTATCAAATACCAACAGACAGTAGCGGCAATATTATTCGATACGGTTATCTATTAATCAGTAACACTGCACAATATCTGGGACCCAAAGGAAGCATTTCGCATAGTACTAATGGCATGAATTGCCAGAATTGCCATTTAGACGCAGGTACCAAACCCTGGGGTAATAATTATGGCGCTGTAGCTTCTCAATACCCCAAAATAAGGGCCCGGAGTGGCAAGCTTGAGTCTATTGAAATGCGTGTGAACGATTGCTTACAAAGAAGTTTAAATGGATTGACTTTGGATTGTAACAGCAAAGAAATGAGGTCGATAGTAGCCTATATTAAATGGTTGGGGAAAGAAGTTCCCAGAGGAGAGAAACCAAAAGGAGCGGGTATACAGGATCTTCCCTTTTTATCAAGAGCCGCAGATCCATTTAAAGGGCAACAATATTATACAATCAATTGCGCCAAATGCCATGGTATAAAAGGTGATGGCATGCCTGCATTAAATGGAATTGGATTTACCTATCCCCCACTCTGGGGAAGAAATAGTTATAATGATGGCGCAGGCATTTATCGGCTATCCAGATTTGCGGGCTTTATTAAAAACAATATGCCCAATCCAGTGAATTATCATCATCCTGCTATTAGTAATGAAGTTGCTTGGGATATTGCTGCATTTGTAAATTCACAACCCAGACCACATAAAGATCAATCAATGGATTGGCCCGATATAAATAAAAAAACAATTGATTGTCCGATGGGTCCTTATGCTGATAGTTTATCTGAAAAACAACATAAGTTCGGACCCTTTATTGGATCCTCAAATAACATTAAAAAATAATTCACCATCTTTATCAAAATATTTCAATTCTAATATCATTGTTATGAAAAAAATTATTTTCATTTTAGGGATCATTTGCTATTCCAATCATTCAAATGCACAAGACATTGGACAAATTATTGCAGGCTCATTAGCAGACGCCAATAAGTATAGTACTGAATATTTCAGACCCTTTGCTGAGGGAGAAATTCATAACCTCTCAAGAGGCTGGTATTCCACAGCAAGAACACATAAGTTTTTAGGATTTGATATTTCAATCAATGGCCAGTTTGCTATTATTCCAAAAGAAAAAGAAAATTTTACATTTAATAATGCAGATTATACTACACTTAAATTAAGTGGGGCTGCAAGTTCTGCATCTTTACCAACTTTAATGGGGGGTACCAGCACACAGGTAATTAATGTAAATAGTACGGTGAACGGACAGCCAGTATCTACCAGCTTTACTGCGCCAAAAGGTATTGGTGAAGATTTGAAAAAGAACCTTTCCTTTTTACCTATAGCTACTCCATTACCCGTAGTTCAAATTGGATTGGGTTTAATTAAACATACCGATGTAAAACTTCGTTATTTCCCAAAATCTGGTGCAGGTGGAAATACCGAAATTGGGGTATTCGGTTTAGCCGTGCAACATGAATTTTCAAACTATCTTCCGTTTATTAAAAAAGTTCCTTTTCTACACCTTTCTGCACTAGCTGGATACAGTAAAATTGATGCAAACTTTAAACCTACCTTTGATGCAGGCTCTTCTGTACAAAGTAATAATTCAATAGCTGGATATACCATATCTGCATTTACTTTACAAGGTATTGCTTCCGTAAAATTCTCTTTATTAGAATTGTATACTTCTATTGGATATTCTACCGGAAAATCAGATATCAAATTAACAGGAGATTATACCATTACCTATAATACCGGTTTCCCTCCGCCAAACGATAAATCAACAGTTACACAAAAAGATCCTATTTCACTACAGTATAAAGCAAGTGGCATTACAAATACATGGGGTATTAGATTAAATATTACTGTATTAAAAGTATATGCAGATTATACTTTTGCGAAATACAATACAGTAGGATTGGGTATTGCATTAGCTGTAAGATAATGGCAAAAGGATGATGTATTAAAAAGAAGTATTTTAACGAATACTTCTTTTTAATACCCAGTCTGACTGAAGATCATTTCCCAAAACGAAAGTACTTTCAGCAAAAATCTCAAAGCCATTTTTTTGATAGAATTCAAGCGCTCTTTTATTTTCTTTCCATGCAATCAGCCAGATACATTCCTTTGCATTTTCCTTTGCAAAATCAATGGCAGCAGCTAATAAAGCCTTACCTACTGATTTTCCAATAAAGGGTTTACACACATAAATTCTGGAGATTTCGATGGCTTCTTCTCCGATGATTTGTAGATGAGTAGCTTCTTTTAGTTTTAGATAGCCAGCTACCACTCCTTCTTTATATGCTAAGAAAAAGTGGTTACCCGGAGCACCTACTTCTGCCATCAACATTGATTTTGAAAACTGCTGTGTGAGAAATTTAGCCATATTTGCGGCTGTATTTTCTGCAGCATAGGTATCATAAAAAGTTTCTCTGCTGATGATGGCAATGAGTTCTGCCTCATTTATTCCAACTTGAACAATTTTAATTTCAGACATTTTTCAAAAAAGTGGATTGATTAAGCAAGTTCAATTACAAGAGCACTTGCTCCACCTCCCCCATTACAAATACCAGCAGCACCAATCTTACCTGCATTTTGTTTTAACACATGAATCAAAGTAACCACGATTCTTGCACCACTACATCCCAGCGCATGACCCAATGAAACGGCGCCGCCATTCACATTTACTTTTGCAGGATCTAATTTCATTTTTTGTGTGTTAATTATTCCTACAACAGAAAATGCTTCATTTAATTCTACAAAATCAAGATCATTCATTTGTAAACCTGCTTTTTGAACAGCTTTAGGAACAGCAAGTGATGGAGTGGTTGTAAACCATTCAGGTGCTTGTTCAGCATCTGCATAACTGCGAATAATAGCCAGCGGTTTTATTCCCATAGCATCCGCTTTTTCTTTACTCATCAACACCAAAGCAGCAGCACCATCATTCATGGTAGAAGCGTTAGCTGCAGTTACCGTTCCGTCTTTGATAAATGCTGGTTTTAATTCAGGGATCTTATCAAACTTAACATTAAAAGCCTCTTCATCTTTATTGAATAAAATGGGATCACCTTTTCGCTGTGGAATGGGCACTGGAATAACTTCTTCATTAAAAAGTCCTTTGTTCCAGGCAGCCTGACTTCTTTGGTAACTTTCTATGGCAAATGCATCCTGTTCTTCTCTACTAATATTACATTCTTTAGCACATAATTCTGCAGAATTCCCCATTGCATAATTATGATACACATCAGTTAAACCATCTTTGGCCAAACCATCTATGAGTGTTATGTTACCATACTTATTACCCCATCGCATGTTTGCATTATAAAAAGGAACATTACTCATACTTTCCATTCCACCCGCAATCACAATATCTGCATCTCCTAATAAGATCGATTGCGCGCCTTGCATGATGGATTTCATGCCACTGGCACAGACTTTATTTACGGTGGTGCAAATTACTGAATCTGGAAGACCTGCAAATTTTGAAGCCTGACGAGCAGGTGCTTGACCTAGGTTAGCTTGTATCACAGAGCCCATTAATACTTCCTGTACATCTGAGGGCTGAATTCCTGCACGTTCTACTGCAGCTTTGATAGCAATCGCACCAAGCTGTGTGGCTGAAAAATCTTTTAAGCTTCCACCAAAACTACCCATGGGTGTGCGCACAGCAGAAACAATATAAACAGTTCTATTATTCATGTTTTAAAATTATGACCAAAGATAATTCAAAGCCCTAACAAACGTTAGCCTTCCCAAAAAATGTAATGCACTTATTATCCTTCCATATCGGGTTTCGATTCATCTGATAAAGGAACTTTCCCACGATTGGTTCTGATTACACGAGAATAAAGAGAAATTTCTTTGTCGAATAAAAATCGGATAAAGAGTTTTGTCCATGAAGTATGATAATGCAAAGTATCATAAAATGCAGGTGCATCTTTTCTAATTTGTGGTAATTTATTCCAAGGTACGGAAGGAAAGTCATGGTGTTCATTATGATATCCTACATTGAAAGCAACTTTGTTTAATGGACCATAATAGCTATGTGTTTCCTGATCATCACCTGTTAGATAATGTTCTTGAATCCATCTGGCACCAAGTGGATGTAAGCCCACAGAAAAGAAGAAACTGGCCACTAAAAAAATAATCGATTTTGTTCCCAGAAAATAAATCACTAATCCTACGAAAACCAACTGCACCAATACATTCATCGCAATCCATCCATCAAATGGTTTAATTTCTCTTAGTCTTGACAAACGAAATACCTGAAAAATAGGATAGAATAATAACCAAATGATTTTACCAATAAAATAGTTATCAATTAGTTTGGCCTCCCATTCGTTAGGGAGGTCTCCATCTAATTCCATTACTCCTTGAAAGGAATGGTGTTTGATATGGTATCTTTCAAAAGATACAGAGCTTGGAAATACCTGTGGAATATTGGCAAGGATTCCAGACAAACGATTAGCAGCAGGTTTTTTAAAAATCAATCGATGCGAACATTCGTGAATCATTACAAACAATGCATGGTCTACAAAAGCACCCATGATATAAGCAATACCTATCACCCACCACCACGATTGATCTCTCAAAATCCAACACAAAAACAATTGAAAAGATACGAGCCCAATGATCACCAGAAATGTAGCCGGGTTCTTTCCAATTAGTTTTCTAATCTCTGGATTGGTTTTCAAAATGGCTTTGGTACGGACACGATGGGGCTCTGGACTATTCGAATAAACGAATGTTTTAGATATGCTCATTCAGACAAGATAATTGAAAATCATGGATTTACGCCATGTTGTTCAAGATTCAATTATATATTTCCAATTTATCAAAAAAGTAAAGCGGCCCAAAAATTGGAACCGCTTTAAAATTGTAAAAAAGTCTTTTGCTTGCCTTAAAATTATTTTTTTGACTTTTGAATTTTGACTTTACACTTACTTTATTTCACTTCTTCAAACTCTGCATCAGTAACTGTTTCACCAGCTCCTTGCTGTGCACCTGCATTTGTATGAGCTCCCGTAGTATCAGTACCTGGTTGTTCGCCAGCGGCTGCCTGTGCTTTGTAGATCTCTTCGCTAGCTGCAGTCCAAGCAGTATTCATCTCGGTCATGGCAGTATCAATAGCTGGCACATCTTGATTTTTGTGTGCTTCTTTCAATTTTGCAAGAGCTGCTTCGATGGGTGCTTTTTTATCTTCAGGGATTTTATCTCCAAATTCTTTGAATTGCTTCTCAGTTTGGAAGATCAAACTATCTGCCTGATTGATTTTTTCTACACGCTCTCTAGCCAACTTATCTTCCGATTCGTTTGCTTTTGCTTCAGCTTTCATTTTCTCTACTTCTTCTTTACTCAAACCACTACCAGCTTCGATACGTATTTTTTGTTCTTTTCCAGTTCCTTTATCTTTCGCGCTTACATGTATCATACCGTTAGCATCGATATCAAAAGTTACTTCAATTTGAGGAACACCTCTTGGAGCTGGAGGAATACCATCCAGGTTAAAAGTTCCTAAGCTTTTATTTTGTGTAGCTAAAGGACGCTCACCTTGTAATACGTGAATTTGTACACCTGGTTGATTATCGCTAGCTGTTGAATACACTTCTGTTTTCTTCGTAGGAATGGTTGTGTTTGAAGTGATCATCGTTGTCATTACACCACCCATTGTTTCGATACCTAATCCTAATGGAGTAACATCTAATAACAATACGTCTTTGATATCACCACTTAATACAGCACCCTGAATACCTGCACCAATGGCAACAACTTCATCCGGGTTAACGCTCTTATTCGGCTTTCTACCGAAGAATTTTTCAACGATTTCCTGTACTTTAGGAATACGAGTTGATCCACCTACTAAGATTACTTCATCAATTTGAGAAATATTGTAACCAGCATCTTTCAATGCAGCTTCGCAAGGTTTTAAACAACGTGCAAATAAATTATCAGACAATGCTTCAAATTTTGCACGAGTTAATTTAACCACTAAGTGTTTAGGCACGCCATCCACTGCAGTGATATAAGGAAGGTTAATTTCAGTTTCTGAAGAAGAACTCAATTCTACTTTAGCTTTTTCAGAAGCTTCTTTCAAACGCTGTAAAGCCATTGGATCTTTACGAAGATCAATTGCTTCTTGTGTTTTAAACTGATCAGCCAACCAATCCATGATCACTTTATCAAAATCATCACCACCTAGGTGTGTATCACCATTGGTAGATTTTACTTCAAATACTCCATCACCTAATTCAAGGATAGAAATATCGAAAGTACCACCACCCAAATCAAATACAGCGATCTTCTGATCAGCATGTTTTTTATCTAAGCCATAAGCCAATGCAGCTGCAGTTGGTTCGTTCACAATTCTGCGCACATTTAAACCAGCGATTTCACCAGCTTCTTTTGTAGCTTGACGCTGGGCATCATTAAAGTAAGCAGGAACTGTAATAACAGCTTCTGTAACTTCTGTACCTAAATAATCTTCGGCGGTTTTCTTCATTTTCTGCAAAATCATGGCAGAAATTTCTTGTGGCGTATAAAGCCTGCCATCTATGTCCACACGAACGGTATTATTGTCACCTTTTGCTACTTTATAGCTCCAATGGCTTATTTCTTCGGTTACT